>JANQIU010000117.1 GCA_028281985.1 Alphaproteobacteria bacterium | reverse complement strand
TGATGATGGTCGGCAGCGTCATCAGCGCGATCACCATGCCGCCGACCAGCGGCGAGGAGTTCGGCAGGCCGAAGAACTGGATGAACACCGCCAGGCCCAGCAGGCCGAAGACGATCGACGGCACCGCCGCCAGATTGTTGATGTTGGCCTCGATCAGGTCGGTGATGCGGTTCTTCGGCGCGAACTCTTCCAGGTAGATCGCCGCCGCGACGCCGATGGGAAAGCTGAGCCCCAGCGTCACCGCGATCAGATACAGCGACCCGATCAGCGCGGCGCCGATGCCGGCCAGCTCCGGCTGTCGGCTGTTGGCGCCGGTGAAGAACCGCGAATTGAAGCTGCGCTCGATCATGCCGGCTTCGTAGAGCGCGTCGTACCAGCCCAGCTCCTGTTCGCTGATCAGCGGCCGGCCAGGCCCCTGAACCTCGCGGGAAATCAACCCCTTGTTCAACTGGTCGTACTTGTCCTGCATCTCGGTGCGGACGGTGATGGTCTGGCCGATCAGGTCGGGGTCGGCCAGGATCCGTTCGCGCATGTCGAAGTCGAAACCGGGGCTGACCATGCCACGGAGGTCGCGCCGGTCGGTCCGGCCGGTCACCTCGGGAAAGAACTCATAGAGGGCATTGTTGGCCAGCGCCTGGTAGTCGGCGCGGCGCAACGTGATTTCATCGCGGGTGCCGGCGGGGTCGATCCGCTCCGGATCGAGAAAGACCTCCAGCTCGATATAGGTCTGGGTGAAAGCGGGGATCGCCTTCACGATGGTGGTGATCAGCAGCGTCGCCAGCATCGCCAGCGCGATGGCGATGCCGGCAATCCCGCACCACTTGAAGATGCCTTCCGTCCGATAGCGGCGGCGCAGCCGGGCGCGCGCAGCATCGGTGGTGTGGTGGCCGACCCGGCGGTGCAGGACGCCTGGCGCCGCGGCACCGGGCCTGATGGCTGTGTCAGTCATACTTTTCTCGGTATTTCTGCACGATCCGAAGGGCGATGACATTGAGCATCAGGGTCACCGTGAACAGGACCAGGCCCAGCGCGAAGACCGACAGGGCCTTCGGACTGTCGAACTCCTGATCGCCGACCAGCAGGCTGGCGATCTGCACCGTGACCGTGGTGACCGCTTCGAACGGGTTGGCCGTCAGGTTTGCGGCCAGACCGGCGGCCATGACCACGATCATCGTTTCGCCGATGGCGCGGCTGGCGGCCAGCAGCACCGCACCGACGATCCCCGGCAGGGCGGCGGGCAGGATCACCTGGCGGATGGTTTCCGATTTGGTGGCCCCCAGCCCCGACGACCCGTCGCGCAGCGCCTGGGGCACGGCGTTGATCACGTCGTCCGACAGCGACGATACGAAAGGCACGATCATGATGCCCATGACCAACCCGGCCGCCAGGGCGGAGTTGGAGGACGCATCGATGCCCAGGGCCTCGCCGAAGTCCCGGATCACCGGCGCCACCGTCAGGATGGCGAAGAACCCGTAGACCACCGTCGGGATGCCGGCCAGGATCTCCAGGATCGGCTTGATGGTGGCCCGGACCCGGCTGTCGGCATATTCGGCCAGGTAGATCGCCGCCGTCAGCCCGATCGGTACGGCCACCAGCAGGGCGATCGTGGCGATCAGCAGCGTGCCGGAAAACAGCGGGATCATGCCGAAGGCGCCGGACGATCCCGTCTGATCCGCGCGGATCGCCACCTGCGGGCTCCAATGCGTCCCGAACAGGAACTCGTGCGGTGGCACAAGGGCGAAGAACCGCGCCGCTTCGAACAACAGCGACAAGACGATGCCGACGGTCGTGAAGATGGCGATGGTCGAACACAGGATCAGCAGGAAGCGGATGATCCCTTCGACATTGTTCCGGGCACGGAATTTCGGGTGAATCCGGCGCATGCAGATGGCAAGCGCGCCTGCGGCCAACGCGGTGCCGACGGCGAACAGCAGCCATCCGCTGATGGTGTTCAGGCTGTTGAACCGGGCAGCGGCGGCCACCAGGCCATCCCGATGGTGCTCGTCGAGGTTTTCCGGGCTGATCGATCCGGAAGCGATGTTCTTGATGTCGACCAGCGCCAGATGCGCCGGCATGCCTTCGTCGCCCGGCTCCTGGGCCACGATGCCGTCGGGCAGCCCCGACATGACCAGGTTGTCCACCACCACCGGCTGCACGAACAGCCAGGCGAGGATCAGAAAGGCGCCGGGCAGGCCGGCCCAGAAAGCGGCGAACAGACCGTAGTAGCCCGGCCGGGAATGCAGCGACTGCGGCGAACCGTCAGCGACGGCGACCGACCGCGACCGGCCCAAGTAGTAGCCAACCACACTCAGGATCAGGATGGTGATGACCAGATATCCTGCCATGGCGGCACATCCGAAACGTCAGTTGAGGGAAAAAGGAGGAACCGGCCGGCGCCCGCAGGCACCGGCCGGCATCGTCCAAAAAGAACCTACTGGACCTTACTGACCCAGGCCGGTCGCCGCGTCACGCATTTCGGTGCGCGCATCGCTCGTCAGCGGGATCAGGCCGGCATCGACCAGATAGCCTTCGTCGCCCAGGGTCGACTCGGCGGTCAGCTCGGCGATGAAGTCGGCCATGCCGGGGATCACGCCGATATGGGCTTCCTTCACGTACAGGAACAGCGAGCGGGAGACCGGGTAGGCACCGCTGGCGATGTTCTCGAAGGTCGGCTCCGTGTCGTCCACCGTCGCGCCCTGGATGACGTCCAGGTTCTGGTCCAGGAACGAGAAGCCGAAGATGCCCAGCGCCGCCGGATTGTCTTCGAGGCGGGCGACGATCAGGTTGTCGTCCTCGCCGGCTTCGATGAAGCCGCCGTCTTCACGCATCTGCGTGCAGACCTGCTCGAACAGCTCTTCGTTGGCTTCTTCAAGCGCCGCGATTTCCGGGAAGCCTTCGCAGGCCTCTTCCATCACCAGCTCGACGAAGGCGTCGCGGGTGCCGGAGGTCGGCGGCGGGCCGAGCACTTCGATGTCGGCAGCCGGCAGATTAGGGTTGATCTCGTCCCAGGTGGTGTACGGGTTCTCCTGGATCGTGCCATCCACCGGAACCTGCGCCGCCAGGGCCAGGA
>JANQIU010000189.1 GCA_028281985.1 Alphaproteobacteria bacterium | reverse complement strand
ATCCGGAAATCGGTGCAGCGCGCGCCAACCGCGAGGCCATCGATTTCGAGCTGGAGCAGGCGCGCGGCCTCTACCTGCCGCAGATCGACTTCGAAGGGTCGGTCGGCCCCGGCTATCAGGACAGCAACCCCGACGGCCCGAATGACGAAGAAGTGATGCTGCGCGGCGAAGTGATCCTGACGCTGCAGCAGCGGGTGTTCGACGGCTTCGAAGCCTCCAGCGAAATCGACCTGCAGGCTTCGCGGATCGACGGGGCCGCCTACCGGGTCCTGGAACGGTCAGAATTCGTCGCCCTGGATGTCGTCCAGTCCTACCTCGATTCCCTGCGGCAGGAAGTGCTGCAGCGCCTGGCGATCGAGAATGTGGTGACCCACCAGCGCACGCTCGACGACGTCCGGCAGCGGGTCAACACCGGGCGCAGCAGTACCGCGGACCTGCAACAGGCCGAAGAGCGCCTGCGCGCCGCCGAAGCGACCCTGGTGGACATCGAGCGCGGGCTGGCGGAATCGCGGATCGCGTTCGAACGCGTGGTCGGCCTGCCGGCGGAAAACTTCTCGCCACCGGCCCGGGTCGGCAGTTCCATGCCAGGCGATGTCGAAGACGCCGTCAGCGTTGCCCTGGGCAACAACCCGACACTGCTGTTCGCGGCGGCCGATATCGACGCCACCTATGCCCAGTACGAACAGTCCCTGGCGCCGTTCTATCCGAGCCTGGATATCGAATCGTCCGTGTCCTTCACCACCGACCAGGACGGCCAGGAAGAAGAGGAATTCGACGCCGAAGCGCTGCTGGTGATGCGCTACAACCTGTTCCGCGGCGGCATCGATTCCGCCAACCGGGAAGAGCAGGTCCGGCGTATCGACGAAGCCCGGCAAGCGCTGATGCGCTTCGAGCGCGACGTCGAGCAGCTGGTGCGCGAAACCTATATCGCCCGGGACAGCCTGACGCGCCGGCTGGAGATCCTGCGTCAGCAGGTGACCGCCAGCCAGCAGGTCCTGTCGTCCTATCAGCAGCAGTTCGAAATCGGCGAACGAACCCTGCTGGATGTGCTGGATGCGGTGAACGAGCTGTTCCAGGGCCGCGTCGCGGTGCAGTCGGCCGAGGTCGACCTGGCGTTCAACGAGTATCGGGCCCTGGCCGCGACCGGACCCCTCCTGCCGACACTTGGGATCGCCCCGCCGCCCCAGGCGCCCGCCACTGCACGCCAGGAGGTGGGCGTCGAGCCGACGGCGGCGTCGGAAACGATGCCGCGACGCTATCCCTGACGGCCGGCAACACACTTACCCGACAGACCGACGGGGCCGACCGGAAGACGCAGATCGCTTCCGGATAGAGAGGGTGTCGACTAACACATTCGAAACCCTATCTACTTATGCTGTGCGGTCACCTTCCGTGCCGAGGGGTATGCATGCCCGCTGAAACCGCGTCGGCCCTGCCGGGTCCAGAGGATGCCGACACCGCCATCCCGCCCGTCGCCCCTCGACGGGCAACCGGTCCCGCAACCGACACGGTTACCGATCCCGGCACACCCCAACCATCGGGCCAACCATCGGGCCAACCATCGGGCCAACCGTCCGATGAGGCATCGACCGGCTCGGAGCCGGCCCAGGACGGCGGCGACGGCCCCACCGATGCCGCGCCCAAACCGGCGGCGTGGGTCGGCAATCCCGGCGAGGCGACGGCGGCCAATGTCGATCCGCTGCTGTCCTGCCTGCTGACCCTCACCCGGCACTATGCCAATCCGATTTCGCCGGCCGCGCTGACATCCGGCCTTCCGCTGGAAGACGGCAATCTGACGCCCGGCCTGTTCGTCCGCGCCGCCGCCCGGGCCGGACTGTCCAGCCGATTGGTGCGCCGTTCGCTGGACGGCCTGTCGAAGATGGTGCTGCCGGCGATCCTCCTGTTGAGCGATCGCCGCGCCTGCATTGTCATGGGCCGTGCCGACAAAGACACCTTCGACGTCATCGTACCCGAGGCGGGCGACGGGATTGCCAAGGTCAGCCGGGCGGATCTGAGCGCGGACTATGAGGGTTATGCGCTTTTCGTCCGGCCGGAGTACCGGTTCGACGGGCGCACCGAGCATCTGACCAAGGCGACGCGCGGATCGTGGTTCTGGGGCACCGTGTCCCAGTTCTGGCCGACCTATGCCGAAGTCATGCTGGCCGCCTTCCTGGTCAATTTGCTGGCTTTGGCTTCGCCGCTGTTCGTCATGAACGTTTACGACCGCGTCGTGCCCAACCAGGCGATCCCGACGCTCTGGGTGCTGGCCGCCGGCATCGGTATCGCGTTCTTCTTCGATTTCCTGCTGAAGAGCCTGCGCAGCGCGCTGATCGACAATGCCGGCAAGCGGGCCGATGTGCTGCTGGCCAGCCGCATCTTCGAGCAGGTGATGAACCTGCAGATGAAGGCCCGGCCGCCGACCACCGGCGCCTTCGCCAACCAGCTCCGCGAATTCGAAACGGTCCGCGACTTCTTCACCTCCGCCACGCTGGGGACCATCACCGATTTGCTGTTCATCGGTGTCTTCGTCTTCGTCATCTACTCCATCGGCGGCTGGCTGGCCTGGATCCCCGCCCTGGCCGTGCCGGTGGTGATCATCATCGGCCTGCTGGTGCAGGTGCCGCTGAACCGAGCAGTCAAGGCCAGCAGCCAGGAGGCGGCCCAGAAGCACGCCATCCTGGTGGAAACCGTTTCCAGCCTGGACACGATCAAGAGCCTGGGTGCCGAAGGCCGGATGCAACGGGCCTGGGAGCGGTTTGTCGGTCTGACCGCCCGGACATCGCAGAAATCGCGGTTCTGGTCCTCGCTCGCGGTCAACCTGTCCGGCTTCGCCCAGCAGTCGGTCAGCGTGGTCATCGTCATCTTCGGGGTCTACCGCATCGCCAATGGCGATATGAGCATGGGCGCCCTGGTCGCCTGCACCATCCTGGGCGGACGATCGGTGGCCCCGCTGGCTGGCGTCGCCAACACCCTGTCCCGGTTCCATCAGTCGCGGGTGGCCCTGCGCAATCTGGACAGCCTGATGGAGCTCCCTGTCGAGCGCCCTGCGGACCGGCACTTCGTCAGCCGGCCGGTCCAGGACGGCCGGATCGAATACCGCAACGTCCATCTGACCTACACGGAAGGCGGCGAGCCGGCGCTGCGCGACGTTTCCTTCAAGGTGGAGCCCGGCGAAAAGGTCGGCATTATCGGCCGGATCGGCTGCGGCAAGACCTCGTTGGCCCGGACGCTGATCGGCCTCTACACGCCCGACCAGGGGTCGGTGCTGCTGGATGACGTGGACCTGCGCCAGTACCACCCGACGGATATCCGGCGCGGGGTCGGATCGGTCATGCAGGACGTGCAGCTCTTCTTCGGCACGGTGAAGGAGAACATCGCCATCGGCTTCCCCTACGCCGACGACGAGATGATCCTGCGCGCGGCCAAAGTCGCCGGGGTGGACGACTTCGTGTCCACCCACCCCCAGGGATACGACCTGCAGGTCGGCGAGCGGGGACAGAACCTGTCGGGCGGCCAGCGGCAGGCGATCGCCCTGGCCCGTGCCATGCTGACCGCGCCGCCGATCCTGATGCTGGACGAGCCGACCAGCGCCATGGATACGACGTCGGAACTGCAGCTGATGCGGCGCTTGAGCGAAATCGCCAAGTCGGGCGTCACCCTGATGATCACGACCCACCGCCCAAGCCTGCTGCGCCTGGTCGATCGCGTCATCGTCCTGGACCACGGCCGCGTGGTCATGGACGGAACCCGCGACGACGTGATCCGAACGCTGCAGAGCAACCGCAGCCAGGCGAGCTGACACGTGCGAAGCGGCAAAAACAGGCGGCCGACCCCATGGCGATCCTGAAACGCTGGTCGGACCTGGACTTCGCCTCCGAAGTCGAGAGCGCGGCCCACCGCGGGCCGCGGCCGGTCACCCGGCTGATGCTGGTCGGCATCGGCGTTATCTTTGCCGGGTTCCTGGTCTGGGCGGGGATGACGACGATCGATGAGGTGACCCGGGGCGAAGGGCGGGTCATTCCTTCGTCGCAGGTTCAGATCGTGGAATCCCTGGAGGGCGGTATTGTCGACGCCATCCTGGTGCGGGCCGGCGAGTTCGTCGAGCCGGGCCAGGTTCTGCTGCGGATCGACGATACCGGCTTCGCTTCCTCACTGGGCGAGATCGAAGCCCAGAAGCGGGCCTTGCGCGCCCAGATCGCCCGGCTGCAGGCCGAGACGGACGGCCTGCCGCGCATCACCTTTCCCATCGATCTGGCCGCCACCCGCGATCATTCGGTGAACGACGAGCGCGAGCTGTTCGCGGCCCGCCGACTGGAACTGGAAACGCAGATCCGGATCCTGCATCAGCAGACCGAGCAGCGCGCCCAGGAAGTCGGGGAACTGGAGACGGAAGAGGCCGCGCTCGACGAAGCCCTGCGGCTGGCCGAACAGGAGCTGGCCATCTACCTGCCGCTGGCCCGGTCCGGGGTCGTGCCGCGGCTGGACGTCCTGCGCCGACGCCGCGAAGTGAACAGCCTGCGGGCCGAACTGGAGCAGATCCGCGGTCAGATCCTGCGCGCCACCGCCGCGATCGAGGAGGCCACGGCCCGCGAGGAGGAGGCGCGGCTCACCTTCCAGGCCGAAGCGCGGCGCGAGTTGAACGGGCGGCTGATGGAGCTCAGCGTCCTCAACGAGACCATCCGGGCGGCAGAAGACCGGGTCGTGCGGGCGGACATCCGATCGCCGGTGCGCGGCATCGTCAACGATGTCGTCGTCACCACCGTCGGCGGCGTGGTCCAGCCGGGAATGACCCTGGTGGAAATCGTGCCGATCGAAGACTCGCTGCTGGTCGAGGCCCGGATCCGGCCCAGCGACGTCGCCTTCCTGCAGCCGGGGCAGCCGGCGACCGTGAAGCTGACGGCCTATGATTTCTCGGTCCATGGCGGGCTGGAAGGCCAGATCGAACGCATCGGCGCCGATACGGTCACCGACGAGACCACGGGCGAGACCTTCTACCGCGCCATCGTCCGCACCGATTCCAACTATCTGGGCACCGAGGACGATCCGTTGCCGATCATCCCCGGCATGCTGGCCCAGGTCGATGTCCATACCGGGGCCAAGACCGTGCTGGACTACCTGTTGAAGCCCCTGATCAAGGGCCTGGGCGAACCGGACGAGCCGTCGGATGCCGATCCCGCCGCACCGGAGGGCGGCGACCCGGAGACGGCGCCCCCGGCGACGACCGCCGCGCTCCCAGCGGACTAAGACGATGGCGAAGCGGAGGAGCTGGGTAGAGGTGGCCCGGCAGGCACCGGGCGGCGA
>JANQIU010000079.1 GCA_028281985.1 Alphaproteobacteria bacterium | reverse complement strand
AGAACGCCTCCACCGTCTCCAGCACCCAGTCCTGGTAGGCTTCGCGTGGGTCATCCGGCGTCGCGTGGCCATCCTGGCTGAAGTAGTTGATCAGCAGGTTGCCCATTACGGCACCCAGGTCGAAGCCCATCGGGCCGAAGAAGGCGAATTCCGGATCGATCACCCGGGTGTTCTCCGGCGTGATCATCACCGATCCGGTATGCAGGTCTCCGTGCAGCAGCGCCTGCGTGTTGCCCATGAACGCCAGCTTCAGCCGTGACACCGCCAGCTTCAACGCCGCGTCGTTGCGGAACTCCGAGGCGATGCCGTCCAACTGCGGCGTGGTCCACCGGTTTCGCTCAGCGATCATGTAGGGTTCGGTGAAAATCAGGTCTTCGGTGATCTTGCACAGGTTCGTGTTGGTGGAGAACCGGGCGACCTTCTCGCGCTTCTCCGGCGCGGGCATGCCCAGGTCCGATGTGTGGAACAGCGACTGCGCACAGTAGGTCGACAGATCGTCGGCGAAGCGCGGATAGCGGATCGCCTTGATCATGCCCTGGCGCATGATGATGTGCGGCGACAGCCGTTCCATGACGATGCAGAACTGCTTGGGGTCGTAGTGGTAGACCTCCGGGATCAGCGGCCCGACCCAGCGTCCGTGTTCTTCCAGGCAGGCCGCCTCGTAGGCGGCGCGTTCGAGCGGCATCGGCCACCCTTCGCCCACCAGGCGCACATAGGGCAGCGACTGCTTCACACAGACATCGCCGGCCGGCCCGTCGACCAGGAACACCAGGTTCAGGTTCCCGTCGCCGACCTCCTGAACCCTCCAGTCGGCCGGTGCACCGCCAAGGCGTGCGGCCACCTCGGGCAGGTCGGCCAGGAAGGCCGGCAAGCTTTTGTCGTCGAGCGACCGATAGCCCTCGGGCGTGGGCAACGTCACGGGTGCGATCCTCCTTAAGGCCACGTTCGTGGTTTGACTTGGTTTGCCTGCGGGTTTGCAGGCGGTTGACTTGCGGCCGGATTAGCTGACAGTTTTGTGTCCAATACCAACGCGAAAGCGGCGGGAGCACAAGCGGTTAGCCCCGGTGTGCGCCAATCCCGTAAAACGATTAAAGGGAGAATCGTTCTACCCGTCGGACGCGCGCCGGTGGGTGGCACCAAAGCATGACCACCACGGAACCGACGCAGGCTCCTGCGCAGCGGGTGATCAACGGCCGGGCGAGCCGGATCGACCCCAAAGACTATCCCGACTGGTTCAAGGCCAAACGGCGGGGCGGCAGCCTGATCGTGCACCCGCTGGTGCCGGCCGTCATGGTCGGCCTGCCGATCCTGGTGATCGTGGCGATCGTCATCTACCCGACGATCTGGATGTTCTACCACGCGTTCCACGACACCAATATGATGAGCCTGTTCAGCGGCGACTGGGCGGCCGTGGGCTTCGACAATTTCGGGCTGGTGCTGTCTTCGGACAGGTTCCTGAGCAGCATCGAGCGGCTTGGCATCTACCTGCTGTTCGGCGCCTGCCTGCAGGTCCTGTTGGGGACGGCCCTGGCCCTTCTGCTGTACGAGGGTATTCGCAACAATCTGGCGCGGACCATCATCCTGATCCTGCTGGTCCTGCCGATGATGCTGCCGCCGTCGATCGTCGGCGTCCTGTGGAAGTTCCTGTTGCAGGCCAATAACGGCGCCATCAACCATCTGCTGATCAATATCGGCGTGATGGAGGCGACGGCCCGGATCGAATGGCTGGATAGCGGCCTGTCGCTGTGGTCGCTGGTGCTGGCCGACACTTGGCAATGGACGGCGCTGCCGTTGCTGATCGTCTATTCCGGGCGGGTTTCGCTGCCACCGGCGGTCTACGAGGCGGCCCGGGTGGACGGCGCGTCGAGCTGGCGGGTGTTGAGCCGGATCACCCTGCCGATGCTGCGCGAGATCATCGCCATCGCCTTCATCATCCGCTTCATGGATGCGTACAAGTTTGTCGACAAGGTGTACGTCATGACGTCCGGCGGGCCGGCCGAATCGTCGGAGTTGCCCGTGTTCGTGGCCTTCCAGAAGGGCATTCGCGAGTTCCAGATCGGTGAGGCGGCGGCGTACGCGATCCTGATCTTCCTGTTCGCGGCCATCCTGGTGACGCTGTTCCTGCAGTACCTGAAGCGGGTCCTGCGGGCCCAGCAGACGCAGTGACGGGGACGGTCATGGGCAAGCACAATCTGCAACTGACCCGCCGCCTGCTGCTGGCGTTCCTGGCGGTCTGGCTGGTTTTCACCTTGTTTCCGCTGTACTTCATGCTGGTCACGTCGCTGAAGCCGGTCGACGAGATCAATCGGATGGTGCCGACCTTCTGGCCGGAGACCATGCAGGTCGGAAACTACGCCGGCATTTTCGCCGACCCCGGCAGCCTGCAATCGATCGTCGACAGCCTGATCGTCAGTTCCGCCAACACGGTCCTGTCGCTATTCCTGGGCACGCTCGCGGGGTACGCCCTGGCCCGGTATCTGCGTGGACCGGTCGGGGAAAACCTGGCGTTCTTCATCCTGTCCCAGCGGATGTTCCCGCCGGTGGCGATCCTGATCCCGATGTTCTTCCTGTTCGACGCCACGCCCTGGGGCGCCGACAGCCATATCTCGCTGATCATCCTCTACCTGGTCTTCAACATGCCGCTGGCGACCTGGCTGATGATGGTGTTCTTCCGGGATACTCCGCGGGAGCTTGAGGAGGCGGCCTATCTCGACGGCTATCGGCCGTTCCGGGCGTTCTTCAAGGTTACCCTGCCGCTGGTGTTCCCGGGCATGATTTCCGTCGCCATGCTGTGCTGGATCTTCGCCTGGAACGAATACCTGTTCGCCAACATCCTGACCGGGACCAGCGTCAAGACCTTCCCGGTGCACATTCCGACCTTCACCCAGGGCAGCCAGACGCTGTGGAACCTGGTGATGGCGTTCAGCCTGGTGGCCATGCTGCCGCCGGTGATCCTGTTCATCGTGCTGCGGCGCTACATGGTCCGGGGCCTCTCGCTCGGCGTGGTCAAGGGCTGATCCGATGGCAAACCTGGAGCTGATCGACATCTGCAAGGGCTTTGCCGAGCCGGTCATCGACCGCCTGTCGCTGACGGTGGAGAAGGGCGAGTTCTTTGTCGTCGTCGGCCCGTCGGGCATCGGCAAGACGACGCTGCTGCGCTGCGTTGCCGGGCTGGAGTCGTTGGACGCCGGCCGGGTGGTGATCGACGGCAAGGATCTCACCCGCGTGCCGCCCTACCAGCGCAAGGTGGCGATGACCTTCGAAAGCTATGCGCTGTATCCGCACCTCACGGTGTTCGACAACATCGCCAGCCCGCTGAAGGCCCGCGGCCTGCCGAAGGCGGAGATCGCCCAGCGGGTCGGCGAGGTCGCCCGACTGCTGCGTATCGACCAGTTGCTGGGCCGTCGGCCGCATGAGGTCTCGGGCGGCCAGAAGCAGCGCACCGCGCTGGGCCGGACCCTGGTGGCGAAACCGGACGTTTTCCTGTTGGACGAACCGATCAGCCATCTGGACGCCAAGATCCGCCACGAGCTGCGGCGCCAGTTCCACGAGCTGGAGGAACTGCGCCAGGTCGCCACCATCTATGTGACGCACGACTATGCCGAGGCGCTGTCCCTGGGGGACCGGGTCGGGGTGATGGGGCCGGGCGGATTGCAGCAGATCGGTCCGCCGCGCGAGGTCTTCGACCGTCCGGGCACGCTGTTCGTCGCGCGTCATCTGGGCCAGCCGTCGATCAACGCCTTCGACGGCGTGCTGGAAGAAAACGGCGGCGGCCTTCAGGTGCGTTCGGAAACCGGCTTTGCGCTGCCGGTGGCACAGGCCCATGCCGGCCGGCTGCGCGACCGCAACGAACGGGAGATCACGGTCGGCATCCGCCCGCAATTCATCGATGTGGTCGACGCGGGCGTCGCGGCGGACGGGCGTTTCCTGTTCGACGCCAGGGTGGACTTGCACGAGGCGCTCGGCGCCAACGGGGTGCTGATCGCCAAGGCCGACGGACAGTCGCTGTCGGTGATCACCTCGACCAGCGCCGCTTTCGAGCCCGACGAGCCGGTGCGCCTGGCGGTGGACCCGAACCGGTTCCACTATTTCTCGGCCGATCTCGGCCACAACGTGCTGCTGTGACCGCGGAGGAGGGGCGAGGATGGCGCAGGTCACCCTGACCGACGTCAATAAGGTCTATCCGTCCCGGCACGGGCCGGTTCATGCGGTCGAAGACCTGAACCTGACGGTCGAGGATGGGGAGTTTGTCGCCCTGCTCGGGCCGTCGGGCTGCGGCAAGACCTCGACCCTGCGGATGATCGTCGGGTTGGAGGCGATCACCAGCGGCACGGTCGCCTTCGACGGCCAGCCGATGAACGACCTGTCGCCCGAACAGCGCAACGTGGCGATGGCGTTCGAAACCTACGCCCTCTATCCGACCTTCACCATCGCCGACAATCTGGGATTCCCGCTGGACGTCCGCAATGTCGACAAGGTGGAACGCAAACGCCGGATCGACGCCGTGGCCAAGATGCTGCGGATCGAACATCTGTTGGGGTCCCGGCCGCGCCAGCTCTCCGGTGGCGAGCAGCAGCGGGTCAGCCTGGGCCGCGCCCTGATCCGTGAACCGGCCGCGTTCATCCTGGACGAGGTGATGAGCCATCTGGATGCGCATCTGAAGTTCCAGATGCTGTTCGAACTGCGGCGCATCCACCAGTCGGTGGGGCGCACCACGATCTACGTCACCCACGACCAGATGGAGGCGCTGGCCCTGTCGGATCGGGTGGCGGTGATGTCGAACGCCAGGCTGCAGCAGTTCGGCACGCGCGACGAGCTTTACGACCGCCCGGCCAACCGGTTCGTCGCCGACTTCATCGGCGAGCCGCCGACCAATTTCCTGGAAGCCCAGGTGGACGGGGCGGATGGCGCCATGGCCCTGGCGGTGGACGGGACCGACCTGCGCTTCCAACCCGATCCGGAACGCCTGGCGGCCATCCGCCGCGACGGTCTGAAGCGAGTGTCCATCGGCATCCGGCCGCAGAACATCTCGGTCCACCCGGGTCCGGACAAGGCGGCGCTGACCGCGCGGGTGGTCCTGGACGAGTTCCTGGGCGAACAGTCGATCGTCACCGTCGCCAGCGGCGATGCGCAGATCCGACTGACCGCGCCCCCGGAGTTCCAGGTCGCGCCCGGCGAGGACGTGACGTTCCACTACCGGCCGTCGGACGTGATGGTCTTCGATCCGCAGACGGAAGTGTTCGTGGCCTAGAAACTGACCCGACGGCCGCCGGTCGCGCGGCCGCCGACAACCGCGGCGGGACGTCCCGACCGCACAGATTGGGAGGAAGCGCGATGGGTATCTTTCGTGGTCTGACACGCCGCAAGTTCATGCGTGGTGCGGCCGCCGGGGCGGGTGCCCTGGCCGGCAGCCGGCTGGCCCTGGGCGGCCGTCCGGCCCGGGCGCAGGGCTTTGATCCGTCGATCCTGGCCCCGCCGAACGGCAGGTTCAACAATGTGGAGCTGAGCTACTTCCAGGACTCCAACTGGCTGCATGCCCCCTTGTGGCTGTCGCCCCATTTCCAGGAAGCCGCCGGCGTCAGCATCAGCAGCCGCGAGATGTACGAAGGCGGTGACACCGTCGCCAAGGTGCTGCCCCAGCTTCTGTCCCGCCGGCCCCGCTTCGACTTCGTACAGTTCCCCAGCCTGTTCTTCGGCGCCTTCGCCGAGACCGGCCGGCTGGAACCGCTGGACGCCTATTTCGATGAGTACGCCGACGCCCAGGAGTACCTGGACTGGGTGATGCCGGCCTATGGCGAGTTCTACACCAAGTGGAACGGCCAGCGCTTCGGCATCATGCTCGACGGCGACATCCACATCCTCCATTACCGCAAGCAGTACTTCAACGACCCGGAACTGCAGCGGAAGTTCAGCCAGCGGTTCCAGCGCGAACTGGAAGTGCCCAGGACTTGGCCGCACTTCCTGGAATGCACCCAGTTCTTCACCGAGGAACTGTCGGCCAACGGCGTCTACGGCACCTCCATGGTCGTCAACCCGCCGAACTTCGGCTGGGGCTTCTGGATGGACGTCGCCGCTTCGAAGGGGGTGAACTACTTCGAGGGCGAGAACATGACCCCGGGCATCAATTCGGCCGGCGCGGTCGAAGCGCTCGACATGTTCAAGGAGATCATCGCCTTCGGCCCGCCCGGCAGCGAGTCGATGGACCTGGCCCAGACCATCCAGCGCTGGCAGTCGGGCGCCGACGTGATGTCGATCTGGTGGATCGACATGGCCGAATTCACCGTGCAGCAGCAGGGCCTGGAACTGGCCGAAGACCAGGGCGCGGCCATCGTGCCTGGCTGGGAGCAGGCCGACGGCAGCATCCTGCACCGGGCGATCTCGCTATGGTGCCGCACCGGCGCCATCCCGGCCAGCTTGCCGGAAGAGACCAAGCGGGCGGCCTTCCACTTCCTCTACCGCATGTCGCACCCGTCGATCTCCAACGAGATCGTCGCCGACGAGTATTGCGGCTCCGACCCGTTCGGCGCGTCGCACTACACGGACGCTGCGGCAACGCTGTACACCCAGCCGAACCCGCAGCGCGGCACCGACAATGACCTCTGGTCGACCAACGCCGGCATCTTCTCGACCTTCGAGCGGGCGCGCGATCACCTGGACGGCGGCCTGGCCAATGTCGAGGTCGGCTATCCGCAGTTCTACTGGGAAGGCACGCCGGAATACGCCGATGCCCTGGGGCGGAACATCTCCAAGGCGGTAGCCGGCGAGCTGACCAGCCAGCAGGCGCTTGACGAGGCGGCCGAGGAGTGGACCCAGATCGTCCAGCGCCTCGGCATCGACAGCCAGCGCTCTCAGTACCAGAACTTCCTCGATGGGGCCCGGGCGCTGGGGTACCAGATCTGAGGAGCGATCGCGGACCGCGATAACCAGTCTGGGGCGGGTGGCGGCGCCATCCGCCCCGCTTTCCCTGGCGGCCGGCGGATCGGCCGTCAGCGACAGCGGGACAGACAGGTCGATGAACCCTCGTGGCGGGCGTCGGGCGCCGCCCCCTTCCTGTGACGGGAGCTGACGATGAAGAAGATCCTGAACGACCCTTACGCCTACGTTGACGAGATGTTGCAGGGCCTGGTGGCCGCGCATCCCGAGCACTATGCCCAGGGCGGCGACGGCGGGCGGGTGATCCACAGGCCGGGGGCGCCGTTTCAGGGCAAGGTCGGCATCGTCACCGGCGGCGGGTCGGGGCATCTGCCGGTGTTCACCGGCTATGTCGGCCGGGGGCTGCTGGACGCATGCGCCATCGGCGACGTGTTCGCCTCGCCGTCGGTCGAGCAGATGGCCGACGCCATCCGCATCGCCAACGGCGGCAAAGGAGTGTTGCGCCTCTACGGCAATTACGGCGGCGACATCATGAATTTCGACATGGCCGGCGACATGGTGGAGATGGAGGACATCGCCACCACCACCGTGCTGCTCACCGACGACGTCGCCTCGGCGCCGGCCGCGGAGCACGAGAAGCGGCGCGGCGTGGCCGGCATGGTCTATGCCTTCAAGATCGCCGGGGCGGCCGCCGAGGCCGGCGAGAACCTGGAGGAGGTCACGCGCATCGCCCAGAAGGCGGCGAATGCCTGCCGAAGCATCGGTGCGGCGCTGACGCCCTGCACGGTGCCCCAGGCGGGCAAGCCGACCTTCCAGATCGGCGAAACCGAGATGGAAATGGGCATGGGCATCCATGGCGAACCTGGTGTGTGGCGGGGCGCGTTGAAAACCGCCGACCCGATCGCCGAGGAGATGATGGACTTCCTTCTGAAGGACATGCCGCTGGCGTCCGGCGACCGGGTGTCGATCATGGTCAACAGCCTGGGCGCCACCCCGCCGGAGGAGCTTTACATCCTCTATCGCGTGGTCAAGGCACGGCTGGAAGGGGCGGGGGCGACCATCGTCATGCCGCTGGTCGGCCGGTATGCCACCTCGATGGAGATGACCGGCGTATCGTTCACGCTGTGCAAGCTGGACGACGAGTTGGAGGGTTATCTGAGGGCGCCGGCCGACTGTGCCTTCTGGCGGGTGCAGTGAGCCATGCCGCTGACTGTCGAGGCGCTGCGCAACGGTCTGTCGGCCATCGCTGATGCCATGGAAGGCTGCGCGGAGGAGCTGAACACCGCGGACGGCAAACTGGGCGACGGCGATCTGGGGGTTACGATGAACCGGGCCAGCCGGGCGGTGGCAGACGTGCTGCCCGACTTGCCCGACGATCTGGGCCAGGCGTTGATGAGATGCGCCCAGGCGGTGACCAAGGCGGCGTCCTCCAGCTATGGCACGCTGACGGCTACCGGCCTGATGAGCGCCGCCAAGGCGCTGAAGGGCCGCACCGAGGTGCCGCATACCGAGGTCTCGCTTCTGCTGGACGGCGCGCTGCAGGCCATGATGGCGCGCGGCAAGGCCAGCCTGGGCGACAAGACGGTGCTGGACGCCCTGGCCGAGGCCCGCGATCGCTCGGCCGGGCTCGACGACCCTGCCGCGGTGCGAAACGCTGTTGAGGGCGGCGCCCAAGCCGCGCTCGACAGCTATCGCGACAAACCCAACAAGGTCGGCCGAGCGCGCATCTGGGGCGACAAGAGCGTTGGCCTGGACGATCCAGGTATGCTGGCGTTCCTGCGGGTGGTGCAGGCCCTGCCGCGCTGACCTCTCGGGAAGGAGACGACCATGACGGAGATTGCCTTTCTGGGCCTTGGCATCATGGGCCGGGGCATGGTGCGCAACCTGTTGAAAGCCGGTCACGACGTGACCGTCTGGAACCGCTCGTCCCGGGCGCTCGAGGATGATCTGGCCGGCGCCACGGTGGCCGCAACCATCGCCGAAGCGGTGGCGGGCAAGCCGGTCGTTGCCCTGTGCCTGACCGGCCCGGACGCCCAGCGG
The DNA here is from genome assembly GCA_028281985.1 of Alphaproteobacteria bacterium. Classification (GTDB taxonomy): domain Bacteria; phylum Pseudomonadota; class Alphaproteobacteria; order DSM-16000; family Inquilinaceae; genus JANQIU01. The sequence continues at coordinate 31,958 of JANQIU010000079.1, read as the reverse complement.
GAGGTCTACGAAGGCGAGGGCGGTCTGCTGGCCCATGTGGCGCCGGAAGCCACGGTGATCGACGCCACCACCACCGATCCGGAGGTGACCGTCGATCTGTTCGCCCAGGGACAGAGCCGGGCCGTGCCGGTCCTGGACTGCCCCGTGTTCGGATCCAAGGGTGAGGCCTGGGAAGGCCGGCTCGATTTCGTGTGCGGCGGTCCGCCGGCGGCGTTCGACAGCGTCAAGCCGATCCTGGAGACGATGGCCGCCACGGTGCATTACCTGGGTCCGACGGGGTCCGGCGCGCGGATGAAGCTTGTCGGCAATCTGCTGGTGGCGGCCCAGATGGCGTCGCTTGGCGAGGCCTTGTCGCTTGCGCGCAAGACCGGACTGAATCCCGATGCGGTGATGGGCGTGCTGGACGTCACCGATTTTTCCTCCGGTTTGATCCGGGGAGTTGGCCGGGCCAGCCTGGGCGGCGCGTTCGAACCGTTCTTCTACCTGAAGCACATGCTCAAGGACGCGCGGCTGATCGGTACCTTTGCCAAAGCCAGCGGCGTGCCCGTTCCCAACGCCGGACAGATCGCCGAGTTCTACCAGACGGCCGTGAACCGGGGGCTTGGCGACCTGAACGCGTCGGCCCTGCACAAGCTGCAGTTCGAAGCCGCCGGACTGGAGGACTGAGCGAAAGGCGAATTAACCAGTTGGAGAATTAGCCTTGCCCGACAGGGCGTTGTCCTTTCATGATTCCCGGTACGGAGGGGGTGCCGGGCCGGGAGGCACCCAATACCGAATCCGGCACCCCGGCAAAAAAACGAAGGGGGTATTCGCATGACCAGAACGCTTCTCACCGGCCTGCTGACCGGTACCGCGGCGATCGCCGCAATGACCGCACCGGCGCTGGCAGACTGCCATTGGGTGCCCGAGCGCGCCGTCACCTATGTGGTGCCTTGGGGCGCGGGCGGCGGCACGGACGCCAACTCCCGGATGATGGCCAGCCTGCTGGAACAGCATTTCGGCGTGCCGTTCAACGTCGTCAACCGCACCGGCGGTAACGGCGTGGTCGGCCACAGCGCCATCGCCACCGCTGAGCCCGACGGCTACACCGTCGGTGCCGCGACGGTGGAAATCGCCATGATGCACTGGGCTGGCCTGACCGAACTGGACGCCAGCAACATCACGCCGATCGCCCTGATCGACATCGTCCCGGCCAGCGTCACCGTCGCGGATGACAGCGAGTTCGGCTCGCTTCAGGAAGTGATCGACTACGCCCGGGAGAACCCCGGCGAGCTGACCGCGTCCGGGACGGCCCAGGGCGGCATCTGGCATCTTGCGATCGCCGGCCTGCTGAACGAGCAGGGCCTGGATCCCGAGGCGATCCGCTGGATCCCCAGCCAGGGTGCCGCGCCGGGCATGCAGGAACTGATGGCCGGGGGCGTCGACATGGTCACCGTGGCCTTGTCCGAAGCCAAGGCGCTGATCGAGTCCGGAGAGCTGCGGGGCCTCGCCTACATGCACGACGAGCGCATGAGTGCCCTGCCGGACGTCCCGACCACGCTGGAGGCGATCGACACCACCTGGACGCTGGCCGCCTTCATCACCCTTTCCGGGCCGGAAGGGATGCCTGAGGAAATCGCCTGCGCCTACGAGCAGGCGGTTGCCGAAGCGGTCCAGACCGATGCCTGGGCGGAGTTCAAGGACTCCCGCGGCGCGGAAGTCGTGTCCATGCCCCGGGCCGACCTGACCGCCTTCATCGAGGCGGCCGACGCCAATCTGGGAGCCACGATGGAGGCGATCGGTCTGACCCAGTAGGGTTGGCGTTCCGACGCCGGGCGGCGGCAAAGCGGGTAGGGCAGCGCCATGCGGGTCGACGACACGATCCTGGGCGCCATCCTGCTGGCCTTTGCCGTCGCCGTCGTCGCCTACGCCCAGACGTTTCCGACGCTGGGCGGTATGGCCTTCGGCCCGGACCTGTTCCCGACCGTCATCGGCTGCGGGCTTGGGGTGTGCGGCATCGGGTTGATGGTCACCGGTGTCGTCCGCCGCCGGTCGCGGAACGGTGGCCCGTGGATCGATGTCGCTCCATGGATGCGGTCCCGCGATCTGGCCGGCAATCTGCTGGCCGTCCTGGCGGCGACCCTGGGCTACATATTGCTGTCCGACTGGCTGGGCTTTCACCTGACGGCGATGGCGATCCTCGCGCTGCTGTTCCTGAAGCTGCATGTGCGTCTGCTGATCCTGATCCCCTTCGCCATCGCCGTTCCACTCATCATCCATTATGCATTCTATTCGCTGCTCCGGGTTCCCTTGCCCTGGGGCCTGCTGACCCCGATCGCCTGGTAGTACCGCGCGATGGAAGCGATCATCGGCGCCTTCGGCCTGGTCCTCGATCTGGAGGTGATGCTGGTGATCGCCGCATCGGCGATCTATGGCGTCATGGTCGGCGGCATCCCGGGTCTGACCGCGACCATGTCGGTCGCCTTGCTGGTGCCGCTCACCTATTTCATGGATCCGGTGCCGGCGATTGCCGCCATCGTCACCACCACGGCAACGGCGATCTTTGCCGGCGACATCCCCGGCGCCCTGTTGCGCATGCCAGGGACACCGGCATCGGCGGCATATGTCGACGAGTCCTTTGCGTTGACCCGCCAGGGCAAGGCGGACCTCGCGCTGGGCACCGGCCTGGTGACCGCTGCGATCGGTGGGATGATCGGCACCATCATCCTGATGGCGGTGGCGCCGCAACTGGCGCGGTTCGCGATCCGGTTCAGCTCCGACGAGTATTTCTGGCTGGGCTGTCTGGGGCTGACCTGTGCCGTGTTGATCTCCGGCTCGTCGGTTCTGAAAAGCTTCGCTTCGCTGTTCATCGGCCTGTTCATCGCCACCATCGGCATCGATGTCGCCGTGGGCCACCCGCGCTTCACCTTCGGCAGCATCGAGCTGCTCGACGGGGTCAGCTTCATACCGGCGATGATCGGCATGTTCGCGCTGTCGGAGATTCTGCGGACGGTCGCCCGCGGCGCCCGGGTGCGGGGTCCCGAGCAGGGCAGCGTTGGCAACGTGTTCGCGGGTATCGGCCGGATTCTGCTGCGTTTCCGGCTCAACGTCGTCCGATCCAGCGTCCTGGGCACCGGCATCGGATCCTTGCCCGGGGCCGGTGCCGACATCGCCGCCTGGATCAGCTTCACCCTGTCCAAGCGGTTCTCCAAGAAGCCGGAGGCCTTCGGCAAGGGGGCCGTCGAGGGGATCGTGGACGGCGGCTCCGCCAACAACGCCGCCGTGGCCGGCGCTTGGACGCCGGCCCTGGTGTTCGGTATCCCCGGCGACACGGTGACCGCGATCGCCATCGGCATCCTCTACCTGAAGGGCGTCAACCCGGGACCGCTTGTGTTCACCCAGAGCCCGGATCTGGTCTATGCGGTGTTCGTCGCCTTCCTTTGCGCCAATCTGGTGCTGATCCCGGTGGGGTTCGCCGCCATTCGTCTGTCCGGACTGGTCTTGCGCGTCCCCCAGGCCGTCCTGATGCCGATCATCCTGGTGTTCTGCATCGTCGGCAGTTTCGCCATCAACAGCACGGTCTTCGCCGTCTGGATCATGCTCGTCCTGGGGGTCGTCGCCTTCTTCATGGAGGCCAACGACATCCCGGTGGCACCGGCGATCCTCGGGATCGTTCTGGGGACCATGGTGGAAGATAACTTCATGGTCACCATGCTAAAGGATAATGGGAATCTTCTCGGTTTCTTCGATCGGCCCATTGCGGCGGCGCTCGGCGCGCTGACAATGACGATCTGGGTGTATCTGATCTTTCGGGGGGTGCGCGACGCCCGGCGCGCGGGAACGACCGGGTGAGGCTTCCCCGAGGACAAGCGATGGCGCACGGAGGTCACCGCTTAGCTCAAACAGGTCAGCGGACCTGCGCTTCGGTGATCGCATCCGAACGCGGGCCCGCCGGTGTAGGGGGGGAAAGATGCGTTTTGAGAACCGGCTGAAACGGCGGCTGGAGGCCGGCGAACGGGTCGGAGCGGCGTGGATCGACTTCAATGTTCCCCAGGTTGCGGAAGCCGTCGTGCACAACGGATGGCCGACGGTGATCCTGGATCTGGAGCACGGGCCCGGAAGCCTGGAGACGGCGGCGAACCTGCTGCGCGCGGTCGAGGCTGCCGGCGGCGAGCCGATCGTCCGCATCCCCTGGAACGATCCGGTCTACCTGAAGCGTATTCTGGACCTCGGCGCGTCGTCGCTGATGATCCCCATGGTGGAATCCGCCGTTGCGGCGCGGGAGGCGGTCGCCGCCTGCCGATATCCGCCCAGGGGCTGGCGGGGGTTCGCGGCGCCGAATGTCCGGGCCAGCGGCTATGGCCGCGACGCGGACTACCCGGCCCATGCCCATGAGGATCTGCTGCTGATCCTGCAGATCGAAAGTGCGGCGGCGGTCGGTGACCTGGAGGAAATCGCCGCCGTCGACGGTGCCGACATGCTGTTCATCGGCCGGTACGACCTGTCCGGCAGCATCGGGAAACTGGGGCAGCTGGAGGATCCGGAGGTTGTGGCCCTGGTCAACGAGGCTGAGCGCAAGATCCGCGGGGCGGGCCGCTGGATGGCGACGATTCCGCGAGATGGCGAAGACCCGGCCGGACTATTCGCCCGCGGACACCATCTCCTGGCCAGTGCCTCGGACGTCGCACTCATCCGCAGCGGCGCCCGCGCCGAAGCGGCGAAGATGCGTGAGGCCATCGCGCGCAGCGGCGGTTAGCGGGCCGGACGGGCCTGATGTCCCGGAAGGCCAGCCCTGCTGGAAAACCGTTTTACCGTGGGCGGCCCGGGTGCCAGTCTCGGCATGCAGCCTCGAGGTTTCCCGCGCCCCGCCCAAGGCGGGCGAGCGGCCCCCGGGTCGTTGAAACGGATCGAACCCGCCGCGGTCGGATGTAGCCATTGGAACGCGGCATGACCCAAACCGCAGCCGAAGAAGGTCACCCATGGACGATCTGAAGATCCGCCAGGAGATCATTCGCAACTGTCTTCTGATGAACGAAAGCGGGTTGAACCAGGGAACGTCGGGCAACATCAGCGTTCGCCAGGGCGATCGGTTTCTCATCACGCCGAGCGCGACGCCCTATGAGGAACTGGCACCCGGCGACATCCTGTCGATGGGCTTCGACGGCAGCCATGATCCGGACAAGCTGCCGTCATCGGAATGGCGGTTCCACCGCGACATCCTGCAGGGCAAGCCGGAGGCCGGCGCCGTCGTGCACACCCATTCCGCCTATGCGACGACCATCGCCATCATGGGTTTGGACATCCCGGCCGTGCACTACATGATCGCCGCCGCCGGCGGTAACTCGGTCCGCTGCGCGAAGTACGCCACCTACGGCACTGAGGAACTGTCCGCCAACGCCGTGGAGGCCATGCGCGACCGCAAGGCCTGCCTTCTGGCCAACCATGGGCTGATCGCCACCGGCGGTACCCTGCAGCAGGCCATGTGGCTGACCGTGGAAATAGAGAACCTGGCCCGGCAGTTCTTCAATGTGTTGCAGGTCGGACGCTACAATGTCCTGCCGGATGATGAGATCGACCGCGTGCTGGCCAAGTTCGCAACCTATGGCCTCCGGACCGCGGCCGAGTAGGCTTCCCCCAACGAATGGCGTTGCGGATGTCCGGGTGAGGGCAGGGCGCAGGCGATGCTGCGCTAGGCAACCCTCAGCGTCGCCAGGAACTTGTCGAGCTCGCTCTGCAGGACCCGTGTTTGGTCGCCGACATCGTTGGTAGACACCTGGACCTTCTCGGCTGCCACACCGGTCTGCTCGGCCACTTCCGTCAGGCCGGCGATGTTGTGGGTGACCTCTTGGGCGCCGGTGGCGGCCTGCTGCACGTTCTGGGAGATCTCGTTGGTGGCCGCGGTCTGCTGTTCGGTGGCGGCCGCAATCTGGCCCGCGATCTCCGACACCTGGCCGACAACTTCCGCCGTCTCGGCGATTGCCGTAACCGCCTGTTTTGTCGAGCCCTGAAGACGACCGATGTAGCCGGCAATCTCCTCGGTTGCCTTGGCCGTCTGATTGGCCAGGCTCTTGACCTCCTGGGCCACGACGGCGAAGCCCTTGCCGGCGTCACCGGCGCGTGCCGCCTCGATCGTGGCATTGAGCGCCAGCAGGTTCGTCTGTTCGGCGATTGCCGTCACCAGCTCGACGACACCGTTGATGCTGTCGGCCACCTCGGCCATGCCGCGGATCGTTGTCTCGGCTTCCCCCGATCGTGTCTGGGCAACCTGTGCCATCTCGCTGGAACTGTGCACCTGTCGCGAGATCTCGCCGATGGAACTGGCCATTTCCTCGGCTGCCGACGCTGCCGTCTGCAGGTTGGCCGACGCATGGTCGGCCGCGCTGGCGACCGAGGTCGTCTGCTCGCGCGACTGCTCGGTGGCCGACGCCATATCCTGGGAGGCTGTGCTCAGGTTGTCGGCGGAATGGCGCAGGGTACCGACCACGCCTTGCACCTGGGCTTCGAACCGGTCGGCCAGTTCGGCGGCGGCCCGCTTGCTTTCTTCCGCGAGCCGCTGCTCAGCCTCGGCGCGCTCAGCCGCCATCCGTTCGACCTTCTCCGCGTTGTCCTTGAACACCTGGACGGCTTTGGCCATGTCGCCGATCTCGTCCTGGCGGCCTTGGGCCGGGACCGCGACGCCGGTGTCGCCTTCGGCCAACCTGCCCATGGCGGCCGTCATGCTGATCACCGGGCGGGCGATCGCCCGGCCGATGATCAGGGCGATGGCCAGACCGAGCAGCGTCGCACCGGAGGAGAGGGCGATCGCCGTCCAGATCTGGGTCGCCATCGCCTCTTCGGCTTCGGTTCCGACGACGTGCTGCTGGTCTTTGATCTCGAGTTTGAAGTCCTCGATCTGTTGGGCGATGGTCGGGCCAATCTCGTTCAGCTGGTCGTCAACGATGGAATCGCGAGTCTCGGTGACTTGGCGAAGCTCTTCGATAAGGCGGACATACGCAGCGGTGGCGTCGACGGCTTCTTGCGCCCGGCTTCGCCGGTCGGCGTTTTCCAGCACCGCAAGCATCGCTCTATCCGCTTCCTCGAGTGAAGCGAACTCACTGCTCGCCCGGTCGATGCTCGCCGGAGCCGAGTCCGTTGCATACATATGCGTGTAAAGGCGACCCAGCAGCAGGTGGCGTACAGCCTGACCGGCGAGGAAGGCCGCCTCGATGTCGTTGTCCTGGTGTGCGGTCGTAATGATGCTGGTCAGCGCCTGCTCGGCCGCGCGACCCAGTACGGCCAGCTCGGCCATGATCGCGTCATGCCGCTGCTGCAAGGGTACCACCTCTTCGAACGCCTGAAGATAGGTGTCGAGATTGCCGGCGAGCTCTTGGAAAAGCGCTTCCTCCCGCGATCCGGCCCGGGTCATCGCGCGGACGCCCTCGGCGAGGTCGATGGCTGACCGGGCCCGGTCGCGGACTGTTTCCGCGTCGGTCATGTCGGACCCGATGAGGAAGTCTTTCACCGCCAGTCGCGCTGTCAGCAGGTTCGCCTGTACCCGTCCGCTCTCCGCCGTTTCGCTGGCGTGATCGCGAAACCAGACGAAGTCGCCGCGGGCGTTGGAAAGGCCGAGGATGCTTGTGATACCCAGCGCCGCCATGATCAGCAGGACGATCGCAAAGCCGATCAGAATTCGGTGCCCTATGCGCAGGCGGAAGCTGGGGACCATCGCGTGTGTCCTCCCGGGTCGTCGTTGTCGGGTCAATCGGGTCGGATTAGCGTATACGGGTTCTCCAAGCGTTCGGTGGAACCGGTAATCCGAGTTGACTCAAAAAGCCTACAACACGAGTGGTTAATTAAACGTTCGCTTATTCATACGATTATTATGCATCAGCAATGCGCAAGCTTGGGAAACCGCATAATTGGAAAATAGAGAGTTAAGGGAGTTTGAGTGCAACCTGTGCAGATTGTGCTGGAAACAATCTTCCTCTGATTGCTTATTCTGTGGTCTATCACTTGCGGCGCTGAATTCATGTTTGATGCGTTGGTTTACAGGAAGTTGGCGGATTAGGGGCTCCGCTTTTGGTCCGAAATAGAGTTCCTGTAGTGGGGCTCTTTGCATAAAAAAAGATCTTCCGTCCCGCTCCTGATATCGCGAAATGGCCTGAGTCGAGCGACGTCACTGCTTGATTTTTCCCAGACGACTTATCTCCGAAAGGGTGCTGATGTACTGCTGGATGACGGCCGTTCGGGAGTATCGAGCCACATACTCGGTCCGGGCGGCAGCGGCCAGGTCCTCGGCGAGGGACGGCTCGAACAGGACCCGGCGCAGCGCGGCGCCCAGTGCCATGGTGTCGTCCACCGGCACCAGAAGGCCGGTCTCGCCATCCCTCACGACATCTCGGGGACCCTGACTGGCCGCTGCGACCAGGGGGACACCGTGCGCCCAGGCCTCCAGGATCACCGTCCCGAAGCCCTCGTGCCGGGACGGCATGGCGACCACGTCCGACGCCTGGATCAGCGCCGACACATCCGTGCGCCATCCCAGGAACCGAACCCGGTCGGCGATTCCGAGGTCGCGAGCCTGTTGCTCCAGCGGATCCCGCTCGGGACCGTCGCCTGCAAACCAGACGAACACGCCCGGCAAACCGGACAACGCGGCGAGCAGTACGTCGAAGCCCTTGTTCCGGTGCAGTCTCCCCAGCGCCAGAATGTGGGGCGCTTCGGCGGGGGTGTCGAAGGCATCGCGCGGCATGGGGTCCTGCGGGCGATGGTCGGTGTAGTTGGGGACGACGTGGATCCGCTCGCGCGGAAACCCCAGTTCGGCGAAATGATCGGCAATGCCGGGGGCAATCGCAATCAGCGCGTCACAGTGACCGAAGTACTTTATCTTGTAGTAGTGGCCGACCCGCGCGACATGCGGTGCCCGGCGGGTATGCATGGCGCCGCTGGCCCGGCTCATCCAGGTCATGACGGCGTCGGGCTGCCACTGCTTCTCGATCCGGTGCAGCCGCCACGGTGTTATTGGGTCGAGCGCGCCACGAAAGGGAACCGCTATGGGGTTGAGACCGGCGTCGCGCAAGTCGGTCAGGCGTTCCGGCCAACCGCGCACCACCGGTTTCTGCGTCACCCCGGCCTCGTGCAGGTGTTTGACCAGGTTGACATAGAAGGTCTCGGCCCCGCCATGCCGCCCACCGGCCAGCACCTGCATCAACCGCATCAGGAACACCGATTTGCCACGTCGCGGACTGGCCGCAGGAAGCCAATGCTTGCCGCGCCGGGACTGGTTGGTCAATGCTCTGGCTCCACTGGCCATAGCTCCCTGGCGACCGCTACCGCCAATTGAGGTGTCAGAAACACAGTGCTCGGGTGCACCTGAATGACATGGGTTTCGCTGCAAGGCCGCCTGCTTCGGGTTTCCGTGCTGACAACGGCCATTGCCATCACCGTCATGGCGGTGATCAGCAAGGTGCAAGTCGCCACCAGCCTGGGCATTGCCTTCGCTTTGGCGGCGCTGGCCATGGTCGGTGCGGCCCCGAGGCTGAACTGGCGGGCTGCGCTGCCGGGAGCAATCCTGGTTGGGGCGCTGCTGGCATGGTGCGCGCTTGGGCTGCTGTGGAGCGTGGATCCCGGATTCTCCACCGAGAAGCTGGCCCGTGTTCTGCCGATCCTACTGTTGGGGCCGGTGATGATAGTGGTTCTGCGGTATGCCGGCGATGTCGATGGCCCTTGGCTCGGGCGTGCCCTGCTGGTCGGCATCGTCGCCGGCATGGTCTGGATCGTCGTCGGCAAGCTGGTGGCCGCATTGGGCGCGACCAGCGGATGGCCGGCCGCGCTGTTTCCAAGCGGCTCCGGCGTCAATGCCGGCCTCACCACCCTGGCGATCGTCATCTGGCTGTTACCGCTCGCCGACGCTTCTTCCGGTGGGCGAGCCAGGTTGGCCGCCGTCTGCGCTTGTGCAGCGATCTTGCTTTTCTCCGGAGGATCGGCGGCGGGTATCGTCGGATTTGCCGTTGGCGCCACCGTTTACCTGGTGAGCCTCTGGCGGCGGCGGCTCGGCACCTTGGCGATGCTGGGTGTCCTGATAGCCTGGACGTTGGGTCCCATTGTCGTGGCACCGATCGTTTATGATCGGGCATGGGACACGATCGGCAACCTGCCGCATTCTTGGCAGCATCGGGTGGAAATCTGGGATGCAGCGGTCGACCACGCGGTCGATCGGCCCATCTTCGGTACCGGTTTCGATACGTTCCGGTTGCTGGAACATGATCAACCTTCGCGGTTGGATCCGCTGAGGTACCATGGCGAGGCGGTGCATCCGCACCACGCCCTGCTCCAGGTTTGGGTTGAAACCGGGCTGGTGGGGGTCGGCCTGCTGACCGCCCTCATGGTCTGTGTGGTTCGCCAGGTCCTAACCTGGCCCGACCCGCAGCGGGCCGCCGGCCAAGCCGCTATCACGTCGGCCAGCGTGATCCTCGCGCTGTCCTACGGCATCTGGCAGGGGTGGTGGCTCGCCTTCCTGTTCGCCGCGTCCGGCTATGCTCTGGGGTTGCTGGCCTCCACCCGGGGGAGCCGGTGGCCGGCCGACGCGCCAGCAACGGGCCGGTGACGATGCGGTCCTTGCCCGTTCGTCGATGCGACTGTACCTGAACACGTCGAACGACGATCCGCTGCACGCCTCCGCACAGACTGCCCAGCAGCCGGCGGCGGACTTCCGAACTCCATTCCGGAATGAGTGTTGGTGCGCCGTTTCTTGACCAAGGACGACGAATGGCAAGGCGCGCGGTGACGGATGACGCCGCGAACGGTTCTGCGGGCGGGGACCGCCCGCCGGAGCGTATCCTGGTCATCAGGCATGGCGCGCTTGGCGACATTGTCCTGAGTTTCGAGGGATTTGCGGCGATCCGCGCCGCCCATCCCGCGGCGGAGCTCGTGCTGCTGACCCGCGCGCCGTTCGCCGGGTTCGCCCGGTCCATGCCCTGGTTCGATCAGGTCTGGACCGATCCCGCGCCGCGGACCTGGCAGGTCGCTGCCTGGTTCCGGCTGCGCCGGCAGGTGGCGGAGGCGGGGTTCTGCCGCGTCTACGATCTGCAGAATTCCGATCGGACCGACTTGCTGTTCCGGATTCTGGGCGCCCGGCGGCCCTGGTGGACTGGCCGGCAGCGCAGGGCGGCGGTGGTGCGGCCGCCGCGTGCCGCCGCGCCAGGTCCCCATGCCCGGGATTGGCTGGCCACGCATCTGGCGGCCGCAGGGCTGGGCCGCCTGCCCGAGCCGGCCCTGGAGTGGCTCGATGCGGACATCGCCGAATACGGCCTCGGCACGCCCTATGCCCTGCTGGTCCCCGGCGGGTCCGCCCACCGGCCTGAGAAACGCTGGCCGGCGGATCGGTTCGCGGCGCTGGCCGGGCATCTGTTGGCGCGGGGCGTCACGCCGGTTCTGGTCGGTACGTCGGCGGAGCGGGAGGCGATCGACCTGATCAAGGCGGCGTGCCCCGGTTGTCGTGACCTGGGCGGGATGACCGACCTGCATCAGCTTGCCGGACTGGGCCGGGCCGCGACGGTGGCGGTGGGCAACGACACCGGGCCGATGCACTTGCTGGCGCGTGTCGGGTGCCCTTCGCTGGTGCTGTTCTCCGCCGCCTCCGATCCTGATCGGTCGCGCCCGATGGGCCGGTCGGTGGCGGTGCTGCGCCGCGACCGGCTGGACGCGATGCCGGTCGAAGCCGTGGTTCAGGCCTTGCCGGACTCTGTGGGCGACCTGCACAGCGCTTGACAGGGCAGATGCCGACCATAGTGTCCGGTCAGCAGCACACACCAGGGAAAAGGAGTAGTCTTCCATGTCCGCGGTCGATGCCGAGGCGCAGCAAGGGTCCGAGTTCGCGGTGACGTTGCCGGATGGGTCCCGGCGCACTTTCACCGCGCCGGTCACCGGCGCCGACATCGCAGCGGACATCGGCAAGCGGCTGGCCAAGGACGCCATTGCCGTGAAGCGTGACGGGGACATCTGCGATCTGGCAACGCCGATTGCCGGTGATGCCACGGTGGAGATCCTGACGCGGAGTTCGCCGGAAGCCCTGGACCTGATCCGCCACGACGCCGCCCATGTGATGGCCGAGGCGGTGCAGACGCTCTATCCGGGTACGCAGGTGACGATCGGCCCGGCGATTGAGACCGGCTTCTACTACGATTTCGCCCGAGACGAACCGTTCACGCCGGATGACCTGGGGCGTATCGAGGAGAAGATGCGCGAGATCATCGCCCGGCGCAGCCCGTTCACCCGGGAAGAGTGGGATCGGGATGAGGCGATCCGCCATTTCGATGGGATCGGCGAACGGTACAAGGCGGAGATCATCCGCGACTTGCCGGCCAGCGAGACGATCAGCATCTACCGTCAGGGTGACTGGTGCGACCTGTGTCGCGGTCCGCACATGCCCACGACCGGCCATGTCGGCCAATCCTTCAAGCTGATGAAGGTGGCTGGCGCCTACTGGCGCGGCGATCACCGCAACCCGATGTTGCAGCGGATCTATGGAACGGCCTGGCGCGACGACAAGGAACTCAAGGCCCACCTGACCATGCTGGAGGAGGCCGAGAAGCGGGATCACCGCCGGCTCGGCCGCGAGATGGAGCTGTTCCACCAGCAGGAGGAAGCGCGCGGCGACATCTTCTGGCATGCCAACGGGTGGATGCTGTATCGCACGGTGACGGACTACATACGCCGCCGGCTGGGGGAAGCCGACTACGGCGAGGTCAAGACGCCGGCTCTGATCGACAGTAGCCTGTGGGAGAAGTCGGGACACTGGGACAAGTTCGGGGAACACAACATGTTCACCGTCAGTGTCGACGAGGATAAGACCCTGGCGATCAAGCCGATGAATTGCCCCGGTCATGTGCAGATCTTCCGCCAGGGCATCAAAAGCTACCGCGACCTGCCGATCCGCATGGCCGAGTTCGGCTCCTGCCACCGCAACGAGCCGTCGGGGGCGCTGCACGGGCTGATGCGGGTGCGCGCTTTCGTCCAGGACGATGCGCACATCTTCTGCAGGGAAGACCAGATCGTGCCGGAAACGGCCGATTTCTGCCGGCTTTTGATGTCGGTCTACCGGGATTTCGGCTTCGACGACGTCGTCGTCATGTTCGCCGACCGGCCGCCGGTGCGGGCCGGCGACGACGCAACCTGGGACCGGGCGGAGAAGAACCTGCGCGACGCCACTGATGCCGCCGGCGTGCCCGTCGTCATGAACCCGGGCGAGGGCGCCTTCTACGGCCCGAAGCTGGAGTTCCACCTGACCGACGCGATCGGCCGGTCCTGGCAATGCGGGACACTACAGTTGGACTATGTCCTGCCCGAGCGCCTGGACGCTAGCTATGTGGGCGAGGACGGTCAGCGCTACCGCCCGGCCATGCTGCACCGCGCGATCCTGGGGTCGATCGAACGGTTCCTGGCGATCCTGATCGAACACTGCGGCGGGCGCCTGCCGCTCTGGCTGGCGCCGATCCAGGTGGTGGTCGCGACGATTACCGGCGATGCCGACGACTATGCCCAGGAGGTGGCGGCGGCGCTCAAGGCGGCCGGCCTGCGCGCCCAGATCGACCTGCGCAACGAGAAGATCACCTATAAGGTCCGTGAGCATAGCCACGCCAAGACCCCGGTGATTGCTGTGGTCGGCAAGCGCGAAGCCGAAGAACGGACGGTGGCGCTACGCCGCCTCGGCGGCAAGGATCAGGAAATCCTTGCCCTTGATGGGGCGATCCAGTCACTATCTAAAGAGGCAATGCCGCCGGATCTGGCCCGCACCCACGCGTGAGGCCGAGCGGCGGCATTCGGTGTGCCTGCAAAGAAGGCGACCAAGCCCGTTTTTGACCGTGACCCCGCCGGCATGGGGCTGTCGGGGCACGGCGCAACGATTGAAGGAGGATATCTATACCCAGGCCAACGGGACCCGTTCAGCCGACCCGCGATGGGCCGCGTGTGAACGAACAGATCGACGTGCCGAGTGTTCGCCTCGTCGATGCGGATGGCGAGATGCGGGGGGTGGTACCGATCCGGGAAGCCCAGTCGATCGCCGATAGTGTGGGCCTTGATCTGGTGGAGGTGAGCCCGAACGCCGACCCGCCAGTCGTAAAAGTGCTCGACTTCGGCAAATTCAAATACGAGCAGCAGAAAAAGAAGAATGAGCAGCGAAAGCGCCAGAAGACGGTCGACGTCAAGGAAATCAAGCTGCGCCCAAATATTGACGATAACGATTACAATGTGAAGATGCGAAATGCCCGCCGCTTCATTGACGAGGGCGACAAGGTCAAAGTCACCATGCGGTTTCGCGGCCGTGAACTGGCGCACCAGGAGCTGGGCATGAATGTCCTGATCCGGGTTCGCGATGAGCTGCAGGAAGCCTGCAAGGTCGAGCAGATGCCCCGCATGGAGGGCCGGCAGATGATCATGGTGCTGACGCCGAAGTAACGGACGCGACAGCCCATTCTCAGATGGGGGCGGTGTTCCCGGTGCAAGTAGACCGGCGCATCGCCCCTTTGTCGTTCGGCGATGCCGCTACTGCCGGTCCAGCGTCCGGCGGAAGTCCCGCAGGTAGTCGAGGCCGCGGATCGCCCGGCTGCCGTACCAGGACACCATACTGCCATCGATCGGCGCCAAGCTCAGGCCCGGCCGTCCCCATTCCTGGCGGAATGCGTCGATGTGCCGGGCAGCGAAGGCGAAGGGCTCGCTTGGAAACAGCACCAGGTCGACGGCGTCGAGGAGCTGGTCGCTCATGGTGACTGTCGGGTAGCGACGGTCGCCGGCACCCGTGCCCCGCACATCGTATCGGGCCAGGGACAGCATCTGGCCGATGTAGGTGTCGGCCCGGACCGTCATCCACGGCTTGCGCCAGATGAGGTACAGCACCCGTCGCTCCGGCCAGTCTTTGGAAGCCCCAACCAGGCGCCGGTGTGCCGCAAGAAACGCCTCGGCCAGCCGTTCGGCGGCTGCCATGCGGCCGAAAACGCCGCCCAACAGCCGATAGAGCGCGAGATTGTCCATCGGCGCGTTCGGATGCGTGGCGATGACCGAAACGCCCGCGCTGGCGATCGCCTCGACCGTTGTCTTGGAGTTCTCGTCGACATTGACCAGGACGTGGCTGGGGTGCAGGGACAGCAGCCGCTCCACATCCGGCTGCTTGGTGCCGCCGAGGGTCGGTACCTCCGACACCGGGCCTGCCGGCTGGGTGCAGTAGCGTGTGCGGCCAACGACGCTGGCGCCCAGATCCAGGTCGAAGAGCAGTTCGGTCAGGCTGGGCACCAGCGACACGATCCGGGGCCCGTCCGCCGACCGCGGGTGGGCGCGACCCACCGCATCGACCCAAAGTCGGTCACCGTCACCGTCTGGCGTGTCGGCACCGCCCATCGGGCCGTGTTCGAACCGGGTCAGATGATCCCGCCGCCGCCGCTTCGAGCCGCCGGACGCGCTGCTGCAACCGTCGCCCGGTACCCGGCGGCGCGATAGGTGGCCACCGGATCGATGGCCCCGCCGGTGCGGCGGCGCGCCTCCGCCAGGATCGGCTCGACATCGGTCCGGAAAGCGCGCTTCAGCGTCTCCGACGCCAGCAGGGCGTCGTTGCCGTCCTGGCAGAACGCCAGGGCCGCCCGGTCGACCAGCAGGGCCTGGGCATAGGCCCGCCGGATCTCGGATGCGCTGACCATCAGGCTTTCGATGGGATCGGTGACGTTGTGCGACTGGTCGATCATATGCGCCGGTTTGAAATCCGGGATCGCCCGATCCTCGGCGTCGACCAGTTCGTTCAGCACCAGAAACAGCCGGTAGGGGCTGACCGATCCGGCATCCAGGTCGTCGTCGCCATACTTGGAATCGTTGAAGTGGAAACCGCCCAGCTTTCCGGTGTGGATCAGCCGGGCGACGATCATCTCGATATTGGTGTTTGGCGCGTGGTGCCCCAGATCCACCAGGCAGAACGCCCGGTCGCCGACGCGGGTGGCGGCCAGGTAGCTGGATCCCCAATCCTGGATCACGGTCGAATAGAACGCCGGTTCGAACAGCTTGTGCTCGACGAAGAGCCGCCAGTCACTCGGCAGCCCGGCATAGATGCGGCTGAGGGACTCCAGATACCGGTCGAAAGTACGGGAGAAATGGCTTTGACCGGGAAAGTTCGACCCGTCGGCGATCCACACCGTCAATGCGGTGGAACCGACCGCCTGGCCGATCTCGATGCAGTCGAGATTGTGGGCGACCGCCTGGGTCCGAGTTCGCGGGTCGGTGTGGGACAGCGATCCGAACTTGTAGGAGCGCAGCTGCCCTGATTGGTCCTGGAAGGTGTTGGAGTTGATCGCATCGAAGCCCAAGCCGCGCTCGGCGGCATGGGCCTTCAATCTGGCGGGGTCGTCCGGCCGGTCCCAGGGGATGTGCAGCGAGACCCGCGGCGTGGTCTGCGTCAGTTGATGGATGACGGCGCAGTCGTCCAGCTTGTCGTAAATGTCGCGGGGTTCGCCGGGGCCCGGGAACCGGGCGAATCGGGTGCCGCCGGTACCGACGCCCCAGGAGGGCACGGCCACCGAGAATGCGGCCACCTTGTCGACCACCGTGGCGATGTCGACGCCGCGCCGGTCCAGATGCTCGCCCAGGGCGGCGAAGTCCGCCTCATGGCCGGGTAGAAGACGCTCGTTCTCCTGTGCGATGACGCCGGGCTCGATCATGATACTTCCCCATGGATCTGCCCGGCCCGACGGCCCCCTGGGATCAGCGGGTGAAGGACTGGGCGTTGCCGGCATCCACGTTGATGATGTTGCCGGTCGATTTGGCCGACATGTCCGATGCCAGGAAGTAGGCGGCCTCGGCCACATCGGCGGGCAGGACGCTGCGTTTCAGCAGGCTTCGTTGGCGATAGTGCTCTTCAAGCTGGTCAGGTGCCAGATTGTATGCGGCCGCACGTTGTTCGCGCCACTCTCCTTGCCAGATTTTCGATCCCTGAAGGACCGCGTCGGGGTTGATCACGTTGACCCGGATGCCGGATCCGGCGCCTTCCAGGGCGAGACAGCGGGCCAGATGTACTTCCGCCGCCTTGGCGGTGCAGTAGGCCGAGGCGTTCGGTGACGCGGCAAGGGCGTTCTTGGAGGCAATGAAGACGATCGATCCGCCTAGCCCCTGGGCCTTCATCGTCCGGAACGCTTCGCGCGCCACCAGGAAGTAGCCGGTTGCCAGGATGTCGACATTGCGCTGCCACAGCGACAGGTCCGTGTCCTCCACGGGCGCCGCGGAGGAGATGCCGGCGTTGGAGACGACGATGTCGAGCCCGCCATAGGCGACCAGGGCATCCTGGAAACTGCGCTGGACCGCCGCTTCGTCGGTCACGTCCATGGTGACGGTGCGGACCTGGTCCTTGCCGTGCTGGCCGGACAGCGCCGCGCCCACCGCGTCCAGGGCGGCGGCATCGATATCCGCCAGCACCACACAGGCGCCTTCCTGCAGCAGCCGCTCGGCGATGGCGCTGCCGATGCCGCCGCCGCCGCCGGTCACCAGCGCCACCTTGCCGGTCAGCGGCCGGGGCTTGGGCATGCGGCGCAGCTTGGCCTCCTCCAGCAGCCAGTACTCGATGTTGAAGGCTTCCTGCTCCGACAGCCCGACATAGCTGTCGACCGTGGCGGCCCCGCGCATCACGTTGATGGCGTTGACGTAGAACTCGCCGGCGATGCGCGCGGTCGGCTTGTCCTTGGCGAAGGTGATCATGCCGACGCCGGGCACCAGGTAGACGACCGGATTGGGGTCCCGCAGGGCCGGGCTGTCCGGATGTCGGCAGCGATCGTAGTAGCCCGCATAGGCAGCCCGGTAGTCGCCGATCCGGTCGCGCAAAGCATCCGGCGATGCATCGGCCTCGACCACCATCGGGCGGATCTTGGTGCGCAGGAAGTGGTCGGGACAACTGGTGCCTAGCGCGGCCAGCGTCTCCATATCCTGCGCATCGACGAATTCCAGCACCGGGGCGCTGTCGTCGAAATGGCCGATCTTCGGTTCGTCCACGCCCACCAGGCCGCGGTGCCCCGGCATCAGCCGGGCGGCTGTCGCCCGGCGGTCGGCCGCCGGCTGCTGATCCAGCCGGGCGCCCCCGAAAATGGCCTTTCCGGCCGTTCGCTCGGCCAGCCAGGCGATGGCCTTGTTGATGCTTTCGAGCGTCTGACGGTAGCAGTCGCGCGACGTCGCCCCCCAGGTGAACAGGCCATGGCTGGCCAGCAGGACGCCCTTGGCGTTCGGGTTCTCCGCGACGAAGCGCTCCAGCCAAAGGCCAAGCTCGAAACCGGGCCGGCGCCACGGCAGCCAGCCGATCTCCTCGCCCCAGACCTCGCGGGTCAGTTCGCGGCTGTTGGCGGTCGCGGCGATGGCGATCGCCGCATCGGGGTGCATGTGGTCGACATGGGGGTAGGGGACATAGGCGTGCAGCGGCGTGTCGATCGACGCCGCCCGCGGGTTCAGGTTGAAGGTGCAATGGGGCAGGTAGCCGACCATCTCGTCCTCATGGTCCGGCCCGCGGTACAGGCCTTTCAGGGCCTGCAGCTTGTCCATGTACAGCGTGGCGAAGCCGTCTCGCTTCATCGTGCCGACATCGCCGCCCGAGCCCTTGACCCACAGGACCTCTACGGCCGCGCCGGTCAATGGATCCTGCTCGCTTACCTTCGCCGAGGTATTGCCGCCGCCGTAGTTGGTGATCCGCTTGTCGGCACCCAGAAGATTGGAGCGGTAGAGCAGCAGTCCCGCTTCATCGAGATCCGCGGCCGCCTGCGCATCCCAGCGGTCGTCGAGCAGGTTGGTGGCACCGTGATCGTCCATCGCTGTCGTGCTCCCTGGTGGCGTCGCGGCTCTGCCGGTGTGAGGTTTGCGGCGGCCGGGCTTTGTTGCATATGCTTCAGTCAATCATGTTCGGTCAGATCCCGTCAATATTGCCGGTCCGATTGATCGGAAATGACGAAAACTGATTGACGCGCCTCGCAAATGTGCCCAGTCTGGGCGGATGACAGCGGAGCGGACGGATGCACGGGTCGGATGCACGAGGTTGAACGCCAGCGACTGATCCTGAAGGCGGTCGAGGCGCAGCCGGTCGTGACCGTGCAGGAGCTGGTCGAGCTGACCGGCGTGTCGGAGGCGACCATCCGCCGCGACATCGCCGCGCTGCATGTCGGCGGGCGCCTGCGCCGGGTGCGCGGCGGTGCCGAGGCTTTGCATCCGCCGCAGTTTAGCCGGCTGGCGGGCCGGCCGTTCAAGGTCAGTGAAACCCTGAACATCGAAAGGAAACGGGCGATCGCCAGGGCCGCGGTCGCGCTGTGCCAGGACGGCGACAGCATCATCATCAACGGCGGCACCACCACGTTCCAGATGGTGCACCATCTGGCGGACCGGCGCCTGCAGGTGTTCACCAACTCGTTCGCCATTGCCGAGCATCTGGGACGGCATTCGCGCAGCACGGTGCTGGTGCCCAGCGGCGCGCTCTACGAGGAGCACAGCCTGATCCTCAGCCCCTTCGAGACCGACGGTTCGCAGAACTTCTTCGCCCGGCGCATGTTCATGGGGGCCCAGGGGGTGGCCGCGATCGGAGTCATGGAGTCCGATCCGCTGATCATCCAGTCGGAACAGCGGCTGATCCGACAGGCCGAGGACCTGGTGCTGCTGGTCGACTCCAGCAAGTTTGCGCGCCGGTCCAGCCTGATCATCTGTGCGTTGGACAAGGTCAGCACCGTCGTTACCGATCCCGGCATCGACGCCGCTGCCCGCGATATGCTGGCCGCTGCCGGCGTCGCCCTGATCGTGGCGGAGGAGGGGCAGGTGGAATCCCAGTCGGTGGCCTGAGCGGCGCATCGCTACCGGGGCCGGCGACAGGGCCGGCGGGTTGGAGACCGAGTTGGATTAGGGTCGAAGGATCCCTGCCGGACCGACGGCCCGTGTTGTTTTCGAGGCGGCAGACGCGCGGCATGCAACGATCGCGCGCGCACCGATGGGAGGAAGAATGGGCCCGAGCGCCGAGTACCGGGCGGAGTCCGCCGCTGGTCCCGCCAGTGCCGGTGATGTGGCGGCGGACGGAGGACAGGCCGTCGCCGTACCGCCGGTGATCGCACTCAACGGCATCGGCAAGTCGTTTCCGGGCGTGCGCGCCCTCGACCGGGTCAGCTTCGATGTGCGGGCCGGCGAGGTGCATGCCCTGCTGGGGGAGAACGGCGCCGGCAAATCGACGCTGATCAAGATCATCTCCGGTGTCCACCGGCCGGACGAAGGCGAACTGGCGGTCGACGGCCGAACCGTCTGGTTCGACAACCCGCAGGAAGCCCAGCGGGCCGGCATCGCCACCATCTACCAGGAACTGCTGCTGTTTCCCGATCTGTCGGTGGCGGAGAACATCTTCCTGGGGCACCCGCCGCGGGGCCGGCTGAAGGGGATCGATTGGCGGGCCATGCGCCAGCAGGCGCGCGATCTTCTGGGATCCCTGGCCATTCATGATCTGGATGTGGAAGCGACCGTCGGTTCCCTGTCCGTGGGCAATCGCCAGCGGGTCGAAATTGCCAAGGCGTTGTCGCAGAACGCCCGCGTGCTGATCATGGACGAACCCACGGCGGCGCTGACCGAGCACGACGTCGAGCGGTTGTTCTCCATCGTGCGCATGCTGCGCGAGCGCGGCGTGGCCATCATCTACATCAGCCACCGGCTGGAGGAGGTCTTTCTGCTGGCCGACCGGGTCACGGTGCTGCGCGACGGCGGGCATGTGGCGACCAAGCCGGTGTCGGAAACCGGCCACGTCGCCCTCATCTCGATGATGGTCGGCCGCCGGATCGATGCCATGTTCCCCAAGCTGCCAGCCACTTTGGGCGACCCGGTGCTGGAGGTCCGCAATCTCCGGCGCCCGCCGGTGACCAACGGGGTCAGCCTGACGGTGCGCGCCGGGGAGATCGTCGGGCTGGCGGGGTTGGTGGGGTCCGGCCGGAGCGAACTGGCGCAGGCGATCTTCGGGATCACGCCGGCCGAGGGCGGGGAGATCCTGATCGACGGCAAGACGACGGCGATCAAAAGCCCGGGCCGGGCCAAGGCGCTGGGCATCGCCTATGTGCCGGAGGATCGCGGCACCCAGGGCCTGGTTCGGCCGATGTCGCTGGCCCAGAACGTGTCGATGGCGGTGCTGAACCGGCTGTTCCGCGGGGCATTCATCAACGGCCGGACGGAAGCCGCCCTGGCCGAACGCAGCGTTGATCAGTTCAGTATCCGCACCAGCGGCGTCGACCAGATCGTTTCCAAACTGTCCGGGGGCAACCAGCAGAAGGTGGTTCTGGGCAAGTGGCTGGCCGCGCAACCGAAGCTGCTGATCATGGATGAACCGACCCGGGGCATCGATGTCGGCGCGAAGTCGGAAATCCACCGGTTAATGAGCGAACTGGCCCAACAAGGGCTGGCGATCCTGATGATCTCCAGCGAACTGCCCGAGGTGCTGGGGATGAGCGACCGTATCCTGGTCATGCGGGAGGGGCGCATCGTCGCCGGGTTCGCCCGCGATGCGGCATCCCAGGAAGCCATCGCGGCGGCCATGATGGCCGGCTCGTCCAAAGGGGAACCGGCGGACGCACCGCTACCGATGGCCGTGGGGGCGACACCGTGACCGCCGTCACCGAAACCGCCGGTGGCGGCATCCTGCCGGGCCTGCGCAGGCTCGTCGCGACCCAGGAAGCGGTGCTGCTGCTGGCGCTGGTGGTTCTGGTGATCGTCGTCGGCACCATCAATCCGCGCTTCGTGTCCGAGCGCAATGTCCAGAGCGTGCTGCTGGGCAATGCCTATATCGCGGTCGCCGCCATCGGCATGTCGATGGTGATCGTCTCCGGCAATATCGACATTTCGGTCGGGTCGTTGATCGGCGTTCTCGCGACATTGAGCGGGTCGCTGGCGGTCAGCGGCGTGCCGATCATCCTGTGCTGGCTGATCCCGCTGGTGGTCGGGGCCATGGTCACCGGCTTTATGGGGCTGCTGGTCGCCTATCTGCGGATCCCGGCGATCGTCGTGTCGTTGGGCATGTTGAGTATCTTGAAGGGCGGGTTGATCAGCATCACCGGCGGCGACTGGATCACCGATCTGCCGGAAGGCTACCACCTGGCGCAGATGCGGCCCTTCGACATCCCGATGCCGATCTACTTCATGGTTTTCCTGACGATCGGGGCCGCCATCTGGATGCGCTACAGCGTTACCGGCCGGTCGATCTACGCCGTCGGCGGCAATGCCGAAGCCGCCCGGCTGTCGGGGATCTCGCGCGAACGAACCATCGTCAAGGTGTTCGTGATCCATGGCGTGTTCGTCGGCATCGCCAGCGTGCTGTTCGCCACCCAGCTTTCCATCATCCAGTCGACCGTCCCGCCGAACCTGGAACTGACCATCATCACCGCCTCCGTGGTCGGCGGGGTCAGTATCCTCGGCGGTGTCGGGACCGTCATCGGGTCCACCTTCGCCGCCGTTCTGCTGGCCGCCATCGGCTCCGCGCTGATCTTCGTCAACCTGTCGCCCTACTGGCTGCGGGCCGTGCAGGGCATCCTGATCCTGGTCACCGTGCTGGCGGATATCCTGCGCCGGCGCCGGATGTCGCGGAGGCGCTGAGCCCATGGCCGAGACCAACATGGGCCCGGCAACGCGGTCCGCAGCAACCGGCAGGCGGCGGTTTCAGTTCGGCCACGAGGCCCTGTTGCTGGTGCTGCTGGTGGTGTCGCTGTCGGTCCTGGCGACCCAGAGCGACGTGTTCCTGACTACGGCCAACCTGCTGAACCAGGGGCGGCTGATGACCGAAGTGGCGATCGTCGCCCTGCCGATGACAATGATCATCGTCACCGGCGGCATCGACCTGTCGGTGGGATCGATGCTCGGCCTGTCGGCCATCGTCCTGGGCTACAGCTGGCAGAATCTGGGGCTGCCGCTGGGCGTCGCCTGCGTCGTGGCGGTGCTGACCGGGACCGCGGCAGGGTTCTTCAACGGGCTGCTGGTCACGCGCACAAAGGTGCCGCCGCTGATCGCCACCCTGGCCACCTTGGCGCTGTTCCGCGGCCTGGCGGAAGGGATCAGCGAGGCCCGGTCGGTGCGCGGCTATCCCGACTGGTTCTTTCGCCTGGGCCAGGGCGAGGTGCTGGGCGTGCCCAGCCAGCTCTGGATCCTGCTGGTGGCCATCGTCATCGCCTGGATCGTGCTGGCGCGCACGACCTTCGGGCGCAGCCTGTATGCCATCGGTCACAACGAGGTGGCGGCCCGCTTCTCCGGCATCGCCGTCGACCGGTGCAAGCTGGCCATCTACACCGCCTCCGGTTTCGCTTCGGGGCTTGCCGGGCTCATCTTCGTCAGCCGGGTCAGTACGACCCGGTCCGACATGGGCACCGGGCTCGAGCTGGACGTGATCGCCGCCGTGGTGCTGGGCGGCACCAGCATCTTCGGTGGTGTCGGCACCATCGTCGGGACGGTGCTGGGCTTCGTGCTGATCCAGCTTCTCAAGAACGGACTGGCCCTGACCGGCGTCACGTCGGACGCGACCATTGTGGTGATCGGCACGGTGCTGATCGGCTCGATCCTGTTGACCAACTTCATCGGCCGCCGCCATCGCGGCGACGGCTGAGCGAAGGCCGCCGAAAACGGCGGAACCATCAATCCGTCGAGGGAGGAAATCCAACCATGCTAAAACCAGTTGCACTGGCCACCGGTTCGCTGCTGCTGACGTCGGCCGTGGCCCTGGCCCAAGACCGCTGGGACGGCGCCGATGACCTGCCGGTCAATCCGCTGGCCTGCGATGGCGCGGCCGCGGCCATGGAGCCGACGCCCTACAACGGCGGGCAGCCGACCGGTGCGCCCGACCTGTCCGGACAGCAGATCACCATCGTCGACGTTCCGAAGCTGGTCGGCATCGGCTACTTCGCGGCGACCACGCTGGGCATGCAGCAGGCGGCCGAAGAGCTGGGCAATGTCGACGTCTCCACCGACGGGCCGACGGAAGCCAATATCGACGACCAGATCACGGTCATCGACAACTACATCACCCAGGGCGTGAACGCGGTCCTGTATGCCGCCAACGACCCGGTGGCCATCGCCCCGGTGCTGCGCACCGCACTGGAGCGGGGCATTCATGTCGTCGGCTATGACGCCGATGCCGAGCCGGACGCCCGGGAATGGTTCATCAACCAGGCCCAGTTCAACGGCATCGCCAAGGCGATGATCGACTCCATCGTCGCTGAGATCGGCGAGGACGGCAGCTTCGCCATCGTCACCTCCACGTTCACCACGCCGAACCAGGCCCGCTGGATCGCCGAGATGCAGGCCTATGCCGCGCAGTGCTATCCCGCGCTGGAATGGCTGGAGACGGTGGAGGCGCAGGAGGACAACATCCTGTCCTTCAACCAGGCCAACACGCTGATCAACAAATACGGCGACGACCTGCAGGGTCTGTTGGGCATGACCTCGGTGGCCACCCCGGCCTCGGCCGAGGCGGTGACCCAGGCGGGCCTGTGCGGCGAGGTCGCCGTGGTCGGTCTGGCCACCCCGAACGCCATGGCGCCGTATGTGAACGACGGATGCGTGGAGTCGGTGGTGCTGTGGAACCCGGTCGATCTGGGCTATGCGGCCGTGCATGTCACGCGCGCCCTGGTCGACGGGGATCTCGAGCCCGGCGACACCTCTGTAGAGGCCGGTCGCCTGGGTACGCTGCAGATCATCAACGGGTCGGAAGTCCTGCTGGGCGCGCCGTTCATCTACACGGCCGACAACATCAACGACTTCGACTTCTGATCTTGCAACCGGGGAGGGCGGCGGCTTGCGGGCCGTCGCCCGTCCGGCCCAGCGAAATGGGTACGGGGATGGAGAAGATCGCCTTCAAGATGTGCCTGGCACCGGGCCAGGCGGATGAATACCGGCGCCGCCACGATGCGATCTGGCCGGACCTCGTCGCCGAACTGCGCGCGGCCGGCATTCGCGACTACTCGATCTTCCTGGACGATGACACCGACATGCTGATCGGCGTCCTTTGGCGCGCCGACGATCATGCGATGGACGCCTTGCCGGACAAGCCGGTGATGCGCCGCTGGTGGGATCACATGGCGGACATCATGGACACCCATCCCGACGGGTCGCCGGTGGTCACGCCGCTGGCGCAGATGTTCCACATGCCCTGATCCGGTCATGCCCGACGGAATTCCCCGCCACGTCGCCGTCTTCGATGTCGGCAAGACCCACGCCAAGATCTGCCTTGTCGACACCGCCGGCAGACGGATCCTCGACGAGCGGCGGATCGCCAACGTCGTGCACCAATCGGGTCCCTACCCGCATTTCGACACGGATTCGCTGTGGGTCTTCCTGCTGGAGGGCTTGAACGACCTTGGGCGCACCACGTCGATCGATGCGATTTCGATCACCGCCCATGGGGCTGCCGGCGCGCTGATCGGCGCGGACGACCTCGTCCTGCCGGTCATGGACTACGAGTTTGCCGGCCCCGATGCCCTGTGGGCCGATTACGACGCCATCCGTCCCGATTTCGCCGAAACCGGCTCGCCGCGTCTGCCCGGGGGCCTGAACCTGGGCGCCCAGTTGTACTGGCAGGCCCGGACCCTGCCGGCGGAGTTCGGCCGGGCCGCGGCATTCGTCACCTATCCGCAATACTGGTCCTGGCAGTTGACCGGCGTCGCCGCGACCGAGGTGACGTCGATGGCGTGCCATACCGATCTGTGGAATCCGGGCGAGGGGCGGGTATCGTGCCTGGTCGACCGCCTGGGCCTGACCGGCCGAACCGCGCCGCTGGCGCCGACGCTGGGGGCGGTCGGCCGTCTCAAGCCGGCGCTGGCTCGGCGACTGGGGCTTGCCGACGATCTGCCGGTGGCATCCGGCATCCACGATTCCAACGGTTCCCTGCTGCCGCATCTGGCCGACCGACGCCCGCCCTTCGCCATGGTGTCGACGGGCACCTGGGTGATCGCGTTCGCCATCGGCGGGCGGCGGCCCGACCTGGATCCGAGCCGCGATACCCTGTTGAACGTGGACGCCTACGCGCGCCCGGTACCGTCGGCCCGTTTCATGGGCGGGCGCGAGTTCGAAATCGCCACAGGCGGCGCGGCCGCGGTGCCCACCCCCGATCAGCTGCGCCAGATCCTCGCGGACGGGCTCCGCCTGTCGCCCAGTGTTGTCCCGGGGGCTGGTCCGTTTCCCGATGCGCAATCCGATTGGCACCTCGCCGGCGACCGGGTGGCGCCGGAGACCCGGTCGGCGGAACAGCGGCATGGTGCGGCCTCGCTCTATGCCGCCTTGATGACGCAGGTCTCGCTGGATCTGATCGGCGCGGAAGGGCCGATCCTGGTCGATGGCCCATTTGCCCGGAATGCCGCCTATCTGACCGGGCTTGCCCGGTTCACGGGACGCCCGGTTCAGGCTGTCGCCGCCACCGGCCCGGCCATCGGCGCCGCCCTTCTTCTGGGCATCCCGGAGACGGCACCACCGTCCCAACCTGCCCCCCCGGCGGATGATCTGCTCGAAATCGACGCCGAGCTGTTCCACCGGTATCGGGATGAATGGCGCCGGGGCAATCTGCCTGGCGCGCCCTAAGACGCGCCGCTGACCAACTTATCAACGAGCGCCGGCAGGTCCGCGATCCGTTCCAGGCGGTGCGCGCCGGGCGGCAGCGGCCGGTCGCCGCCCGCCTGCTCATGCGCCCAGGTCACGTGATAGGGGATATGGACGGCCCGGACCCCGAGTGCGGTCACCGGCAGAATGTCCGACCGGACCGAGTTCCCCACCATCAGCACGGTGTCCGCCGCCAGGGCGTGCCGCTCGAAGATCTGCCGGTAGGTGGCCTCGTCCTTTTCCGCGACGATCTCGACGGCATCGAAGTGATCGGCCAGGCCGGAGCGGGCGATCTTGCTCTCCTGGTCGAACAGGTCCCCTTTGGTGATGACCATCAGCCGGAACCGCCCTTTCAGCGCGGCGATCACGGCTTCCACACCGTCCAGGAGTTCGACGGGATGCTCCAGCATCGCCTTGCCGAAATCGATCAACCGCCGGATGTCGTGCGCCGCAATCTGCTGACCGCTGACATCGATCGCGGTTTCGATCATCGACAGGGTGAACCCCTTGATGCCGTACCCGAACAGGCGAAGGTTGCGAACCTCGGTCTCGTAGAGGCGGGCGTCGATGTCGGCATCGCCCACATAGCGCTGCAGAATCTCGCGGAACTGCGCCTGGGTTACCGAGAACAGCGTCTCGTTGTGCCAAAGCGTGTCGTCGGCGTCGAAGGCGATGGTGGACAGCATGGCCGTGGGGGTCGGGTTCACAGGATGGGGCGCCGGTTCTAACGCCATTGCGCCGCGCAGGTAAGGGCTTCCGGCATCCCGCACGCGGCCAGGCGCTTGCCGCTGCGCCGGGTTGCCGGTATCCGTCGACATCAGAAAAGCACGGCCGGGGAGGGGGATATGGCGCTGGAACGCGACCAACCGATGTGGTCGCCGTCGCAGGAGCAGGTCGCGTCTGCCAACATGACGGCCTTCCGGCAGGCGGCCGAACGCCGGATCGGGCGTGCGCTTCCCGACTATCAGGCGCTCTGGCGCTGGTCGGTGGACGACATCGACGGGTTCTGGTCGCTGCTGTGGGACTATTCCGGCGTTGTCGCCGAAACCAAAGGCGACCGGGTTCTTGTCGACGCGGACAAGATGCCTGGGGCGCGGTTCTTCCCCGACGCGCGTCTGAACTACGCCGAGAACCTGTTGCGCCGCCGGGATGACGGGACGGCGATCGTCTTCAACGGTGAGGGCCGGGTCCAACGGACCGTCAGCTACCGGGAACTCTATGACGACGTCAGCCGTGTCACGGCGGCGCTGCGGGCGGCCGGCATCGGCGCGGGCGACCGGGTGGCCGGCTACCTCCCCAATCTGCCCGAAGCGATCGTCTTCCTGCTGGCCGCGTCGTCGATCGGCGCCATCTGGTCTTCGGCGTCACCGGATTTCGGGGTGCAAGGCGTGCTCGACCGGTTCGGCCAGATTGAACCCAAACTGCTGGTCACCGCCGATGGCTATTTCTACGGCGGAAAGACCCACGATATACGCGGCAAGGTCGCCGAGATCCTGCCCCAGCTCCCCAGCGTGCAGCGCACGATCCTGGTGCCCTACGCGGACCCAGGGGCCGATGTCGGCGACCTGCCGAACGCCGTAACCTTCGCCGCCTTCATCGCCGACCACGCCGCCGGCGAGATACCCTTCGCCCAGCTGCCTTTCGACCACCCGCTCTACATCCTCTATTCCAGTGGCACCACCGGCGTGCCGAAATGCATCGTCCACGGCGCCGGCGGCGCGCTGCTGCAGCACCTCAAGGAACACCGGCTGCATAGCGACGTGAAGGCGGGCGACCGGGTCTTCTACTTCACCACGCTGGGGTGGATGATGTGGAACTGGCTGGCGTCGGCCCTGGCGTCCGAGGCCACCATTCTGCTCTACGACGGCAATCCGTTTCATCCGGACGGCCGGGTCCTCTGGGACTTCGCCGACGCGACCGGCATGACGCTGTTCGGCACCTCGGCCAAGTACATCGATGCGCTGAACAAGGCCGGCGTCCGGCCGGTCGATACCAACCGCCTGGAGGCGCTGCGGGTCATCACCTCGACGGCATCACCCCTGGTGCCGGAGAGCTTCGATTTCGTCTACTCGGCGATCAAGCAGGACCTGCAGCTATCGTCGATGTCCGGCGGTACCGACCTGGTGAGCTGCTTCATCCTGGGCAATCCGACGGCGCCGGTCTGGCGGGGCGAACTGCAATGCGCCGGCCTGGGCATGGCCGTGGCCGTCTTCGATGACGATGGTCGCCCGGTCACCGGCACCAAGGGCGAGCTGGTCTGCACCCGGCCCTTCCCGCCGATGCCGGTGGGGTTCTGGAACGACCCGGATGGCGCGCGCTACCGCGGCGCCTATTTCGAGCGCTTTCCGGGTGTCTGGCATCACGGCGACTATCTGGAGGCCACCCGGCATGGCGGGATGATCATCCATGGCCGGTCGGATGCCACGCTAAACCCTGGCGGTGTGCGCATCGGCACGGCGGAGATCTACCGCCAGGTGGAGCAGTTGGACGAGGTCGTCGAAAGCCTGGTGATCGGCCAGACCTGGGACAATGACGTCCGCGTGGTGCTGTTCGTTCGCCTGCGCGACGGCATGCGGCTCGACGATGCGCTGATCAAGCGGATCCGGGACAAGATCCGCAGCGGCGCTTCGCCACGCCACGTGCCCGCAAAAGTGGTGCAGGTAGCGGACATCCCGCGCACCAAAAGCGGGAAGATCACTGAGCTGGCCGTGCGCGACGTCGTCCATGGCCGGCGGGTGAAGAACGCCGAGGCCCTGGCCAACCCCGAAGCCCTTAACCTATTCCAAGACCTGGAGGAATTGAGCAGCTAGCGGAGACTCGGGGATCGCGTGACGGGGAGTCAGTCGCATCAATATGTCGCGCAAAGTAACATAATTGTGATATCTCGCGATCATTTACGAAACGAAACGTCATTAGTTCGTTCACGAAATTTGATGCCTATGCAACCTTTTTGACGCTGTTCGGCAACAGCGCAGGCGTAATGCGTCGTCTAGCAGGCGGGGCATCCAAGCTTCATCGACTCCCGACCTACCGCCCCGCCCCGACAACCGAGGGGCTCAAACCATGTTGCGTTTCCGGGGTTTCCGGCCGGTGGCCGGATTGGGCGGCACGGCTGTGGCGGCGTTGCTGGCGGCGGCGCCGGCAGCGGCACAGACGGTCCAGCAGGAGTTGGATTTGCTGCGCAGTCAGGTCGAGATGCTGATGCAGCGGATCGACACGCTGGAGGGACAACTCCAGACCGAACGGGAAGTGACCCGACAGGCAGCGGTGGAAGCGGCGCGGGAGACGGCGGCCGAAACCGTACAGGAAACGGTCACCGAAGCCGCCGCGGTCACCAATGACCGCGAGAATGTCCGGCTGGAGATCAGTGGCCGTATCAATCAGGCGTTGCTCTATGCCAGCAACGGCGAGGCCGACGACTTCTTCATCGTCGACAACGACAATTCGGGTTCCCGCATCGGGTTCCGCGGCGAAGCCGACATCGATAGCTGGACCACCGGGGCCTATCTCGAGGTCGGCTTCGAGGTGAACACCACCGACGAGATCGATTTCGACGACGAAGACGGCCCGGTGGGCACCGAAGGCGGTGTCGAGGACTTTCTCGATGTGCGGCATGCCGAATGGTATGTGGAGCACCCGGACTACGGCGAATTCTTCCTGGGGTTCGGCGACACCGCCACGGAAAGCGTGTCCGAGATCGATCTGTCCGGCACCGGCGTGATCATGGAATCGGATGTCGACGATACCGCGGGCGGTCTCGACTTCGAGAACGGTGTCGAAATCGACTCCGTCTTCTCCAACCTGGATGGTGAGCGCACCAGCCGGATCCTCTACCGGACGCCGAGCTTCTATGGGTTCCAGGCGGCGGTTGCCGGCCGTCAGGAAGACGGGATCGTTCCCGACCTGTCGGTCACCTACGGCGGCGAGTTCGCGGAATGGGAGTTCGCCGGCGGCATCGGCTATCGTCGGGAAGAAGACGTCGGCGACGGCGCCGATGTGGTGCACGGTTCGGCTTCGGTGCTGGCGCCGTTCGGCACCAACCTGACCTTCGCGGCCGGCAACTCGTTCGCAGATGGCGACACCGACGATGCGGTCTTCGTCTACGGCAAGCTTGGCCAGCGTCTGGACCTGATCGACCTGGGCGAGACCCGGTTCGCCGTCGATGTCTTCTATGGCGAGCCGGACGACGACAGCGAGACGTTCTCGGTCGGCGCCGGTGTCGTCCAGGTGATCTCCGACCTGAGCACCGACGTCTATCTCGGGGTCCGGAACTATAGTCTGGAACTCGACAGCGGCAGCGATCCGGACGATCTGATCGCCGTCATGACCGGCGCCAGGGTGCGCTTCTGATCGGTCGATGACCGGGACTTCTCAACCGTCCCTGCCGGGGCCGGCAGGGACGGACAGACGGGGAAAGCCATGCGACTACCGTTTCGAAACTTGGCCGGTTGGGTCGGCCGCGGTTTGCCCGTGCTCATGCTGGCGGCCGGCCTGGCGGCCTGCAGAGGTATCGAGCCCCGGCCGGTCGATCTTGCCGACGATTGCCGGGATTGCCCGCCGGGGCTGTTCAGCGGCGAAGACGGGGTGATCACCATCCATCCTTAGCGTGTGCGATGGTTGGATTCGACGAAACTGGCCGTGCATTCTCCCCCGGCTGTCTTCCCCGCTTGGCATCTTCCCATTGACTTGCGTCTGCCGCTGGACGACGCCTGATGCCGACTGCGCCCCAAGAGGCGCGGGAAGCGGATTGGCCCCCCGGGGCGGAGGCAGAGATGGAAATCCAGTTCACGGCGACCCCGCCGGCGTGCCCGGCTCTGGCTCTGGCGGTGCCGGAGGGGCCGACGCCCTGGTTGGGCGCCATCGGCGATGTCGACGACCAGACCGGAGGCGCCCTTTCCCGCGCCGTGTCGTCGACCCGCTTCACGGGGGCCGTTGGGCAGACGCTCGCGGTGCCGGCCCCGCCGGGCTTTGGCGGTGCGACCGTCATTCTCGTGGGCTGCGGACCGGTCGGCGGCCTTGTGCCGTTGCAGGTGGAGAAAACCGGCGGCGCGATGACCGCAGCCCTTGAGGCTGCCGGGTTCGAAACGGCGGCCGTCATCGCCGCCCTGCCGCCGGAAGCCGGGATACCGGCGGCGGAGGGTGCGGCGCTCCTGGCCACTGGCGCCGCCCTGCGCGGTTACCGGTATGACCGGCTGCGGACCGTGCCCCGGCCGGACGATGCGGCGCGCCTGGGCAAGCTGTCGCTGGTAGTGCCGGGGCCGCCGGCGGCGGAAGCGGCGTTTGCGCCGATGGCCGCCTCGGTCGCTGGCGTCGCGCTGGCCCGCGACCTGACCAACGCCCCGTCCAACCTCGTCACGCCGGAGAGTTTCGTGACGGCCGTGACGGACGCCGTGCAACCGCTGGGC
>JANQIU010000016.1 GCA_028281985.1 Alphaproteobacteria bacterium | reverse complement strand
GCCTCCGACACCCTGGCGGTGATGCTGGCCGTGCTGCTGCCGCTGGCCCTGTTGGCCTCGCTGGCCATGCCGATCCTGGTGACCGCCATCGCGCCCGGGTTCACCGGCCGGCCGGAGAGCTTCGGGCTGGCCGTGGAGCTGACCCGAATCACCTTCCCCTATCTGGTGGCGATCTCGGTCGTGTCGCTGATGGGCGGGATCCTCAACGCCCTGGACCGGTTCGCACCCTTCGCGGCGGCGCCGATCCTGTTCAACCTGTGCCTGATCGCGGCGCTGGTCGGCCTGACCCCGGTCCTGGAAACGGCGGGCCATGCCTTGGCCTGGGGGGTGCTGGCGGCCGGCATCGCCCAGCTTCTGTGGCTTTGGTGGGCCTGCCAGCGGGCCGGCATCCGCCTGCGGGTTCCACGCCCGCGGCTGTCGCCGGAGATCCGCCAGTTGGGGCGGCTGATGGCCCCGGCCGCGGTGGGGGCTGGCGTCATCCAGATCAACACCTTCATCGACACGCTCCTGGCTTCGACCCTGCCGGCCGGGGCCATCACCTATCTCTATTTCGCCGACCGGCTCTATCAGCTCCCCCTGGGCGTCATCGGCATCGCCATCGGCACCGCGCTGCTGCCGACGCTGTCCCGGCAGGTGGCCGACCGGGACAATCCCGGGACGGCCCTGGCCACCCAGAACCGGGCGATCGAGTACGGCTTGCTGCTGGCCCTGCCGGCGGCCGCCGGGCTGATCGTCCTGCCGGTACCGATCCTGTCGGTCCTGTTCGAGCGCGGCGCCTTCGGCCCGGCGGAAAGCCGCGCCACCTCCCTGGCCCTGGCGGCCTACGCGATCGGCGTGCCGGCCTATGTCCTGGTCAAGGTCCTGTCGACCGGCTTCTTCGCCCGCAAGGACACCGCCACGCCGGTCAAGATCGCCATTGCCTGCACGCTGCTGAACACGGCGGCCAGCGTTTCGCTGATCCTGATCCTGCCGGCCGATATCGGGCATATGGGCATCGCCCTGGCGACGGGGATGACGGCGTGGATCAACGCCGGATTGCTGGCGTGGGTCCTGCATCGGCGCGGCCTGTTCGCCCCCGACCCGCTACTTGCGCGCCGGCTGTCGGGCCAGCTTCTGGCGGCGCTGACCATGGCCGCGGTCCTGGTGAGCGTGGCCACACCGCTGATGGACGCGCTGACCGGGTCGATTCTTCTGGCCGCCCCGCTGCTGCTGGTGCTGATCGCCGGCGGCGGCGCCGTCTACTTCGGCGTCGCCTTGCTGACGGGCGCCGTCCGCCCGGACGATCTGCGGCGGCTGGCGCGGCGCGGCCGCTGAAGCATCCTGTTTGAGTTAGATCAGCCAAGGGGCCGGATCGTCGGGGGCAGGGACATCCTCTGCCCGAAGCGCGGTCAATGCGACGTCGTCCAGGTCGCCGGTCGCGGCCAGCCGCGCGGCCTGCGCCGACAGCACGGCTTCGAACACCTTGCGGACGATCCTGCCATTGCCGAAATCCGCGCCGCGCCGGTCGTAGAGGGCCTGCAGCAGGGCCGAAACCCGATCCCGGGCGTCGTCATCCAGCACGTATTGCTGTTTCCCGGACATCATCTCGAAGATCGCCAGCAGGTCTTCCGGACCGTAGTCCGGGAAATCGATCACCCGCCCGAAGCGCGACCGCAGGCCCGGATTGGCGTCCAGGAAGTGTCCCATCGGCCCCGGATAGCCGGCGGCGATGACCACCAGCCGGTCGCGCTCGTCCTCCATCAGCTTCAACAGCGTGTCGATCGCCTCGGCCCCGAAGTCCTGGCCGCCGCCCCGGGCCAGGCCGTAGGCCTCGTCGATGAACAGGATACCGTCGCGGGCCCGGTCCACCTGTTTGGCCACCAGCCCGGCCGTCTGGCCGACATAGCCGGCGACCAGCCCGGACCGGTCCACCTCGACGACATGGCCGCGGCGCAGGACACCCAGGCCGCGATAGATCCGTCCCAATTCCCGGGCCACCGTGGTCTTGCCGGTCCCGGGATTGCCGGTGAACACCAGGTGATTGGCGCCGCCATGGGTTGGCAGGCCCCGCTCGCCGCGGGCGATGCGGACCCGCATCAGGTTGGCCAGCCGCCGGATTTCCGCCTTGACCGCGCTCAGGCCGATCAGCGCCTCGACCGGTTCCAGCAGGGTTTCCAGATCGGCACCGGCCGGGGGGCCCGCCGGCAACGGCGGCAGGTCGTCGGCCTCCAGGGCCGTTAGCTGCGCCTTGCTGGGGGACGCCACGTCGGCCAGCCGCTGCGCCTGCCGGGTCAGGGCCTGTTCGAACACGTTGCGCACCGCCCGGCCGTTGCCGAAGCGCTCGTCACGGCGATCGAACATGTCGTCCAGCAAACGGCGCGCTCGCTCCGCGGCCGGGGCGCTCAAGGTCACCTGCGCATCGCCGCACATCAGATCGAGGATCTGCGCCAGTTCGCCCCCGTCGTAGTCGGCGAACCGGATCACCCGGCCGACCCGCGACTGAAAGCCGGGATTGGCGCGCAGGAACTCCTCCATTTCGCGGGTGTAGCCGGCGACGATGACGATCAGCCGGTCACGATGATCCTCCATCGCCTTGATCAGCGCGTCCACAGCTTCGTAGCCGAAATCCTTGGCGTCGCCCGACCGGGTCAGGGCGTAGGCTTCGTCGATGAACAACACCCCGTCCAGCGCCCGGTCCACGGCGTCAGCCACCTTGCCGGCGGTCTGGCCGATGACCCCGGCCACCAGATCGGCCCGGTCGACCTCGACGAGGTGCCCCTTCTTCAACAGCCCCAGGCCGCGGAAGACATCGCCCAGCAACCGGGCGACGGTGGTCTTGCCGGTGCCCGGATTGCCGGTGAAGGCCATGTGCAGCGACATCACGGGCAGCGGCAGGCCATGGAGCTGCCGGTGCCGGCGCAGATGCATCAGCGCGGTCATCGCCCGCAACTCGGCCTTGACGTTATCCAGGCCGATCAGCCGGTCGATCGGCGCCAGCAGCGTGTCGACATCGACCGGTTCCGGCACCTCGGCGGGGTCGGGCGGGGCTTCGGCGCCCTTCACCGCGGGGCCTGGGGCACCGGCTGCCGGGTCGGGCAGGTTGCGCAGGAACGCGCCGGCCACCGCGTTGCCGTCCGCGGCTGCGTCCCGCAGCAGCCGGCCGGCTTCGGCATAGTCCTGGGGCACGCCCAGGCCATCGGCATACAGCATGCCCAGCTCCACCTGGGCGGCCTGCAGCCCGGAATCGGCCGCCTGACGATACCAGCGCGCCGCTTCGGCCAGGTCGCGCGGCGCCCCGTCACCCTTGGCGTAGCGCCGGCCCAGCGCGAAGGCGGCCTGCCGGTCCCCGTTCCGGGCATAGACCCGCAGCAGCACCGCATCGTCCGACAGGCTCATGCCCATGTCTCCCCAGCTTCCCCGAATGCTTGGCTGCGACGCTGCGGGCCACCGCCGTCACCGTCAAGCCACGCCGCGTTCGGCCACCCTGCCGGGCCAGCCTGCCGGGCCAGCCTTCCGGGTAGCATCCTTGACCCGTCGCCGGGCCACGGCGATAACCGCCGGCCTGTCCCGCACGCCTGCCCCCGCGATCCGCCATGTCCGCCGAATTCACCCGCCGCATCTTCTCCGGCATCCAGCCGACCGACCACATGCATCTGGGCAACTACCTGGGTGCGGTGCGCAATTGGGTGGGCCTGCAGGGGGACGAGTTCGAGACCATCTACTGCGTGGTCGATCTGCACGCGCTGACCGCCAACCAGAGCCCGGAGGGCCTGCGCGCGGCGATCCGCGAGCTGGTGGCGACGCTGCTGGCCTGCGGGATCGACGACAAGCGGTCGATCCTGTTCGCCCAGAGCCATGTGCCGGCGCACAGCGAGCTGGCGTGGCTGTTGTCCTGCGTCGCCCGGATGGGCTGGCTGAAGCGGATGACCCAGTTCAAGGAGAAGGCGGGCAAGAAGCAGGATGCCGCCGTGCACGGGCTGTTCGCCTATCCGGTGCTGATGGCGGCCGACATCCTGCTGTACAAGGGCACGCATGTGCCGGTCGGCGAAGACCAGAAGCAGCACCTGGAGCTGACCCGGGAAACCGCCGGCAGCTTCAACCATACCTACGGCCGGGAGGTCTTCCCGCTGCCCGAACCGCTGATCCTGGGTGCTGCGACCCGCGTGATGAGCCTGCGGGACGGATCGTCGAAGATGAGCAAGTCCGACCCGTCGGACTACAGCCGCATCAACCTGACGGACGACGCCGACACCATCGCCCTGAAGATCCGCAAGGCGAAAACCGACCCGGAGCCGCTGCCGGAGCGGCTGGAGGAGCTGGACGGCCGCCCGGAAGCCTTGAACCTCGTCACCATCTACGCCGCCCTGGACAAGGCGGAGCCGGCCGAGATCCTGCAGCGCTACGCCGGGGCACCGTTCTCGACCTTCAAGCCGGCGCTGGCCGAACTGGCGGTGGAAACCCTGTCGCCGATCACTGCGGAAACCAAGCGGCTGCTTGGCGACCAGGCCCATATCGACGCGGTTCTGGCGGACGGCGCGGCCCGCGCCGGCGCCATCGCGGGCCCGATCCTGGCGGAAGTGCAGGAGATCATGGGGCTGGTCCGGCTCTGACCGGCGGCGGTCCGGGGCGCGATCGTCGCGCGCGGCCGCAGATCCGCCGCAATCCCTTCACAAACAAGCCGTTTGCCCGGTTCGCCGGGCGGGTCTAAGGTCGCGCGCAGCCTGCGTTGCGGCCCCGCGCATGACCGTCTATCTGCCGATCGCCGAGATGTCCATCAACGCCCTGGTCCTGCTGGGTCTGGGCGGGATCGTCGGTGCGTTGTCGGGGATTTTCGGCGTCGGTGGCGGCTTCCTGATGACGCCGCTGCTGATCTTCCTGGGCATCCCCCCATCGGTGGCGGTCGGCACCCAGGCCAACCAGCTTGTCGCAGCGTCCGTCTCCGGTGTCCTGGGCCACTGGCGGCGCGGCAATGTCGACGTGAAGCTGGGCATGGTCATGCTGGTCGGCAGCAGCCTCGGGACGGTCCTGGGCGTTCTGCTGTTCGGGCTGTTGAAGCGCCTGGGCCAGATCGATCTGGTGATCAATCTGTCCTACGTCGTCTTCCTGGGCGTCATCGCCACCCTGATGCTGGCGGAAAGCCTGAGCGCGCTGTGGCGGCGGCGCCGGGCGGGCGGGCCGGCCCGGCCGCGGCGGCGGCGGACGGCGCTGCACGGCCTGCCCCTGCGCATGCGGTTCGACAAGTCGAAGCTCTACATCAGCGCCCTGGTGCCGTTCACCATCGGCGCCATCGGCGGCCTGATGGTCGCGATCATGGGGATTGGCGGCGGGTTCTTCCTGGTGCCGGCGATGATCTACATCCTAGGCATGCCGACGACGATGGTGGCCGGCACGTCGCTGTTCCAGATCATCTTTTCCACCGCCATCGCCACCTTCCTGCAGGCCTACCAGAACCACACCGTGGATGCGATCCTGGCGCTGCTGCTGCTGCTGGGCGGCACCATCGGCGCCCAGATCGGAACCCAGGCCAGCGGCAAGCTGCGCGCGGAGACCTCGCGGGCGCTGTTGGCCTTTCTGGTGCTGGCGGTCTGCGCCAACATGCTGGTGCAACTCGTCGCGCCGCCGACCGACGCGTTCTCATTGACCGTGACCGAGCCGCCATGACCGCCGCCGACCGCTCCCACTCCACACGCCCCGCGGGATACAGGCGGTTCAACCGGCGCGCGGCCGGCGCTGCCGCCGCGATCGCCGTGGTCGGCGTGCTGGCGGTCGGCGCCGCCCTGATGCTGATGCGCGCCGCCCAGGGACAGTCGCTGGTCGCCGATCTTTCCAGCCATCTGATCCGGGTGTCGGCGGATTTCACCGGGGCGGAGGTGGTGCTGTTCGGGGCCGTCGACAGCCCGGGGGACGTCGCCGTCGTCGTCCAGGGGCCGCCCCAGGACGTCGTGGTCCGCCGCAAGGAACGCACGCTGGGCGTATGGATGAACACCCAGTCGATGGCCTTCGACGACGTTCCCAGCTTCTACCTGTTCGCCAGCAACCGGCCGCTGGAGGATATTGCCGACAGGCCGGTCCTGGAGCGCCACGGGGTCGGGCTCGATCACCTGAGGCTGCGCCCGGCGGATGCGGAGCTGGAGGGGTCGCTTCAGCATACGGTGTTCCGCCGCGCCCTGATCCGCAACAAGCAGACCGCCGGCATCTACTCGCGGGCCCCCCAGCATGTCGCCTTTCTGGGCGAGCAACTGTTCCGGACGACGGTGTCGTTTCCCGCTAACGTTCCGACCGGTATTTACCAGATCAACGTGTTGTTGTTTCAGGACGGTGAAGTGGTCAGCGCCCAGACGACACCGTTGGCGGTGAACAAGGTCGGTTTCGGCAATCTCGTCTTTGCCTTTTCTCGCCAGCACGCGGCGGCGTACGGTCTTGCGGCCATTGTCGTAGCTGTGTTCGCCGGGTGGAGTGCCGGCATGGTGTTCCGGCGCCGCTGACGCGCCGCCCGCCGGGCACCCGTGAGGAAGGGAATGCCGATGAACGATGCGCCCGAAGCAACCGGGGCCGCGGAAGGTCCCCAGCCGATCCGGATCTTCCTGGTGGTCATCGACGACACCGACGACTGGCGCGCGGCCCTGCGCTTTGCGTGCCGGCGCGCCGAACACACGAGCGGTCGGGTCGCCCTGCTGCGGGTGGTCGAACCGGCGGAATTCCAGCACTGGATGGCGGTGGAGCAGGTGATCCGTGAGGAACGCCGCCAGGAAGCCGAGCAGCTATTGCAGCGGGTGGCCCGGGACGTCATCGAACTGACCAGTACATTGCCGGTTCTGCATCTGCGCGAAGGCGACCTGCGCGACGAGATGATGAAGCTGATCGAGCAGGAGCCGACCCTGTCGATCCTGGTGCTGGGTGCCAACCCGGGCAAGGAGGGACCAGGCCCGCTGGTCCAGTATCTGACCGGCAAGGGCATGGGCCGGATGCGCATTCCGCTGACGATCGTGCCCGGCGGCCTGTCCCCGGACGAGATCGATGCGCTGGCTTGACCGCGGGCCGGGCCGCGGCGCCCGTCAACTGCTGGCGGACAGCCCGGCCAGATCGGTCGGCACCGCATAGACCGCAACCGGATCGGCCACACCGGCAAGCGTGAAGTTCCCCAGCGGCCGCATCAGGCTATCCGCCTCGCACAGCCGGTGGAGCGTGTCGGAGGCGACGATCGCTTCCTTCACGTCGCGGGCCAGCCGTTCCAGGCGCGCCGCCAGGTTCACCGCCGGGCCAATGACCGTGAAATCCAGCCGACCGGCCGCACCGACATTGCCGTACATGACCTCGCCAGCATGCAAAGCGATGCGGGCACCGAGGCCCGGAAAGCCGCTTTCCGGCGGGATTTCCAGGCGCCCCAGCTCGTCCTGCACCTTCACGGCGGCCAGACAGGCGGCCCGCACCACCTCGGCGTCGGGCCGTTCACCGTCCAGACGGAAGATCGCCAGCACCGCATCGCCGACGAATTTCAGGATGTCGCCGCCGCCCGCGGTCACCGCGTCTCCCATGATCTCGAAAGACTGGTTCAGCACCGCGATCAGCGGCTGCAGCGCCAGCCGGTCGGCCAGCGCGGTGAACGACCGCAAGTCACACAGCCAGACCACGGCCCGGATGACCTCGCCGGTCCCGCGTTCCACATCGCCGTCGGCGACCCGGCGGCCGGCCTCCCGGCCCAGATACACCTCCAGCAGTTCCCGCAACGTCCGCCGGTGCATGTGCGGCTCCAGCGCCATCGCCAGCAGCGGCAGCACCGGTTCGATGGCCTCCAGCATGTCGGTGCCGTCGAAGCCCTGCGGATCCCGGGTGGCATAGCTGGCGGTGATCCGCTGGCCGCTCGACAGCGTCAACGCATGGGCCGCGTAATCGGTCAGGCCTTCGGCCTGCAACTCCTCGAGCACGGGCACCGCCGGCGTAGGCAGGGGACCGGACAGGCGGTGCCGGATCCGCGGCACACCCAGATCCTGGATCTGGTGGATCGGGCTGCTCAGATAGGCCGACTGGGTGGCAACGCTCCGGTCGCGGGGCGTGCGCAGGACACCGGCGCGGTCCGGTCGCCACTCCAGGGTGAAGCCGCGCAACTGGGGGTGAAGCACCGGCATCGTTACCACCAGGCGGTCGTCCGGCGCACCGCATCGGCGCAATCCGTCGCCGAACCCGGCC
Organism: Alphaproteobacteria bacterium; assembly: GCA_028281985.1. Taxonomy (GTDB): domain Bacteria; phylum Pseudomonadota; class Alphaproteobacteria; order DSM-16000; family Inquilinaceae; genus JANQIU01. Next base: position 2,717 of record JANQIU010000016.1, on the reverse strand, counting down.
ACCAGCGCCTCGGCATCCGCCGCCAGCCGGCCTTCGGCGACCAGCCAGTCGGCCAGCTCCCGGGCGGCAAAAAAACGACGACTGGCGTGCAAAGACATGGACAAGGGGCCGTGGCGATCACAACTAGTCACTTGGACCGGCGGCTGCGGGCGCCTGCCGGACCGGCGCGGTGAGCGCTAGATTTGGGGGGACTCCGCAAAGATAACCAGTCTGGGCATGGCGCCTATGCGGCGGCTGTGCTTGATCCACGGCACAATCGTGTCAGATTTCGGCAAAATGGCGTGAAGCGCACGGCGGCCTCACGCTGCAACTCTAACTGCGACGGAGGAGGCCATGTTCATTCAAACCGAGCAGACGCCAAACCCCGCCAGCTTGAAATTCCTGCCCGGACGCGACGTCCTGGGCAGCGGCTCGGCGAACTTCGCCGACGCCACGGCGGCTGTCGACCGCTCGCCCCTGGCGGAGCGGCTGTTCACGGTCGAGGGCGTCACCGGCGTGTTCCTGGGATCGGACTTCATCACCGTCAGCAAGTCCGACGACAAGGAATGGTACCTGCTGAAGCCGCCGATCCTCGGCGCCATCATGGAGCACTTCGTCTCCGGCAAGCCGATCCTGACGGAAACGGCCGGGGCCGCGTCGGCCGACGATGATGACGACGACGAAGTCGTCACCCAGATCAAGGAACTTCTGGAGACCCGCGTCCGCCCGGCGGTGGCGCAGGACGGTGGCGACATCGTCTTTCAGGGTTTCGAGGATGGCGTGGTCTTCCTGCATCTGCAGGGATCCTGCGCCGGGTGCCCCAGTTCGACGATGACGCTGAAGGCCGGCATCGAGAACATGCTGCGGCACTACATCCCCGAGGTGACGGAAGTGCGCGCGGCCATGTGAGGCGGCGCCTCCGCTCCTTCCACTTCAACCCTTCACATCACTTCGCGGGACCGGCTTGGGCCGGTTCCGGGATCGTGTTCCGCCGACGGAGCATCGGACCAATGAAAAAATCTGGCACATCAAGGCCGCAGCCCCCGGCACCGCCGTCGCCACGACCCGAACGCAGCCGCGCCGCCGGATGGGGCGCCGCCTGCGCGCTGGGGCTGCTGGCGGCCGCCCTGGCGCCCGCCCAGGACCGGGCGATGGCGGAAGTCGAAGGCCTGGACATTACCCTGCTGCAGGGCACCGTCGATGAGCCGGTGCGCGCCGATGCGCTGGCGGATCTGGGCCTGGGGGCAGATGCCTCGGCGGCCTTTGTCGGGACGCCGCCGATCGACAAGACATCGGAAGAAGTGCTGCAGGTCACCAGCGCCCTGGACCTGGCGACGACATTCGAGACCATCGGCTATTCGGTCCACGAGGTCCGGGACGACGGCTCCAGCGTCCCCAGGCTCCTGGTCGCCGACGTGCCGGGCGACATGGACGACCTCGCAAGCGTCAACCAGCGCAAGGCGGTGTTCTTCGGCATGCTGTTGCCGGCGATGCTGACGGTAAACGAGGAGATCGAGGCCGATCGGGCGCGGCTGGAGGACATCCGTGCGCGCCGCAACGGCGGCGACATGCTGTCCCTGGAGGATCTGGCCTTCGTCACCTATGTGGCGGAGGACTACGCTGTCGGGCTGGACGATCCGATCGACATGGACGCCGTGCTGGCGGAACTGCTGTTGCGGGTCGACGTGGTGCCACCGTCGATGGCCCTGGCACAGGCGGCGGTGGAAAGCGGCTGGGGCCGGTCGGCCCTGGCGACCAACGCCAACGCCCTGTTCGGCATGATCACCACCCGCGGAGACGGCGTGCCGTCGCGGGACGGCCGCCAGTATGCGGCGTACGAGTCCCTGTTCGATTCCGTCGAAGCCTATGTGCACAACCTGAACTACCACCGGGCCTATGGCGACTTCCGGGCGTTGCGGGCGCAGCAGAGGGCCGAAGGGGTTCAGCCCGACGGCTACCACCTCATCGGCGGGCTGGACGCCTATTCCGAGTTGGGCGACGAGTACATCGCCTATATCCGGCGCGTCATCCGGACCAACGAGTTGCAGGGCTTCGACGATGCCCGCCTTGAACCGGGTGCCCCGGCTGCGCCGGCAACGATCTGACCAAGCGGGTCAGCGCCGACGGCGGTCAGCCGACCGCCAGCGCCGGGCCGCCCGGGACGTCCTCGTGCAAGGGATACCGGTCGGCCAGCGGCAGTTGGTAGTGCCACCATTCCGGCTCGTAGGGTTCCCAGCCGGCACAGTGCATCAGGCCGCGAAGCAGCAGCCGGTTCCGCTGGGCACCGGCCGGCAGGCTGGTGTCGCCGTGCCGCGATTGCGGGCGCATGTCGTCGACCGCCGTCCCCATGTCCAGAAGGCCCCCGCCCTCGGACAGCGACAGATCCACCGCCACGCCGCGGGTATGGGTGGACCCGACCTGCGGGTCGGCGAGGTAGCGGGGATCGGGCAGGACGGCGAACAGCGCCCGCTGGACCGCGGCGGGCCGGAACGCGTCGAACACGCACAAGCGCAACCCCAGCGGCCGGGCCAACGCCGCGGCGCGGGCAAGCGCGGCCGCGGCATCCGCATGCAGATACGCCACCGATCGCCGGTAGAGCGGTCGGCCGCACAGGTTGTCCGGCCCGGCATAGATCAGATCGAGGTCCACGTCGCATCCCGCTGTCGTAAGATCGGTCAAGGTCATCGCTCGGTTCCTTCGGCGGCGGGGCGGCGTCTGCGGGTGGGTGCGGTTTAGCG
>JANQIU010000001.1 GCA_028281985.1 Alphaproteobacteria bacterium | reverse complement strand
CGGCATCGGCGTCTGCTTCACGGACGGTGCTCATCGATTGAACTCCTTGCAGGCGGTGCGGCCGATCCCGGCCCTTATGCCGATGCAGATGGGATGTTTGACATTGGTGTCAAAGATGCGGGATGTTGGTTTTGCAAGAACACCGCATCACCGATGCGTGAGGATCACGTGGAGGCCCGACTGTGTCCGGGGTCAGACAGTTCGACGAGCGGACACTGCTGGATGCGGTGATGACCGTCTTCTGGCGTGACGGCTATGGCGCCACCTCCATGGCGGATCTGGCCAGTGCGGCCGGCGTCCAGCGCGGCAGCCTCTATCACGCCTATGGCGGCAAGGAGGAACTGCTGCTCCGTGCCCTGGACCACTATGGGCAGGTCCAGGGCGTGCCGGTCCGCCGGGCGCTGCTGGCGCCCCATCCCGTGCGGGCCGTTGCCGGTTTCCTCGATGGCCATGTGCGCCGGATGGCGGATCCGGCCAATCCGCCGGGCTGCCTGATGTGCCAGACGGCGCTGGAGTGCGGTGGCCGGGATGCGGCTCCGTCGGAGCTGGTGCGCGCACATTTCCTCCGGACGGAAACGGCGTTGCGTGAAACCCTCGACCGGGCGTGCACCGCCGGACATCTGCCGCCGACCGCCGATACGATCGCGCTGGCCCGGTTCTATCTGGGCACGTCCCGGGGCATGGCGGTCCTGCACCGTGCCTATGGCGACCTGGACGCGGTGCAGGACATGGTGCGCATCGCACTAACCGTGCTCGAAGGTCTGGCGATGCCCGCCGGGGATTGACCTATGCCAGGGTACAGGCCGGCAGGATGATCGTGCTGTGCCCGGAGCCGTCCGTTTTCCCGACCTCCAGCAAGGCGGTGGCGAACCGCTGGTCGCCCTGCCGGACGGTCAGGATCGTCTGTTCCTGCAGCCGCAGCAAACCGGGGCCGATGGGCGCCGATGTGGGCATCACCAGCGTGATGCCGGTGACCGCACCCAGTCCCGCCCGCGATTGCAGGTCGCCGCGCCGGTCGGCGGGCCAATCCGCCGGGGCCGAGTGTCCCGGCGACCGGAACAGGAACGGCTGGCGCGGGTCGTCACTGTCGACCGATACCGAGATGGCCAGTCCGGCCGGCAGATAGGGCGGCGTGAAGTCCCAGGTCTGCATGTCGAAGCGGGTGCCGCCGGGCGTCTCGCGCCAGGCGATGCCGAAGGGACTGGCGTCGCCGGATGCCCAGTTCGAGCGCTCGTACAGTCCGGTCCGTCGGATCGCCGGGCTCCGGACCTCGCGCTCATCCGTTATCCAGAGCAGTTCCAGATACAGGTTGTCGAAGGCATAGCAGGCGTTCGCCGTGCCCTGGCCCGCGTGCCGCCTGCGGTAGGTTTCGACTAGGCCAAGCCGCTGCAGTGCGGCGATCTGCGGCCCTGCCGGTTCGACGAACACGAAGAGGTGGTCGATCTCGACCATCATCCGCCCGCGCGATGGGGTTCGCGTGTGGCGACGATGCGGGCGGACGGGCGTTCCATCGTTCAGGTTGTCTTCTCGTCGTCGTGAAACGGCACTTCCCAGTGCCTTAATGGGCGAAGCGGGTAGTCCTCCGGATCGAGGAATCCGGCCTTCATGATCGGCAGTTCCGCCAGCGCCGCGTTGGCCGCCTCGACGCTGTCCATCTCCAGAACGGAGATCGCCGGCGCCGGCATGTCGCTCTCATATTGGTCGCGGAGATACATCCTTCAGGCGAACCGCTCTGCCTCGACGAGGCGCTTGCCGATCTGTTCCATGTCCGCGTCCTCCTTGACGCGCCACTCGACGAGTATCCTCATGCTTGCAGTCCCTGGCGTTGGGGAGCGGTGCGGGCTCGCACCGCGCGTCCTGACATTGCGTGGCGCCGCTGAAAGTCCAGGGTACCGATCTGAGTTAACGATGTACGGGCACCGCCCGGGTCATGACCCCCGATCCCGTCGCCACGCCTGATAGCGACGCCGGTTGTCGTCATTGGGCGGATACAGGCCGGGAAGTGAGGCGCCGCCCCTGACTTCGTCGATGATCCAGCCCTCCAGCGCTTCCTGTTCCCGTGCCGTTTCCAGGACCTTGTCGACGAGCTTGGCCGGGACGACCACGGCGCCATCCCGGTCGGCGACGATCAGGTCATCGGGAAAGATGGCAACGCCACCGCAGCCGACCGGCTCCTGCCAGTTCACGAAGGTCAATCCGGCGACCGACGGCGGAGCTGCGGTGCCGCCGGCCCAGACGCTCAGACCGGTGTCCAGGACGCCCGCCAGGTCGCGGACAACCCCGTCTGTCACCATGGCGGCCACGTTCCGCACCTGCATCCGCGCGCACAGGATATCGCCGAACACGCCGGCATCGGTGCAGCCATCGGCCGCGACCACCGCGATGCTGCCCTCCGGCATCGCCTCGATGGCCGTCCGGGTCGACACCGGCGACGACCACGATTCCGGGGTCGCTAGATCCTCGCGCGAGGGTATGAACCGCAGCGTGAAGGCCGGCCCGGCCACGCGCTCCTGATCGGGCCGCAGCGGGATCGAGCCCCGGACCCAGATGTTTCTGAGGCCTTCCTTCAGGAGGACCGTCGTCAGGGTTGCGGTGGTGATCTGCCGGTAGGCGGTGATCGTTTCGGTCGCGTAAGTGCTCATCTCGGATAGCCCGTGAACCGGTTGCTGGGCCTATCCTGCCTTCGGCCTTGGCTCACGGAAACCGCCTATTCTGGCTGGTGCCGGCAGATGGTCATCGGTCCTTCAGGCTCCTGCCGGAAATGGACCGGCGCTGTCGGTCAAAAACGTACCGGCCGTGAGAAGGCGTGCTTGCCGGCATAAAGCGACGCCTGGCCGAGATGATCTTCGATCCGCATAAGCTGGTTGTACTTCTCGACCCGCTCCCCACGGGCGGGGGCGCCGGTTTTCAGGTGACCGCAATCAAGAGCAACGGTCATGTCGGCGATGAAGCTGTCCACGGTCTCGCCGGATCGGTGCGATACGAAGGTACCCCAGCCGGCTTTGTGACACATCCTCACGGCGTCGATGGTCTCGGTCAGCGTACCGATCTGATTGAGCTTGATGAGCGCGGCATTGGCGATGCTCTCGCTGATGCCGCGAGCGATGATCGTCGGGTTGGTGCACAGGATGTCATCGCCGACCAGTTCCACCACGCCGCCAAGTCGATCGTTCAGCATGGGCCAACCCGTCCAGTCGTCTTCGGACAGTCCGTCTTCGATCAAACAGATCGGGAAGGCGTCGACCAGTGTCGCGTAGTAGTCGACTATCTCTTCCGAGGAGCAGGCGCGGCCTTCCGTACGAAGGTTGTAGAGACCGTTGTTGTGGAACTCGCTCGATGCCGGATCTATGGCTATTCCGACGTCGCGGCCGGCCTGGAGGCCGGCTTTTTCGATGCCTTTGACGATCAACTCCAGCGGCTCCTGGTTTGATGTGACGTTGGGAGCGAAGCCCCCTTCGTCACCGACGCCGACATGGTGTCCGGCATCCATCAGCACCGACCGCAGTGCTTGATAGATCTCGCTGGCCCATCGCATCGCATCCCGAAAGCTGTCGGCGCCGTAGGGGGCGATCATGAATTCCTGGAAGTCGGCACCCTGCCAGCGGGCATGGACGCCGCCGTTCATGATGTTGAGCATCGGTACCGGCAGCCGACGGGCGCCGGGGCCGCCGAGATACCGATAGAGCGGCAGCCGGGCGGCGGTCGCCGACGCGCGGGCCACCGCGAGGGAGACGCCCAGCATGGCGTTGGCGCCCATCCTGGCCTTGTTGGGTGTTCCGTCCAGCCGGATCAGCTCTTCGTCAACCGCGGCCTGGTCCCGCGCGTCACGGCCGACCAGGGTGTCGTTGATGATGCCGTTGACGTGCCCAACGGCCGTCAGGACGCCCTTTCCGCCGAAGCGGCCGGTATCGCCGTCGCGAAGCTCGACCGCCTCCCGCGATCCGGTCGATGCGCCGGAAGGAACCGCCGCCCGGGCACTTACATGGCTGCCCAGCGTGCACTCGACCTCCACGGTAGGATTGCCCCGCGAATCCAGGATCTCGCGCGCTTCAAGGCCGGCAATCGCGTAATCCATGGTCGGCATCCCTGGCTTTCCGGTGGGCCAAAGGTACACGTGTACTCGCCGACTGGTAGTGGAGGGTGACGATCCGGCGCGCTTTGCGCCAAAGGCTGAGGTTTACCTGGACCAAGGGTGCGCCTGTGCCTTCCAGGCATGGCGGTGGGTCGTGCGGTCGCTCCCTACTCCTGCCAGTATTCAGGGCGGTCAATCGCCTTGGCGCAGGTCACCGTGCCGCGCACGGTGCCGATGATGCCGGGACGCAAGGCCTGGACCATCCAGGCGTCGGCATTCCGCTCGGCGATCGGATAGGGCGCGTCGAAGCCAAGCCGGCCGGCGGGCTGGAAGCCGTAGCGGGGGTAGTAGCCCGGATGGCCCAGGACGAAGACCAGCGCGACGCCGGTGTCGGCCAGCCGGGTGAGGCCGTCGGCGATCAGCTTGCCGCCGATGCCCCGGTTCTGGGCGTCCGGCACCACCGCCATCGGCGCCAGCAGGGCTGCTTGCGTGTCACCCATCCCCGCCGCGGTGAACAGGATGTGGCCGACGGCCCGGTCACTCTCAACGGCCAGCAAGGACAGGAGCGGCTGCGCCGTCGGGTCGGCAAGCAGGTTGCGGACCAGGTCCGCCTCCTCTTCCGTCCCGAAGGCCGCACGCTCGACCTGCAGGAGCGCTTCGGTGTCCGGCTCCTGGGCCGGCCTTATCTGCAGCATGCGTTGGGGCTCCTGTTGCGCTGCATCGGGACCCTGACCTACTGGCCCAGGATCTGCTGCAGCAGATCGTCGATGCCGTCGGTGGCACCGGCGTCGGCGACGGCCATGGCCGGGAGGGCAAGGTCGGTACCGGGCAGCGGCCTTGCCGGCAATCCGGCATGGGCCCGGGTCATGATGTCGTGCCAGATCTCCGCCGGCAGGGTCCCGCCGGTGATGTCCTCCATCGGTCCGGCATCGTCGCGGCCGATCCACACACCGGCGACGTAATCGGCGGTGTAGCCGACGAACCAGGCGTCGCGATTGTCCTGGGTCGTGCCGGTCTTGCCCGCCGCCGGCCGGTCCAGGGCCGCCCTTCGGCCGGTGCCGTCGGTCAGAACGGCCGACAGCATGCGGCTCATCGCGCCGGCGATCGCGGGATCGACCAGCGGGCCGGGACCGCCGCCGAACCGTTCGTAGGCGACGGCGCCATCCGGCCCGGTAATCCGCTCGATCGCTGTCGGCCAGACGCCGTGCCCGCCATTGGCCAGGGCGGCGTAGGCGGCCGTCAGTTCCATCAGCGTCACCTCGCTGGTGCCCAGCGCCAGCGACAGGTCGCCGACCAGGTCGTGGGTGATCCCCATCTCCCGGGCCAGTGATCGGACCGGATCGACGCCCACTGCATCCAGCAGCCGGACGGCGGCGGTGTTGGACGACCGGGCCAGGGCCGGTGTCAGGGTGGTTTCGCCCAGATACTGGCCGGCGAAGTTCCGCGGTGACCAGCCGGCCACGGTCAGCGGCGCGTCGGTGATCGGGCTGTCCGGATGCCAGCCCTGTTCCAGCGCCGCCAGGTAGACGAGCGGCTTGAAGGCCGACCCTGGCTGGCGCAACGCCTGGACGGCACGGTTGAACTGGCTGGTGTCGTAGTCCCGGCCGCCCAGCAGCGCGCGGACCGACCCCGAAGGCGTCATGACGACGATCGCGACCTGCAAGCCCGGATGATCGGCCATGTGTTCGGCCGCCACCGCGTCGACGATCGCCTGCAATGCGGGGTCGAAGCTGGTCCGAACCGTGACGTTGCCGGCACCGGCCCCGACATAGTCGGGCACCATGTCGACCACCCAATCGGTGAAGTAGCGCCGTTGCGGGCCGCCCGTCGCCGCCACCCGGCCCAGGGCGGCTT
>JANQIU010000316.1 GCA_028281985.1 Alphaproteobacteria bacterium | reverse complement strand
GCCAGCATGAGTAGCAACGAGGATTTGACCATCTCCTCCGACTGCCGATTATGTGGCGCCGATGGGCTACGCCCGGTACTCGACTACGGCGAGACGCCGCTGGCAAATGCGCTTCTGCCATCGGCGAAACCGACGGCTGCGGAACGGACCTATCCGCTGAGCTTGGTATTCTGCCCGAACTGCAGCCTGATCCAGATCCGGGAGACGATCCGGTCTGAGATTCTGTTCTCGAACTACCCCTACTTCTCGTCGAACTCGCCCAGCTTCGTCGCGGCGGCGCGAGATCTGGCCCACAAGCTTATCCGAACGAAAGATCTAGACGGCACCAGCTTGGTGGTGGAAGCCGCAAGCAACGACGGCTACTTGCTGCAACACTACGTGGCCAAGGGGATTCCGGTCCTTGGCATCGAACCGGCGGCCAATGTCGCCGCTGCAGCCGACGCCCGCGGTGTGCGCACCCGTGTTGCGTTCTTCGGTCTGGAGACCGCCCGGACCATCGTTGGCGAAACGGGTAAAGCCAAGGTGTTCCACGCCAACAACGTTCTTGCGCATGTACCGAGCCTGCACAGTTTTGTGGCTGGCGTGGCACATTTGCTCCAGCCGGACGGGGTAGCGATCTTCGAAGTCCCCTATGCTGGCACTTTCGTGGCGAAGTGCGAGTTCGACACCGTGTACCATGAGCATCTCTGCTACTTCTCGCTTACGGCGCTGGTGCGTCTGATGGCGATGAACGGCCTCCAGGTCATTGATGTCGAACACCTGCCGACCCATGGCGGATCCTTGCGCGTGTTTGCCGCCCATCCCGAGCGGGAGAAGGTCGACGATCATGTGACCAAGCTTCTGTTGGCTGAAGAGGAAAGCGGCCTGATCTCGGCAGATCGGTTGGCGGACTTCGGTGACCGGGCCCAGGTCATTGCCGCCCGCCTAAAGGAACTGATCACCAGCCTTCGGGCCAAAGGGAAATCCGTGGCCGCCTATGGTGCCTCTGCCAAAGGGGCTACGCTGCTCAACTTCGCGCGCATCGGGGCCGAACTGATCGACTTCGTTGCAGACCGGTCGCCAGCAAAACGCGGCAAGTTAATGCCGGGTGCCCATCTGCCCATCGTCGGACCAGATGCACTATATGAGCGAGGTCCGGACTTCGCTGTTTTGCTGGCGTGGAACTTCCTGGAGGAAATCCTGGAACAGCAGAAAGCCTACACTCTCGCGGGAGGCCGGTTCATCGTGCCCATCCCGGCACCACGCATCGTCGACCGAGTCTGAGCGAGGCAAGCCGAATGCCGACTCTAGCGCTGGAGGAAACGGGCTTTCGGGGACTGGCCGTGGTGCGTCCGACCATCCACACTGATGAGCGGGGCCAGTTCTTTCGCGTTTTTTGCGTCGACGACTTCGCCCGGTCGGAGCATGCGTTCGCCCTGAATCAAGCGAGCATATCGACCAGTCACCGTCGCCACACCCTGCGGGGCATGCACTATCAGGGAGCACCGCACGGCGAATGGAAGCTTGTCCGCTGCGTCGCCGGGGCGGTTTTTGACGTCGCCGTCGATCTGCGTGCGGGCGAACCGACGCTAGGCAGGTGGTTCGCGATCGAGCTTTCGGCCGAGAACGCCCTCGCCCTGCTGGTCCCGCCTGGCTGCGCGCATGGCTTCTGCACGCTGACAGACGATACTAGCGTCCTCTACATGATGGATTACGCCTTCACGCCTAGTGCGGCGCGCGGCGTCCGTTGGAATGATCCAGCGTTCGGGATCCGCTGGCCGTGCGACAACCCGGTCGTCAATGCCCGCGATGCCACTTGGCCGGACTGGACACACTGAGGTGAGCGGCGACTTCAACCTTACCAACGGCGGTCGGCTACTGCTCACCGGCGCCACCGGCTTCATCGGCAGTGCATGCTGGGATGCGCTGACTGAAGCCGGGTTCGAGGTGCATGGCATGTCGCGCCGCCCGCCTCGACCGGACAGGACCGGAATATGGCATCGTTGCGACCTCCAAGATCCGGACATGGTATCCGAAGTGATCCGACGCGTGGCTCCGACCCACCTGGTCCATGCCGCCTGGTACGTGGAGCACGGCAAGTTCTGGGGAGCGCCTGATAACCTTAAGATGCTCTCGGCAAGCCTCCAGCTTTTCGATGCCTTCGGCAAAGCTGGCGGCCTTCGCGCCATTGGCATTGGCACTTGCGGCGAGTACGCGTTCGGCCGGGAACCACTGAACGAAACGGCATCTCCATGCCTCCCATCTTCGGTCTACGGCCGGTGCAAAGCCGCGACGGGGCTGGCCCTGATGGCAGCGGCAGAGGTGCACGGCTTCACAGCCGCATGGGCGCGACTGTTCTTTCCTTACGGGCCCGGCGCGCCAATCAAACAGTTCATCCCGAGCCTGGCGACTCAACTGGCCGCCGATGCCACCTTCGAGATGAGCGATGGAAGGCAAGTCCGCGACTTCATCCACGTACGCGACATCGCGGGGGCCGTTACCGCGCTCGTCCGCGGGACAATCACCGGGCCGGTGAATGTGGGGACGGGTGTGGGCGTCAGCCTTCAGACGGTTGCCGCGCAGATGCGGAACCTCGTCGGCGGAAGCGGACGCATAGCGCTTGGCGCTAAGCCGCGTGCAACGCACGACCCAGACAGCATCGTTGCCGACATCACCCGGCTGCGCTTTGAAACGGGTTGGCGGCCATCCGTTCCGCTGGATGATGGCTTAGCAAACGTTCTCGCGAACTATCGAGCACTTCAGGCTGGAGAGAGCACCGTCGATGACAAAGATCATCATTGACACCGAGTCGGGAACGCTTGAAGTCGACGGCGGCACGAGCACGCCTCTCTACGGCAAGACCGGGTTCGAGATACTCTCCGACCTCTGGATGAAGGTGAGCTGGAACGAGAAGTACTCCTACACCTTCACGTGGATGGGACGGCCGATCATCCAGCATCCGGAAGACATGGTACGGCTTCAGGAAGTGCTGTGCACGGTCAAGCCGGATATCGTTATCGAGACCGGCGTAGCCCACGGCGGGTCGCTGGTCTACTCAGCAAGCTTGATGAAGGGTATGGGTTGGGGACGCGAAGTAATCGGCGTCGACATTGAGATCCGTCCACATAACCGAGCCGCTATCGAGGCCCATGTCCTGGCGCCAATGATCCACCTGGTAGAAGGCGACTCTGTCGACGAAGATACGCTGGCGAAGGTGCGAAGCCGGATTAGTTCCGACGACACGGTGCTCGTGATTCTCGACTCCAACCACAGTTACGAACATGTCACCAAAGAACTGCACGCGTATGGTCCGCTGGTGACTACTGGAAGCTATTTGATCTGCACAGATGGCGTGATGCGCGAGGTAGCGGATACGCCGCGCGGAAAGCCTGAATGGGTCACCGACAATCCGGCAAATGCGGCGGAGGACTTCGTCAAGGACAACACCGATTTCAGGATCGTCTCACCGGCTTGGCAGTTCAACGAGAGCAGGCTCGACCGTGTGATCACTGGCTGGCCGAACGCATATCTGCACAAGGTGTGACGATGGGGTCTCGTTGGTGTTCGGGCACGCCGCACGGGTAAACAGGACCATCAAGTTGACCCGGCCTTAATCGATTGCCGGGTACCGATCGACAACACGACGGCGCACCTTCACGACGAGCGCTGTTGGAGTGGGGGCAGCATGAAAGCGGTCATCCTGGCTGGCGGATTCGGCACACGCATCTCCGAGGAGTCGCATCTGAGGCCGAAGCCTTTGGTAGATATCGGCGAAAACCCGATTCTCTGGCACATTCTGAAAACTTACTCCCACTATGGAATCCATGAATTCATCATCTGCGCCGGCTATCGCGGATATCAGATCAAAGAGTACTTCTGTCATTACTTCATGCACCAGTTCGACGTGACCGTCGACATTGCCAACAACACGATCACCACCCATGGCAACGTGGCTGAACCATGGATCGTCCATGTCGTCGACACTGGCCTGGAGACGATGACGGGCGGACGTCTGAAACGCGTCGGCCGGTTTCTCAAGGACGAAGACCAGTTTTGCCTGACCTATGGGGACGGCCTTGCCGACGTAGACATCGCCCGATCTATCCAAGCCCATAAGGCCAGTGGCAAGCTTGCCACGATGACCGTCGTGTCGCCGCCCGGTCGGTTTGGAACGGTGGAGGTCGATGACGAGAACGGGGTTACCCGATTCCTGGAGAAACCACCCGCCGGGACAGGAACGATCAACGCCGGTTTCTTTGTCTGCGAACATGCGGTGCTCGATTACATCGAGGGCGACGACACAGTCTGGGAGCGGGATCCGCTCCAACGCCTGGCCGCTGAAGGACAGCTGAACGCCTACCGACATGACGGCTTCTGGCAGCCGATGGATACGCTGCGGGAGAAGAACCAGCTACAAAGTCTGTGGGAGAGCGGGCGCGCACCGTGGAAGCTCTGGGAATAGACACCGCGTTCTGGCGCGATCGGCGGGTTCTCATCACCGGTCACACCGGCTTCAAGGGGACCTGGCTCGCCCTTTGGCTCACCAGACTTGGGGCCAGGGTCACCGGCGTGGCTCTGCCGGCGGAGCCGGCGTCCCTCAATGCGCGTATCGGCGGTTGCCCCGATATCGCATCACACGAAGCCGACATTCGTGATGCGGAACCCGTTGCGCGGATCGTCGACACCTGTTCCCCGGAAGTCGTGTTCCATCTCGCGGCGCAGGCCCTTGTACGCCGCGGGTACCACGCACCGATCGAGACCTTGTCTACGAATGTCATGGGCACCGCGCATTTGCTGGAAGCGCTGCGGCTTAATGCCAATCGCTTGAGGGCTGTCGTGGTCGTCACAAGCGACAAGTGTTACCGCAATCTCGACACCGGTGAAGCCTATCGCGAGGACGATCCTCTGGGCGGCAAGGATCCCTACAGCGCGTCCAAAGCCTGCCAGGAGATCGTCACCCATGCCTACCGCCAAAGCTTTGGCAGTGGCCGGCCGGCGATCGTCACAGCGCGTGCCGGCAATGTCATCGGCGGCGGCGACTATGCGGCCGACCGTTTGGTTCCCGACATCCTGCGAGCCAAAGCCGAAGGCCGTAGACTGGTGTTGCGCAGCCCCAACGCCACCCGCCCGTGGCAACACATCCTGGATCCGCTCTGCGGGTATCTCATGTTCGCCGAACGCGCAGCCCGGGAATCCGTTCCGCCAACGCTGAACTTCGCGCCGCCCGCGACATCCGTAGTGCCGGTACGGACGGTTGTTGAAGCCTTCAATCGGGCTTGGGGCAATGGTGACAGCGGCTGGGATCAAGCAGCGGATGTGGACTTCGCCGAAGCCAGAACCCTCAATCTGGACGCCAGTCTAGCACGCCGCACCATCGGTTGGCGGGCGCGCCTGGACATTGCCGATGCAACTGGGTGGACGGCGGCTTGGCACCGGGCGGTCGACGCCGGAGCGAACCCCCGAGCAATGATCCTGGAACAGATAGAACGATATAGCCGGCTTCCGGCGCTCGACTAACATCCGGCAGTCGACGGAGCGGGCGGATCCCCCTACAGCGCCGGACAAGCGATCACCGCTGCGTTCTGTTACGTGCCGGTGGCCGAAATCCGCGCTTTGCCTGCCCGGCGTTCCATCAGTATATCGATCGCCTTAGCCGGCACTCCGTCCGTCTTTTCCCGGTCCAACTCCATCGCCCGCACCTTCTCCAGCGTCAGCTCGATCAGGTGGCGGTTGAAGTTCACCAAGTCGGCCAGCATGCCGATCAGGAAGGCGAAGAAGCCCATGGCCAGGCTGACGCTGCCCAGGACCAGCGACTGGATGTGGCCGCCGCCGTCGCCCGAGAAATAGAAGTAGAGGAACCGGCCGATCGGTAGGATCCCGATCAGGCACAGGACCAGGCCGATCAGCGAGAAGGTCCTAAGCGGGCTGTACATCATGTACATCCGCACCATGGTGGTCAGCGACCGCTGCACGAAGGCGGGGATGCTGCTGGCCAGGCGCGAGGGCCGCTCGACCCGGTTGGTGCGGATCGGCACAGAGGCGACCGCCATGCGCTTGCGGCCCGACTGGATCACCATCTCGATGGTGTAGCTGAAGGGCGAGATGATGTTCAGCCGCAGCGCGGCTTCGCGGGAAATGGCGCGGAACCCGCTGACCGCATCGGGGACGTCGGTACGCGACAGACGCCGGACCACGGCGCTGCCCAGCCATTGCAGCCGCCGCTTGATCGGCGAGAAATGGTCGATGCCGGCGGTCTGGCGATCGCCGATGACGATATCGGCGCGGCCTTCGATGATCGGCCGGATCAGCGCGGGAATGTCCTGGCCGGCATACTGGTTGTCGCCGTCGGTGTTGACGATGATGTCCGCGCCCAAGCCCAGGCAGGTTTCCAGGCCGGTTCGGAAGGTCCGCGCCAGGCCCTGGTTGTTCCGGTGCCGGACGACGTGGTCCACGCCCGCCTGCCGCGCCACCTCGGCGGTGCCGTCGGTCGAGCCGTCGTCGATCACCACGGTCTCGATCTGGTCCACGCCATCGATCGCCCGCGGCAGGTCCGCCAGCGCGGCCGGCAGGGTCTCGGCCTCGTTGTAGCAGGGGATCTGGATGATCAGCTTCATGCGCAAGCCTTGGTCAGCCAGGGTCGTCGCTCCGACGACCCGACCGACCGCCGGCGCGCCGCTGCTTGTACCGCTGACCGCCAGAATGGGCCGGCCATGCCTAACAGCCGCTTAACCGCTTTGGATTTGGTGCCGGGACCGTCCGACTGCCGGACTTACGCCGACGCCCCCGGCCCGGTATTCCCGGTGGCCGACACCCCGTACCGCAGGAAGCTCAGCACCATGTCTACCGCATGGGCCTCACGCTCCTGGACCGGCGCGGTCTGGCCCAAATCGCGGGCGAAGATGACTGACAGGGTGTGGCGGTTGCCGACATAGAAGTACCCCAGCCCGGCGATGGAGATGTAAAGCTGCACCGGGTCGACGCCGCCGCGGAACACGCCGGTTTCCGACCCGCGGTGCAGGATATCGTCGATCTGGCGCACCAGCGGGGAATGCAGGTCCTTGATGCCGGACAGTGATTTCAGGAACCGGGCGTGGTGCAGGTTCTCGGTTGTCAGCAGCCGGATGAACCAGGGCTTCTCCAGGAAATGCCGGAAGGTGAAGCGGACCAGCCGCTCCATCGCCGCTTCCGGGTCCAGTTGATCGAGCTGCAGCATCCGCTCGCCCTGGCGGATTTCGGCATAGGCATCGCCGAGAACGGCGGTGTACAGGCCCTCCTTGTTGCCGAAATAGTGGTACAGCATCCGTTTGTTGACCTCGGCCAGGTCGGCGATCCGGTCGATCCGGGCGCCATCCAGGCCGCGCTCGCAGAACTCCTCGCGGGCGGCCAGCAGGATGCGGGCGCGCGTCGCCTGCGGATCGCGGGTCCGCGATCCGGGACGCCCCCCGTTTCGGCGGTCGGCGGCCAGCCCGTCAGGTCCCCGCACCGGTGGGCTGCCGCCTGAACAGCCGCCCCAGCGCCGATTTGCAGGCCGGTATGGTCAACACGATGGTCAGCACGGTGATCAGGCACAACCCCAGGCTGATGGGACGGGTGAAGAAGGGCGACAGATCGCCATCCGACAGGACCAGCCCCCGACGCAAGCTCTTGTCGAGGAGTTCTCCCAGAATGAGTCCCAGCACCAGCGGCGCCATCGGGTACTTCATCTCCCGGAGGACGAATCCTACGATACCGAACACAACCATCACATACACGTCAAATAGGCGTTGGGTGATGGCGAACGGCCCGATCACGCACAAGACATAGACCAGCGGCATCAGGCGCTCGCGCGGGATCCGCAGCACCAGGACCAGCAGCCGGGTCAGCGACAGGCCGTAGACGGTGATCGCCAGCGTCGCCAGCACCAGCATGGCGACCACCTCGTAGATGAACTGCGGGTCCTCCACGATGATGGTCGGCCCCGGCCGCACATTGTGGATGAACAGCGCCCCCAACAGCACCGCCGCCGGCGCCGAGCCGGGGATGGCCAGCGTCAGGAGCGGGATCAGCGCGCCCGGCACCACGGCGCTGTTGCCGGTTTCCGCCGCGGTCATGCCCTCCATGGAGCCCTTGCCAAACTGGTCCCGCTCGCGGCTGGTGCGCTTGGCCGCGGCATAGGAGGCCCAGGCGCCGATATCCTCGCCAACGCCCGGGATCACGCCCACCGCAGTGCCGATGACGCCGGACCGGCCGATGGTCCCGCGGTAGCGCCACAGGTCGCGGCCCTTGGGCAGCACCCGGTCCACCGACCCGATCACCTGGGCCGACAGCCGCCGCTTCATGACCGTCAGGATCTCGGCAAAGCCGAAAGCGCCGACCATCGCCGGGATCAGGCCGATGCCGCCGGCCAGCGCCGGTTCGCCGAAGGTGAAGCGGTAGAAGCCGTGCAGTCCTTCCGCACCGATCATCGCCGCCAGCAGGCCCAGGATGCCGGCAATGTAGCCCTTCAGCGGATCGTCGGCCGAGGTCAGGGTGCCGGAAATGACGATGCCGAACAGCGCCAGCCAGAAATACTCGTAGGTCTTGAAATTGAACGCCAATTCGGCCAGCAGCGGCGCCACCACCGCCAGGCAGGCCACGCCGATCAGCGTCCCCAGGGCCGAGCCGGAGGTGGCCAGGCCCATGGCGTATCCCGCCCGCCCCTGCCGGGCCAGCGGATAGCCGTCCAGCGACGTCGCCGCACTTGCCGGTGTGCCGGGAATGTTCAGCAGGATGGCGCTGCGGCTGCCGCCATAGATCGCACCGACATACATGCAGATCAGCACCAGGATCGCCTGGTCCGGCCCCATGCGGTAGGTCAGCGTCACCAGCAGCGCCACGCCCATGGTCGCCGTCAGGCCCGGCATGCTGCCGATGGCGATGCCCAGCAGCGTCGCCCAGGCGACGTTCAACAGCGATTCCCAGGTCAGGACATGGGCGAAGCCGCCGGCCAGCAGGGCCGGTAACTGGTCGAGGAAATCGAGGCCCGGCATCACACCCTCATGGCAACCGGACGAGGAACAGTTCCTCGAACACCCAGCCGACGCCGAACCCGGCGGCCCCGGCCAGGATGGCGGCGACGATCACCGACTGCGCCCAAGGCGGGCGATCGGCCTCCATCATCCGTTCGAACCCGACCACCATGACGAAGACGTAGATCATCGTGGCGACCTGATAGGGCAGCCAGCCGACCAACAGCGCGGCATACACGACCGAGACCCCGGCGGTGAGCCCCAGCCGGCGGGCCTCCAGCCCGGACAGCCAGTGGACCGCGTTGGCACCGGCCGGCAGCGACCGGTGACCGCCGGCCCGTACGGCGCGCAGGAACAGCATGACGCCGCAGATCAGCAGGGCGATGCCCAGCAGGCCGGGGACCACGCCGGGCGCGCTGGCCGGGTGAATGCGGCGGACTTCCAGCCGGTCCATGGTGAAGGACCCGACGATCACCGCCGACGCCAGGGCGATCAGCAGGATGGCAGTATAGAAATCGGCCCGGGACATGGCTTTCGGGCCCATGGCAACGGCCTCGCGCTGTTGGGGAACGGGGCGTCCGGCGGGGCGGGTGCCCCGCCGCACGCAAACCGGCGGTTACCGGCCGACTTCGGTCTTGGTCGCGCAGTCGATGCCGATGACGCTCGGGTCGTTGACGGCTTCGCCGCGCCCGACCCGGCCGCAGGCCTCCTCGATGACGATCGGCATGGCCCGCGCCCGGGCTTCCTCGCCGAAGGAGGGCGCGAAGATGGCGCCACGGTTGGCCGCGTATTCGGCGATCTCGTCGGCGCTGGCGATCCGCTCGGCCCAGATCCGGTCCATGGTCTCCACCACCTCGTCGGGCACGCCGACCGGGATGAAGATGCCGAAATAGTCCGGCGCCACCGGCAGGTCCGGGATCCATTCGGTGATCGGCGGGATCGGCTCCATGCCTTCGATGATCAGCGGCTGGTCGGTCAGCGCCGCCAGCGCCCGGATCCGGCCGGCCCGGATCATCTCGGCCTGCTCGCTGGCCAGCTGGGTGGTGACCATGGCCTCGCCGGAGGCGGCGGCGATCACCGCCGGGTTGCCGCCGTCATAGGTGACCATGCGGTAGTCGAAGCCGACATGGCCGCCCAGCGTGGCGATCGCCGTGCCGCCCGACGAGGTGACGCCGGCCGTGGCCACGGTAATGTCCTCGCCGCGGTCGCCGAAGGCGTCGAGAAGCGCCCCGAAATCGGCGAACTCGCTGTCGGCGGGAACGCCCACGACGGGCACGTTCGCGATCGACAGATAGATGTGATAGTCGTCGATCGAGGTGTCCTCGATCTGGCCGGTCACGGTGTAGTTGGCGTTGTTGGCGATGGCGTTCGCCGTCCAGGTGTAGCCGTCGCGCGGGGCGTCCAGCGCCGCCTGGGTTCCGATGGCGCCGGAGGCGCCCGGCTGGTTCACCACGACGATGCTGGCACCCAGCTCCTCTTCCAGCAGCGGTGCGGTGACCCGGGTGATCTGGTCGGTGGAGCCGCCGGCCGACCACGGGACGATGATATTGATCGGCCGGTCGGGCTCCCACTGGGCCGCCGCCATGGCCGGAGCCAGGATGGCCGCGCCGGCGGCCGTCAGGAGTACGCTGTATCGCATGGGTGACCTCCCCCTTGTTGTCGCTGTTCCGCGAGGCCCCGGTCGGGGGCCGGATCCGACATGCCACCGTAGCATGCCGGAATGATCAGCGCGCCACCGTCACACAACCTCCAGGAACCGTTCGGCGCACACGCTCACCACCTCTTCGGGATCCCGCTGCCACCAGTTGGCGGCGGAGAAAATCTCGACTTCGCACAGCCCGTCATAGCCGGCGGCTTCGACCCATCCGCGGATCCGCGGGATATCGATGACGCCGTCGCCCATCATGCCCCGGTCCAGCAGCAGGTCCGTGGTCGGCACCAGCCAGTCGCAGATATGGAAGGCCAGGATACGCCCGGCGCCGGAGCCGTCCGCGCCGCCGGCCCGGGCGATCTGCGCCTCCAGCGCCGGGTCCCACCAGACGTGATAGACGTCGATGGCCACGCCGACCCCGGGCCCCAGGGCGTCGCACAGGTCCAGCGCCTGGCCCAGCGTGTTGATGCAGCACCGGTCGGCGGCATACATCGGGTGCAGCGGCTCGATGGCGATCGGCAGCCCCGCGGCGCGCGCTTCCGGCAGGATGGCGGCCAACCCGTCGCGCACCATGGCGCGGGCGCCGGCCAGGTCGCGGGAGCCGTCGGCCAGGCCGCCGGAGACGATGACCAGGCACCGGGCGCCCAGCGCCACCGCTTCCTCGATGGCGCGGCGGTTGTCGTCGATGGCGGCCCGGCGGCCGGCCTCGGTCGGTGCGGGGAACATGCCGCCCCGGCACAGCCCGGTGACCGTGAACCCGGCATCGCGGATCAGCCTGGCGGCCCGGTCCAGCCCGCAATCGGCGACCTGGTCGCGCCAGACGGCGATCCCCGGCACGCCGCCGGCCGCATAGCCGGCAACGGCCTGTTCCAGGCCCCATTGCTGCCGGGTGGTGGCGGTATTGATCGACAGCCGCGACAGGTCGGTCAGCGGGCTTGGCGTCGTGGCGGCGGCCGGTGCGGTCATGCGCCGATCCCCCGCACGGCCAGGACCGTCGCCATGCGCGCTGCCGCCCGGTCCGGGTCGGCCAGCAGCCCGGCCCGGTCGGCCAGCCGGAACAGCTCCGCCAGATGCAAGGTGCTGCGGACGCTTTCCTGGCCGCCGACCATGGTGAAATGGTCCTGGTGGCCGTTCAGATAGGCCAGCAGCACCACCCCGGTCTTGTAGAACCGGGTGGGCGCCCGGAACACATGCCGGGACAGCGGCACCGTCGGCGCCATCAGCGCGTCATAGCGGCCGGTATCGCCCGCCGCCAGGGCGGCCAGCGCCGCCGAGGCCGCCGGCGCGATCGGGTCGAAGATGCCCAGCAGGGCGTCGCTGTAGCCCTGATCGTCGCCGGCGATCAGGGCCGGGTAGTTGAAATCGTCGCCGGTGTACATGCGAACGCCCGCCGGCAGCCGGCGGCGCATGGCGATCTCCCGGTCGGCATCCAGAAGCGAGATCTTGATCCCGTCCACCTTGCCGGCATGCGCGGTGATGATGTCCAGGCAGGTGTCCATCGCCGCGCCCAGGTCGTCGGTACCCCAGTAGCCGGCAAGCTGGGGATCGAACATGTCGCCCAGCCAGTGCAGGATCACCGGTTCGCGCGCCTGGGACAGCACCCGGTCGTACACGGCGCGGTAGTCGGCAGGCCCGGCGGCAACCCGGGCCAGCGCCCGGCTGGCCATGACGATCAGCCGCCCGCCGGCCGCTTCGATGGCGTCGGCCTGGGTTTCATAGGCCGCGATCACGTCGTCGATGCCGCGCGCGTCCGCCGGGTCCAGGTGGTCGGTGCCGCAGCCGCAGGCGATCGCCGCGCCGGCCTCGCCACGGGCGGCGTCCAGCGACCGGCGGATCAGCTCCAGGCTGGTGGGCCAGTCCAGGCCCATGCCGCGCTGGGCGGTGTCCATCGCCTCGGCAACGCCGAAGCCCAGGCGCCACAGATGCCGGCGATAGGCGATGGTGCGGTCCCAGTCCACCGCGGTGCCGGCCCCCGGATCGATGTCGGCCAGCGGGTCGGCCACCACATGGGCGGCGGCATAGGCGACCCGGTTGAACGCGCCGGGCGCCTGCGTGCCGTCCGGCAGGTCGGCCGGCGGCCCCGGCGCGTAGCGTTCGATCCGGCCACCGGCGGCGGGCAGGAGCAGGTCCGCCATCGCGATCAGACCGCCAGCGCCGGAATGTCGAGCCAGCGCCGTTCCTGCCAGCTCTGCAGCGCCAGCTCGGCGAACTGCACGCCCTTCACCGCCTCGGCGATGGTCCAGGGGAACGGCGCATCGTCGGCGACATGGCGCAGGAACGCCTCCCATTGCAGCTTGAAGCCGTTTTCATGGGTCAGCCGGTCGGGCACCGCCTGCCAGTCGCCGAAGAAGTCCAGGGTCTGTTCCTGGTCCGGGTTCCACACCGGCTTCGGCGTGGCGGCCCGGTGCTGGATATGGCAGTCGGTCAGCCCGGCCACCGCCGACCCGTGGGTGCCGTCGACCTGGAAGGTCACCAGGTCGTCCCGGCGCACCCGGGTGCACCAGCTCATGCCGATCTGCACGACCGGGCCGTCGGCCATCTCGACGATGGCATAGGCCGCGTCGTCGGCCGTAGCCGGATAGGCGCGGCCGTGTTCGTCCCAGCGCTCGGGGATGTGCAGGACGCCCAGACAGGTCAGCGCCTTGGGCGGGCCGAACAGCCCGTCCAGCACATAGCGCCAGTGACACATCATATCCAGGATGATGCCGCCGCCGTCCTGCTTGCGGTAGTTCCAGGAAGGGCGCTGGGCCGGCTGCCAGTCGCCTTCGAACACCCAATAGCCGAAGTCGATCTTGACGCTCAGGATGCGGCCGAAGAAGCCGGCGTCGATCAGCTGCTTGAGCTTGCGCAGGCCCGGCAGGAACAGCTTGTCCTGGACGGCGCCGTTCTTCACGCCCGCCGCCTGGACCGTCCGGGCCAGGTCCAGGGCATCGTCCAGCGTTTCGGCGACCGGCTTTTCGCAATAGACATGCTTGCCGGCGGCCACCGCCCGTTTCAGCAGCCCGGCGCGCAGCTGGGTGGTGGCGGCGTCGAAGAACACCGTGTCGTCGGCATTGCCCAGCGCGGCGTCCAGATCGGTGGTCCAGCGCGCCACGCCGTGGGCCTGGGCCAGGCGTTCCAGCTTGCCGGCGTCGCGGCCAACCAGGATCGGGTCCGGCACCAACCGGTCGCCGCCGGCACCGGGCACGCCGCCCTGGTCGCGGATCGCCAGCACCGACCGGATAAGATGCTGGTTCATCCCCATCCGGCCGGTGATGCCGTTCATGATGATGCCGATGCGCCTGTCCGCCATTCTGCCCAGTCTCCGGGGTCTCGGTTCAGGAGGTCGTCATGGCGCCGGATGCGCCAGCGGCCGCAGGGCCGCGGTGTCGGGAAGCGCGCCGGCGGCGAAGCCGACGCCGTCCAGCGATCCCAGCCGTATCCGGCCGTCCCGGATGATCAGCCGCAGGTCGTCGCCCTGCGGCGCGTACAGGTCGGGATGTGCGGCCAGGAACGCCGCCACTTCCGCCTTTGGCGCGCCGGCCATGCCGCCGGCATAGTGGTGGCCGTTGCGCTCCACATGCCCCAGGCCCAGCAGCGCGGCGATGGCCAGGTCCTGCTGCCCCGCCAGCCCGGCCTGGGTGGTCAGGTCTTCGGCCGACAGAAAGGCGCCGGCACCCAGCCGCCGGCACCGGGCGGCGTTGATCAGCGAGCGGTACAGGCCCTTGCAGGCCTTGGCGCTGACCCCGCGATAGCCCAGCGCCCAGGCCCGGCGGAAGCTGTCCCGGTCGGCGTCGCTTTCGTCGATGATCACCGGCATCCGCTCGGCCAGGGCGCCCAGCGGCCGGTCCAGGGCCGCGGCCCGGGCGATCGGCTGTTCCAGATAGAGGATCGATGCCGACAGCCGGGCCAGGCGCGGGTCGGCGCGCAGCCGGTCGATCAGCGCGACGCAGCTTTCCGCATCGGCGAACTGCTCGTTGCCGTCCAGGGTGGTGGCATAGCGCGGCAACCGGTCCAGCACCGCGGCGATGCCGGCCAGCCGGTCCAGGTCGGCGGCGGCGTCGCCGCACAGCTTGATCTTGAAATGGTCGTGGCCGTAGCGCGCCACCGCGCCTTCCAGGCTGACCGGCAGGTCGTCGCCGGGCAGATCGGCGGCCGGCAGCGCGGCCGCTTCCGCCTCGGTCAGGGCATCGGCCAGGCCGACCGTGTGCCGGGCGGCCACGCCGTCCAGCGGCGCCAGGCCGGCCAGGAACCCGTCGATGTCGAAGCCGGCCAGGTCGTCCGGCAGCAGGTCGGCGGGCAGGCCGAACAGGTTGCCCTGCGCCGCCCGGGTGAACCCGACCCCGTGCAGCCGGCACAGCGCGTCCAGGACGGCGCGGGCCAGCAGGGCGGGTC
>JANQIU010000219.1 GCA_028281985.1 Alphaproteobacteria bacterium | reverse complement strand
GACCCGGCGGACTCCGCCTGGGTGGCGGCGTCGGCCGGCACCGGAAAGACCAAGGTGCTGACCGACCGGGTGTTGCGCCTGCTGCTGGACGGGACACCGACCGACCGCATCCTGTGCCTGACCTTCACCAAGGCGGCCGCGACCGAGATGGCCAACCGGATCAACGGCACGCTGGCCTTCTGGGCCACGGCCACCGACGCCGACCTGGCCGACCAGCTCGCCGGTCTGACCGGCCAGCCCCCCAGCAGCGCCCGCCAGCGGGAGGCGCGCCGGCTGTTCGCCCGGGTGCTGGACGCGGCAGGTGGGCTGCAGATCCAGACGGTCCACGCGTTCTGCCAGTCCCTGCTGCGCCGGTTCCCGCTGGAGGCCGCCCTGCCGCCCCAGTTCGCGGTGATCGACGCCCGCGCCCAGACCGAACTGCTGGAGCAGGCCCGGACCGGGCTGCTGCGCGATCCCACACCGGCGGAAGCCGACGCGCTGGCGATTCTGTCCCGGGAGGTCGGCGACCAGGGGTTCGGCGAGCTGGTGGGCGCCATCCTGTCGATCCAGCACCGGCTGGCCGAGCTGATCGGGCGCTGCGGTTCGATGGCGGGCGTCCGGGCAGCGCTCCGCGATCGCTTCGGCCTGCGACCCGACGAGGACGAACAGGCGGTGCTGGCCGCGGCTTGCGCGGATACCGCCATTGACGGCGCCGGCTTGCGCATGGCGGCGGGCGCGCTGCTGGCGAGCGACAAGAAGACGGATGCCGAGCGCGGTCGGGTTCTGACGGATTGGCTGGCCCTCGACAGTCGCGGCCGAACCGCGGCCTTCGCCCCCTATCGGGATCAGTTCCTGACGGAGGCAGGCGATGTTCGGCAAAGGCTGTGCACCAAATCGGTGCAGCAACAGATGCCGCAGGCCGAGGCCATCCTGGCCGCCGAGGCCAGCCGCGTGCTGCGCGTCCATTGGCGCCGCCTGGCTGCACGCAGCGCCTGGCGTACCGGCGCCTTGCTGACCGTTGGCGGCGGGCTGTCGGCGCGCTACCGCCAAGCCAAGGCGGCGGCCGGATGGCTGGACTACGACGATCTGATCCAGCGGACCCTGGAGCTGCTGAACCGCCCGGACGTCGCCGCCTGGGTGCTGTTCCGCCTGGACGGCGGGCTGGACCACATCCTGGTCGACGAAGCGCAGGACACCAACCCGGCGCAATGGGCGATCATCGATCGCCTGACCGAGGAATTCTTTGCCGGCCAGGGCGCGCGCAGCGGCGACGAGCCGGCCCCGCGCACCGTGTTCGCCGTCGGGGACGAGAAGCAATCGATCTACCGGTTCCAGGGGGCCGATCCGGAAGCCTTCGGGGTCCAGCGGCACCGGTTCGCCGACCGGGTGGCCGGCGCGGGGCTGGGCTGGACCGAGGTCGACCTGTTCGTGTCGTTCCGGTCCACCGGCGCCGTGCTGGATCTGGTCGACGCGGTGTTCGCCGATCCGGGCGCGCGCGACGGCGTCGCCCCGCCGGACCGGCCACCGCAGCATGTGAGCTTCCGCCGCGGCCAGGGGGGCCAGGTGGAGATCTGGGACCTGGAGGCACCGGTCGATACCGACCCGATCGATCCCTGGGACCCCCCGGACAGCCAGTCCCGCACCGAACCGCCATCGGCCCGGCTGGCCTGGCGGATCGCCGCCGCCATCCGGGACTGGGTCGCCACCGGCGAAACGCTCCCCGCGCGCGACCGGCCACTGGGGCCTGGCGATATCCTGATCCTGGTGCGCCAGCGCGACCGCCTGTTCGACGAGCTGGTGCGGGCCTTGAAAAGCGCCGGCGTCCCGGTTGCCGGGGCCGACCGCATGGTGCTGACCCAGCAGATGGCGGTGATGGATCTGCTGGCGCTCATCCGGTTCCTGCTGCTGCCGGAAGACGATCTGAGCCTGGCCGAGTTGCTGAAAAGCCCACTGGTCGGCATCGATGAAGAGGCGCTGTTCCAGTTGGCTTACGCACGCACCGGCACGCTCTGGCGCGCCCTGGCTGCGGCGGCAGAAACCGGAGCCGAGTGGGCGCCCATCCATGGCTGGCTGTCGGACCTGCTGGGTCGGGCGGACTTCGTATCGCCGTTCGATCTGATCGCCGGCGTGCTGGCATCGCCCTGCCCGGGCGACCCGCTATCCGGCCGTCGCGCCCTGCTGGGCCGGTTGGGCGCCGAGGCCGAGGAGCCGCTCGACGAGTTGCTGGCGGTGGCGCTGGACCATGCCCGGACCGAGCCGCCTTCGCTGCAGGGTTTCCTGGCCTGGCTGGAGGCCGGGGAAGGCACGGTCAAGCGTGACCAGGATGCGGGCGACGGCGGCCGGGTGCGGCTGATGACGGTCCATGGCGCCAAGGGCTTGCAGGCGCCGGTCGTCATCCTGCCGGACACCTGCCGGGGGTCGGCCTCCGGCAAGGTGCCGCCGGTCCTTTGGACCACCGAGGGCGATCCCGACCTGCCGGTCTGGGCGCCCAACAGGGCCGGCCGCGACCACCTGTTCATCGACGCCCTGTCGCAATGGCGGGAGGCCGAAGCGCGCGAGCACCGGCGCCTGCTCTACGTCGCGCTGACGCGGGCCGAGGACCGGCTGGTCGTCGCCGGCTGGCACGGCGCCCGGACCCCGACGGCGGACTGCTGGTATGCAATGATCGATGCCGGGTTCCGCCGGCTTGCCGATACCCGCGTCGTCGAGACGGCCACCGGGCCGGTGCGGCGCTACCGGATCCCCCAGACCGCAGAGCCGCGACCCGACGCGCCGACGCCGCTCGCCCTGACGTCCGAACCGTTGCCGGACTGGGCGCGCCGCCCGCCGGAGGACGAGCCCGACCCGCCGCGGCCGCTGACCCCGTCGCGGCCCAGCGAAGCGGAACCGACGGTGCGTTCGCCCCTGGGCGATGACGAAGGCGACCGGTTCCGGCGGGGCACGCTGATCCACACGCTGCTGGAGACGCTGCCGGACCTGCCAGCCGAGGCCTGGGCTGCAGCCGCGGCACGGCACCTTTCAGCGCCCGTGCACGGGCTGACCCCGGACCAGCAGACGGCGATCCTGGACGAGGTAATGGCGGTATTGCGGGCGCCGGAGCTTGCCGCCGTGTTCGGCCCGGGGAGCCGGGCCGAGGTGCCGATCGTGGCGCGACTCGGCAACCAGATCCTGTCCGGCCAGATCGACCGGCTGCATGTGGGCGACCGGCAGGTCACCATTGTCGACTACAAGACCAACCGCCCGCCGCCCCGGCGCCTGGCCGACGTGGCCCCCGCCTATCTGGCACAGATGGCGGCCTATCGGCAGGCCGTCAGCGGCCTGTATCCGGGGCGGGAGGTGCGCTGTGCGCTGTTGTGGACAGACGGCCCGCACTGGATGCTGCTGCCCGACGCCACGCTGGACGCCCACGCCCCAAGGATACCCCTCCCTTGAATCGGTCGTCACACGACCCCTAATCTTGATATGACCAGTCGGCCCCACCGCATCCTGGAGACCGGATGCCGGCCTTAACAGAACGAGGAGCCACATGACCACGAAACCCGTGTCGGACGACAGCTTCGAGACCGACGTCTTGAATGCCGACAAGCCGGTGCTTGTGGATTTCTGGGCCGAATGGTGCGGCCCCTGCAAGTCCATCGCCCCGGCACTGGAAGACCTGGCGACTGACCGCGAGACGGCGCTGACCGTCGCCAAGATCAATATCGACGACAACCCGAGCACGCCGATGAAGTATGGCGTCCGCGGCATCCCGACACTGATGCTGTTCAAGGACGGCCAGGTCGCGGCGACCAAGATCGGCGCCTTGCAGAAGAGCGCGCTTTATCAGTGGGTGGACAGCGTCGTCTGACGCGTCCTTGTCCGTGAGATTGCCGGCCCCCGCACCCGATCGGTACGGGGGTCGTGCTTTTGCGACGTCGTGAGCCGCCGTCCCCGGGAAGGCCCGAAGCCGACCGCACCCTAAAGATCGGAAGCTGCCGCCCAGTTCCGGAAGATCCGCGCCAGGGCGTCCAGCCCGTCGGTCAGGGCCGCCGGACCCGGTTGCAGGATCAGCGGCGCCTTGATCTCGAACAGATGGCCGGTGTTGACCGCGGGCACGGTGTCGTAGCCGGGTCGCCGGCGCACCCGGTCCGGCACGAAGCGCTTGCCGCACCAGGACCCCACGATGATGTCGGGCGCCGCCGCCACGACATCGGCCGGCGAGACGATCCGTTCGGCCGCCGAAGCGCACCGTGCCAGGTCGGCGAACACGTCTTCACCGCCGGCGATGCCGATCAGTTCCGAAACCCATCCGATGCCGGCGATCAGGGGATCGTCCCATTCCTCGAACATCACCCGGGGCCGGCGCGTCCAGTCGCGTCCGGCAGCCGCGACTTCTGCCAGGTGATCGGTCAGCCTGGCGATCAGTGCCGCCGCCCGATCCGCCGCCCCGACCAGAGCACCCAGGGTTTCGATCATCTCCAGGATGCCGGTGAGGCGGCGCTGGTTGAACGCGTGGACGGCGATACCGCGCCGGATCAGGCCGGCGGCGATGTCCGCCTGCAAATCGGAAAACGCCAGCACCAGATCCGGGCGCAGCGCTTCGATCTTGTCCAGGTCGGCCGTGGTGAAGGCGCCGACCTTGGGCTTCTCGCGCCGGGCCTGGGGCGGCCGGACGGTGTAGCCGGAAATGCCGACCACGCGGTCCTGTTCACCGAGCAGGTAAAGGGTTTCGACCGTCTCTTCGGTCAGGCAGACGATGCGGCCGGGCGGCGCCATCGATCCCATGGGGTTGGGGAGCAGGCGGGCACCTTACCGCGCGCGGCGGGTCCGGGCCAGGCACGCCCGGACCCGCCGGCAACTGAAGCTAGATGGCGTTCAGGCCAGGCCAGTTTTCCTCGGCCTTGGCGATGTTGCCCGGAATGTCCTGCAGCCAGACCGACTTCGCCTGCTCGTTGACGTTCAGGTACAGAAGCCCGTCGACGACTTCCCAGACCGCCGGGTCGCCCGGCGCCTTGTAGCCGAGCGCCGCAGCGAAGGCGCAGTAGCCGTCGAACTGCGGCGCATAGGCTTCCGGATCGGCGGCGAACAGATCGCGGTTCTCCTCCGTGGCGAACAGCCAGGTCACGCCGTTCCAGAAATGCGTGATCGAAGTCAGCCCACGGGTCGGTTCGCCGGACTGATAGGACACGACGTCGTAGCCGTTCACGCCGGTGACGAATTGCGGCCCGGCCAGTGCCGGTGCCGCGAACAACAGAACAACGGCCGCCAGGGCGGCCTGTGCCGTGCGGAGCATGGTTCCCTCCATCAGGGTCTCGGGACGTTCAGGGCGAGCCGGCCCGATAACCGGCCCGCCCGTGCCCGCGAGGTTAGGCGCCCGCCCCGACACAGCCCCATCACAGACCCGACAATCGCTGTCACGTCGTCGCGACGGATCCCGGGAGCGCTGCCGCACCCATGAAAAGGCCCCCACCCGAGGGCTCGGGCGGGGGCAAGTCCGGGTCTGGCGATGGATCGAAGGGGAAAGCGTGATCCAGCGCCGGTGTTGTAACGAACGGCGTGGCCTGATCCGTCGGCCGGATTACAGCGCCTCGCCGCGCACCATCCGCGGCAGCCGGCCCTGGGTCCCCATGGCGTGGTGCATGAAAAACGCCTTGACCCGCGGTATCCGGCCCACCGCCGCCAGGCCGATGTCGCGGGCAAGCTGGATCGGCGGCAGCGCGTTGGAGAACAGCCGGACCAGCCCGTCGGTGGCCGCCATCATCGCCGCGATATCGAACCGGCGCCATTGCTCGTAGGCGTCCAACACGTCCCGGCTGCCGGCGTCCTGGCCCAGCCGGGCGGCGTCGATCACCACCTCGGCCAGGGCGGCGACGTCGCGCAATCCCAGGTTCAGCCCCTGGCCGGCGATCGGGTGGATGGCATGGCCGGCATCGGCCACCAGGGCCAGGCGATCCCCCGCCAGGCGGGTGGCGAATTGCAGACCCAGGGGATAGACGCCGCGCGCGCCCAGCACCCGGGCGTCGCCCAGCCAGTTCCCGACACGGGCGGTGATGGCAGCGTTGAAGGCCGCTTCGGGCAGCTTGGCCAGCGCCTCGGCCCGCCGCGGTGTGTCGCTCCAGACGACCGAAGACCGGTGGGTGCCGTCGGCATCGTCGCCCATGGGCAGGACCGCGAACGGCCCCGCGGGAAAGAAATGCTCGACCGCGACGCCGTTATGCGGGTGGTCGTGGCCCAGGGCGCAGACGAAGGCCTTCTGGCGGTAGGTGAAGCCGCGGGTCCGGATACCGGCCAGCCGGCGCACCAGCGACCCCTTGCCGTCGGCGCCGACGACAAGCTCGGCCCGCACCGTCTGCCCGGTCGACAGCGTGGCGTCCACCCGGGCGCCGTCATGGCGGATCTGGGTCAGGGCGGCCGGCGCCAGCGTGGTGACCGACGGCAGTTCCGACAGCCGGTCGAGCATCGCCTGGCGCAAAAGCCGGTTGTCGACGATATGGCCGAACGGTTCGTCGCCGACCTCCGTATGGTCGAAATGCAGGAACACCGGGGCGCGGCCATCGGCGATGCGGATGTCCAGAATGGGCTCGGCCTGGCCGGCAACGCCGGGCCAGATCCCGGCCCCTTCCAGCACCCGGCGGGTCGCCAGGGCGATCGCGGTGGTCCGCAGGTCGTGGCCGGGGGCGACCCGCACGGCCGGCGGGTCGCGGTCGACGACGACGGTGTCCAGGCCGGCACCGCCAAGCGCGGCGGCCAGGGTCATGCCGCTGAGGCCGCCGCCGACGATCAGGACCCGGGTGTGAAGATCGCCCGCACCGGGTGCCGTACCGGAACTCTGGGCCATGGGTGCTCCTATCGATCTGCCGACTGCCATGCGCCGCGCAACGCGGGATGGGGTGGCAACCATCGGACGCAGCCGGGCCCCTGTCCAGGGCGTGCGGCACCGCGGAAACCGCCCAGCGTTCGGGCAATTCCCGGTTCTTGCATATTTTTTCAGCAATATGTCGAAACCGTGAATTCCTTCGCACTCGCAGCATCGCGACAACCCCCTGACAGCGCTGGCGAAACGGTTCAAGCGACAATTCGGCACAGTTCTTGAAGCCCAGCGTTCCGGGCCGCCGCGGTGCGGCAAACGGGTGCCGTGTCCGCAGGCAACTGCGGCACCGGCAAGTCAAAAAACAACAGAGGGATCCGCGATGAAGCTGGTCATGGCCATCATCAAGCCCTTCAAGCTCGATGAGGTCCGGGAATCCCTGACCTCCTTGGGCCTCCAAGGGTTGACCGTCAGTGAAGTCAAGGGCTTCGGACGGCAGAAGGGACAAACGGAAATCTACCGCGGCGCCGAGTACTCGGTGAGCTTCCTGCCGAAAGTGAAGGTCGAAGTGGCCGTCACCGACGACATGGTCGAGCGCGTGGTCGAGTCCATTCAGAAGGCGGCGAACACGGGCCGCATCGGCGACGGCAAGATCTTCGTTCTGGACATTTCCCAGGCGGTGCGGATCCGGACCGGCGAGACCAACGCGGAGGCATTGTGAGGCAATGAGAGTACTCAACTGGAAGACACTGGCCCTGGGGGTCGGGGCCGCCGGCGCGGCCGGGTTGGCGATGATCCAGCCCGGCCTGGCGCAGGAGGCCGAGGCGGCGGCGGAGGCGGTTGCCGACGCGGTGGTCGACTACGGCGTCTCCGGCGTGCCGCTGGAGACCAAGTACATCTTCAACACCCTGTCCTTCTTCCTGCATGGCGCGCTGGTCATGTGGATGGCCGCCGGCTTCTCCATGCTGGAATCCGGCCTGGTCCGGTCGAAGAACACTGCGGCGATCTGCCTGAAGAACATCGCGCTCTATTCGATCGCCGGCATCATGTACTACCTGATCGGCTACGATCTGATGTATCCAGGCGACTTCAACGGGTATATCGGCATCGCCGGGACCTTGTATAACCCGACCGCCGAAGAACTTGTGCTGCTCGGCGTCAACGAAGAAGGCGACATGGCGGCGGCCCTGGCGGCCGGCTTCGACACCGGTTATTCGACCATGTCGGACTGGTTCTTCCAGATGGTGTTCGTGGCCACGGCGGCGTCCATCGTCTCCGGCACCCTGGCCGAACGGATCAAGGTCTGGCCGTTCCTGATCTTCGTCGTGGTGCTGACGGCCGTCATCTACCCGATCCAGGGCTCCTGGACCTGGGGCTCGGGCTGGCTGTACGCGATGGGCTTCAGCGACTTCGCCGGCTCGACGATCGTGCATTCGGTCGGCGGCTGGGCGGCTCTGACCGGCGCGCTGATCCTGGGTGCCCGCCGCGGCAAATACGGACCCGACGGGTCGGTCACGCCGATGCCGGGTGCCAACCTGCCTCTGGCCACGCTGGGCACCTTCATCCTGTGGCTCGGCTGGTTCGGCTTCAACGGCGGCTCGCAGCTTGCCCTGGGCTCGGCGGCCGACGCGGCCTGGATCGCCATCGTCTACACCAACACCAACCTGGCCGCGGCCGGCGGCGTGGTGGCGGCGATGCTGCTGGCACAGATCCTGTACAAGCGGGTCGACCTGACCTTTGCCCTGAACGGCGCCATTGCCGGCCTGGTGTCGATCACCGCCGGGCCGGATCTGACCAACCACCTGTTGTCGATCATCATCGGGGCGATCGGCGGCTGTCTGGTGGTCATCGCCGTGCCGCTGCTGGACAAGCTGAAGATCGACGATGTGGTGGGCGCCATCTCCGCCCACCTTGTCGCCGGCATCTGGGGCACCCTGGCGGTCGGCATCTTCGGTGGCGGCGATCTGGTGGTGCAGATCATCGGCATCGTCGCGGTCGGTGCGTTCGTGGTGATCACCAGCGCCATCGTCTGGATGGCCCTGAAGGTCACCATCGGCATCCGCGTCTCCGAAGAGGAAGAGGAGTTGGGGCTGGACAAGGTGGAGCTGGGCCTGGAGGCCTACCCCGAGTTCGGCCAGGGCTCGCAGCGGGTGTAGGGGTTCCGCGGGCGGGGGCGACCCCGCCCGCCGTTTCTTGGTGCAGCGAGGCCCCGGGACGCCCCATCGTCCCGGGGCCTTTCTCATGCGCGGACACCGCCGATAGACTGCCTCCGCAACAGGCGGAGTTTGGCCATGGGTCGGGAAGCAACGGTGGTCGGCACCTGGCAGGGCCAGTCGGGCCCGGGCAAAGCCACCCTGGAGACCGACTTCGTGCGCTTCTCCGGCCCCTTCCGCGTCCGGCTGACCTTCGCTGCCTGTCACAACATCGATGTGGATGGACCCTGGCTGCGGTTCACCACCGCCGACGCGGTGCTGGCCCTCGAGCTGGGCGAACCGGACGCCACGCGCTGGCTGGACCGCATCCGCAATCCGCCCAGCCTGGCGCAGAAGCTGGGCTTGAAGCCGGGCCGGCCGGTCCGCCGCGCGGGGCCGTTGCCGCCGGAGGTAGAGGCCGAATTGGCACGGCTCAAGATACCGGCCGCCCCGGATGCGCCGGTGATACTGCTTGGCCTGACCCTACCCGGCGGCCTCGGCGCGCTGGACGAGGCCGCGGCATCGGTGGCGCCCGGGCTCGACATCTGGGTGTTCTTCGAGAAGGGCCGCAAGGACGTGACCGCCACGGACGTTATCATGCGTGGCCGGGTGCTTGGCCTGACCGATACCAAGGTCTGCCGGGTCTCCGACACCATGACCGGCCAGCGCTTCCGCAAGCGTCCTTGAATCGGGTGTACCCGGGCGGCTTGACTTCGCCAACTCATCAAAGCCGGCGCTTTGAGCGTCTGCCGGTTGATGTATCATGCCGTCTTCAAAGCGGGCCTGCGGGGCGCTGCGCCATCCTTTTGTCCCGAAGCCACGCGGGGGGCCGTCGAGGCTCTCGCACGCACCAGCCGATCCGCCTGATGGGCTGTTCCACATTCGCGACGGAAACGGAAGGGACCTATGTCAGTAGACAAGATGTCGGTTCTCGGCGACCGAGCCTATCGGTTCTCATGGAACGGCGGCAGGAAGTCGACCGACGCCTGTATGATTATTGCGCATGGCAGTACGGCAGAGAAACCATTCAGAATCCCACCGGAGGTGACGATTCACTTCTACACGGACCGTGGCGGCTCGATTCTATCGAAAGAGTACCCATTAATCCGCAATGTAAGCTCGTCACTGGCGATGATTGGTGATGGAAGCGCAAAGCCGAGCGAGACGATCAACGGGGGCGACATCTGTCCGGACTACGATCTTTCGAAATTTCTCAAGAGTACGACAGGTTTAACAAATGGTAACTTTACGAACAGGGTAGAACACCGCAGCAGCTTGTCGTACGATGATGTTGAGTTCCATTTTAAGAAGAACCGACGCACAATGGACACGATATCAATTCGGCATCGCTTCTTTCGGAAAGACTTAACACTTTCGGAAATTGTGCGGGAGCTGGGAACAAATACAGGCGCATACACCGAATTTCATTGCAATTTTTGTCGGGATATACCCAACACGTCCAGTGGCTCTAGTGACAAGATTCGGACGTTCGACCTTGGTGAGAAGGGTGCAATGCAGAGCTTGATCCCGCATAGAGGCTGACCGCTGACCGATGCTGACCCGGATGTTCGGGTCCCCTATCGAATCCCACCGACACCTCCCACCCGGCCCGGGACCAGAGCAGATGCCAGTGTCGGCGCCAGCCGGTCGCTTGGCTACGCCGCCAAGGAAGTCAGCACGCGCTGGATGAACGCCGCTTTTCCGGCCGTGTAGCCGGGGCGGTCGTTGGGCATCGTCTCGGCCAAACGCCGCTTCAATCGGGCATACGCGTCCCGCAGGCCGCTGTCCGCCCTCAGCGCGTCGCGAAAACGCAGATAGGCGTCCCATTGGCCATCGCCGTCCAAGTGCGCGTGCAGATGAATGCTGCGCAGGCCGGCGGATGTCTCAAAGGCGAAGAGGTGGCCGCCGTCGTCGCCCTGGTCGCCCCGATCCAGGTAGCCGATGGACGTCAGCGTGCCCGCAAGGTCCGGCAGCAATTCGGGGCGCATGACGAGCACCGCAATGTCGAGGATCGGTTTGGCCGGCAACCCGGGAACCGACGTACTGCCGATGTGCTCGACACGGAAGCCCTCCGAACCCAGGGCGCCGGTCAGCCGCTCGCGCTCCGCCTCGAAGGCAGCGGACCATGCGGCCCGGTGGTCCGCCAGGGCGACCCAACCGCGTCGAAGCCCCAGGAGCGGTTCGTGCTGCGTTTGCTTTCTGTCGTCCAACGCCCCGCCTCCGAATATCGCCTAGCGACACTCACCGATCCCGCCCGGTACCAAGGCATAAGCCAGTGTCGGCGCAGGCCGGTCGGTGCCGGACAATGTGCCGTTCGCCCGGCCCCAGACCGTGGTGTCCGGCAGGGCCGGCACGAAGGCGACCGCCGCGTCCCGCAGGCGCTGCTCGATTTCCGGCTGGCGGTCGCCGTTCCAGATCACCAGGCAGTCGCCGTCGGCGCGGCGGCGGGGCGGGCGGAAGTCGGCCTTGACCGAATCTTCCGGGCGGAGGAAGCGGCTGTCCGGGAACCAGGGCAGGAGCTGTTCGGCCGGCAGGCGGTGCACGGTGCTGAGCAGCACCACCGTGCCGCCGTCGAACCCGGCGTCGGCCAGCGCGGCGGCATAGTCGGCATAGGGCAGCAACGGCCCGCATTTGCCGCAGTCCCGCCGCTCGCCGGCCAGGAAATCGAAGTAAGCCGCCACCACCAGCAGGGCGCAGAGCGGCGCGGCCAGGGAGAACACTTGCCGGCCCAGCCGGTTGCCGCCGAAGCGGGCGACGCGGGCAAAGGCCGGCAGCGCCATCGGCAGCAGGATCATCATATGGTGCACCTTCACATTGGTGACCCGGAAGCCGATCACCGCCACCAGGAACACCGCCAGCACCAGCGCGCCGGCCACCCACAAAACCCGTTCGGCATCCTCCGGCGGAGTTTCCGCCCGGCGCCACGGGGCCAAGGCGCCCGGAAAGCACACGATCAGGATCAGCGCCGCCGGCATCAGCACGCTGACCGCCGATTCGGCGATCGCCGCCAGGCCGCTGGCCACCCCGGGCAGATAGCCGGTGGCCGCCACCGACCAGGACCCCTGCAGCCGGTTCGAAGCCTCGCCCAGATGGTCGAGGAACCAGAGATAATGCGGCGCGGCGATCGCCACGGCGACGATCGGGATCAGCACCGCCGACGGCCGCAGCAGGGCAGCCCGGCCGCTACGCACGCCCAACGCCGCCACCAGCAGCGCACCCAGCAGGATCACGTAGTTGTACTTGGTCAGCAGCCCC
>JANQIU010000166.1 GCA_028281985.1 Alphaproteobacteria bacterium | reverse complement strand
ACCTCGGGGCCTTCCAGATCGCCGGCATGCACCGCCGTCCCGTAGGCGTACTCATTCTCCATGCCGGTACCTTCGCCGGCGATGACGGAGGCATAGAGGCTGCGGCTGGTCATGGCATACGCCCCGGAGAAGCCGTTGGACGCGACCATCGCCACTTCGCTGCGCGTCCAGTTGGCACCGGCGCTGTCCGACAGGCTGACCTGGGGCACGGCCAGGGCGGCGGCCTCCGTCGACCGCGCGTCGGCCAGCAGGGTTTCCGCCGGCGGCTCGTCGGGATCCTCCAGATCCAGTTCCGGAAACCCGGCGGCCAGTTCCGCCGCGTCGGCCAGACCGGCATAGGGATCTTCCGGCACCACCCGGGCCATGGCCACCGCCCGTTCCGCCAGTTCCGTCAGCGCCCGCGGCGACCGGTCGGCGGACGAAACGATGGCCGACCGGCGGCCGACGAAGACGCGCAGGCCGACATCGCTGCCCTGCGACCGTTCCAGACGTTCGACGGCGCCGTTGCGCACGTCGGTCGACAGGGTCACGCCATCGATGAACACCGCATCCGCGGCATCGGCGCCGGCCGACCGGGCGCGGCCGATGACATCGTTCAGAAGATCGAGGTGATTGGGATTGACGGGCATGGGATCTCTTCAAGGAAAAGGGGGGGCCGGTCGATCAATTAGTTACCCACATCGGCACTATCCACCTGCCCGGTGATGCGGCGGCGGATATGCGACCAGGAAACGCCGATTGCCATGACCGTGGCGCCGCCGAACAGCACTACCCAGATCATCGCATCGGTGTTGGCGGGATCCAGCACACCGAGGTCGATGACCAGCCAGACCAGACCGGCCAGCAAGGCGACCACCAGGGCGACGCCGAACGGTCCGATGGACCGCCAGGTCGCCCGCAGATAGATGACGAAGCCGATCGCCAGCACCAGGCCGACAACGATCTTCAGCGGCAGCGACCCGCTGCCGGCCGCCGTAGTATCGCCCGCCGCGGTCGATGGCGGTGGCACCGCAGGGGTTTCCGCCGGCGCGGTTGCCGTGACCTCCGCCCCGAACACCCAGGTGACGTAGGAGTAGCCCAGCGGGTTGAAGGCGCCCATGACCAGGACCAGGGCCACCAGCCAGCGCACCAGGAAACTGCCGAGTGTGAACGGTGCCCGGGTTCGGGCCATGGTCTGCGCCTTCCATTCGGTCCGCCCGGGCCTTGGGCCCGGGTCTAGTGTGCGGGTTGCGCGGCGGATGCCGGCTCGGGCGGGCGCGGGGTCAACAGCGCCGCGCCGAAGGCCAACGTAGCGCCGGCGAGCATGACCGTCACCATCAGCAACTGGCTTTCCCGGCCGGCGATCAGATGCCCTACCAGAATGCTGGCCGCCGCCCCGAGACCCATCTGCAGGAACCCCGCCAGGCCGCTGGCCGCACCGGCCAGCGTGGGGTCGACGCTGACCGCACCGGCCAAGCCGTTGGGCAGGCTGAGCCCGTTGCCGAAGGCGTTCAGGGCCATCGGCAGGAACACCGCCATCGGATGGACGAACCCGGCGACGGCCAACGCAAACATGATCAGCACGCCGATCAGCGAGGCCGCGGTTCCGGCCAGCACCATCCGTTCGATCCCCATCCGCTGGCTGGCGAAACCGGAGACCATGTTGCCCAGCATGTACGACCCCGCCCCGATGGCGAACCAGGCGCCGTATTCCGCCGGCGAACGGCCCATGATCTCCACGGTGACATAGGGCGCGCCGCCGAGGAACGCGAAGAAGGCGGCGGAGGAGAACGCCACCTGGGCGGCATAGATGCGGAAGGCATGGCGGCGCAGCAGGCAGGCATAGCTGTGCAGCATTCCGCCCAGACCGGGCATCGGCTGGGGCGCCGGCAAGGTCTCGCCGAGCCAGACCCAGACTGCCAGCAACACCACCCCGCCGGCCACCAGCGTCAGCAGATAGGAGGTGCGCCAGCCGTAGAGACCGTCCACCGTGCCGCCGATCAGCGGCGCCAGCATCGGCACCACGACCATCGCCATCATCAGAAAGGCCAGGATGCTGGCCGACCGTTCGCGATCGTACAGGTCGCGGACGATGGCACGTCCCAGCACCATGCCGGCCGACGCCCCGAGCGCCTGCAGAATACGCCCGGCCAGCAGACCGAAGATGTCCTGGGCAGTGGCGGCCAGCGCGGTGCCGGCCAGGAACAGCACCAGCCCGGCCAGGGCCACGGGCCGCCGGCCATACCGGTCGGACAGCGGTCCATGGACCAGCTGGCCGAGGGCGAAGCCGATCAGAAAAAGGCTGAGCGCCAACTGCGCGATGCCGTAGTCGGTGTCGAACGCCTCGGTCAGGCTCGACAGCGACGGCAGCACGATGTTGAGCGCCAGGGGCCCCAGGGCGGTGATGGCGACCAACAGCAGAACAGGGGCCCGACCCTTGCGGGCGGCGGAAAAGCGCATGAAATCGGCTCCGGTGGCGGAGTCGGGATCCGGTTAAACCCGGGATCTCCGAAATCTTGAAATCGGCGGCGGCCGTGACACGCCAAGCCCCGCACCTGCGGATGGCCGCGTTGCCGGCAGTGCATAGGGACCGTATGGTCCCTTCGTCATACACCAGTCGGGATCGCACCGGTATGCGAAAGATGGCGCAAAGCATCGGCCTGGCAATCGCCACGGCCCTGGTGGCGGGCGCGGCAGGGGCCACCGATTGGGGCAGCTTCACCGGGCCGGCGCCGGGCACGCCCGCGGTGATCGGCAGCTACTCCAACGGTTGCCTGACCGGCGCCGTGGCCCTGCCGCTCGACGGTCCCGGCTACCAGGTGGTCCGGCCCGGGCGGCTACGCTATTTCGGGCATCCCCAGCTGATCGATTTCGTCCAGGACTTTGCCGGCGCCCTGGCGGCGGAAGGCATCGGACCCATCGCCGTCGCCGACCTGGCCCAGCCGCGCGGCGGCCCCATGACCTACGGCCATGTCAGCCACGAGACCGGGCTGGATGTGGATGTCTGGTTCCGGCTGGACCTGCCGCGCCTTCCGCAAGACGGCCGCGAGGGGTTGGACGACTTCTCCATGCTCGATGGCGATACCGGGCTGCTGGACCCGGAGTTGTGGCAGCCAGAGATGGCCCGGATGCTGCAAATCGCCGCCAGCGACCCCCGGGTGGCGCGGATTTTCATCAACCCGGTGATCAAGCGGGAGATGTGCGCCGGCGACTGGGAGGATCGCGATTTCCTGAGGCGGCTTCGGGCGTGGCGGGGGCATGACGGGCATTTCCACATCCGGCTGAACTGCCCGGCCGACAGCCCGGACTGCCAGCCGCAGACACCGCCGCCGCCGGGCGACGGATGTGGCCCGGATCTGATGGCCTGGTTCGAGCCGCCATCCGCGCCGGCCCCCGCGGCCACGCCGCCGGCCCCGCGCCCAGCACCACCGCCCCTGCCCGCGGCCTGTCGCCAGCTCTTCGACGAATGGACAGCGTCCTGAGGGCCGACGGCCAGGACCCGGCAACCGCCTGGGCGCTGGCCTATCCGTTCGACCCGCCGGAGACGTCGTTCCGCATTGTCGCGGGACAGGTCGAACCCGCCACCGGACAACCGGCGGCCGGGGCCCTCCCGGTGCTGGCGGTGGGGTCGAACCGGGCACCACGACAGCTCCTGCGCAAGTTCAAGGAGATGCCCGGGCATTCGCCGATCGAGGTCACCGTTGGCATGCTGGCCGACCACGACGTGGTCCTGTCCGCCCATTTCGCCCGCTACGGCTCGATGCCGGCGCGATTATGGCCGGCACCCGGGACCACCGTGCAGGTGTCGATCACCTGGCTGGCGCCGGACACCCTGGCCCGGATGCACGAGACCGAAGGGCCGACCAACTACCGGTTCGACAGGATGGGGGATGTGGATCTGCGGCTGGAGGCCGGCCGGCAGCCTGATGAAGTGTGGGCCTATTGCGGCCTGCACAACGCCTTTGCCCCGGACGGGCAGCCCCTGGCGTTTGCCGGCATCCGCGCCGAAGGGCGGCAATTCCCGACCGCGACCCAGTCGGGCGGGCTGTCGAAGGCCCGCGATTGCCTGGCGCCGGATGCGCCGCTGGCCGACTTCATCCGCGGCACGATCGGATGTCCGGTCACGCGATCCCAGCGGATCGCGCGCCTGAAGCGATGGACGGTCGATCCGGCGCCGTAACGGGCAGCGGTCAGGCGCTGGCGCCGGACGGCTCGGAGAAGGCCCTGCTCCGGATGACGGGGCCGCCATCCTCAATGAACTGGGCCAGCGCCAGGTCGGCCACCCGCACATGGTCGGTGAACCATGTGGTGATGAAGCTCAACGTATCGATGGTGATGCTTTCCGGGCTCTTGCGAGCCCGTTCGAGGACCACCTGCAGCTCCGTCAGCAGGGCCGCATGCTCGTCCCGGTGCTCTTCGGTATCGGTGTAGCCGACTTCGCGCATCAGCGCTTCTTCGCTGGCGAAATGCGCCCGGGTTTCGGCCAGCAGTTCATCCAGCAGCCTTTGTACGGCCGGCGAGCCGGGTTGCTTCCCGTTCTCTTCGAACAGCCGACGGATCACCGTGACCATTGCCCGATGCTCGCGGTCCATCGCCTCATGCCCAACCGACAGCGTTTCATCCCACTCGATCCACATGGGTACCCCTTATTGTTGTCTACGGACCCGATGTTCCCCCTTCTTAACACGCAATGGTAACATCAACGTGAAACTTAAGGAATTGCGCTAATTGTCTGTACCGACATTTCCGGCATCACCGAGAATGCGCAGCACCTGCGTGGTCCGCACCGGCCGGTCTTCCAGGTCCCGGGCAACCGGAACCTCATAGGCGGCCAGGCTTTCGATTCCGGATTGCGGCGCGTAGGCCCGGCCCGGATCGCCGACCAGGACCAGCGCCCCCGCCGCAGCCTGGCGGCGCAACCAGGGCAGCAGCGCATCGGACATCGGCCGCTCGTAGAACACGTCACCGGCCAGGATCAGATCGGCGGCCGGCACCGGCAGCGCCGTCGCGTCCCCGACGTCAGCCCTGACCGGCAGCCCATTGACCGCCGCATTCAACCGGACGGCGGCCGCGGCCATGGGGTCGAGGTCGACCACCAGGACGGGTGCGGCGCCGGCCATGGCCGCGGCCAGCCCGGCGATGCCACAACCGCCGGCGACATCGACGACGCGGCGCCCGGCGGCCCGTTCCGGATGATCCAGCAGATACCGGGCCAGCGCCTGGCCGCCCGCCCAGGCGAAAGCCCAGTAGGGCGGGTCCAGGCCGTTGCGCTCCAGCCAGTCCTCGGTCGCCTGCCAAAGCGGCGTCACGGCGTCGGACAGATGCAACCGGATCTCGGGGATCAGCGGGGTTGCCCCGACCCGCGTGTTCGCCCGGATGAACGCGGCGGCCTGCGCGTCGTCGCGAACCGGCCCGGTCACGCCGCCGTCCCGAGGGCCTGGCCGAGGATGACTCCCGCCAGCACCAGAAGGCCGAACCACTTCTGACCCTTGAACCGATACAGGCAGTCGGCCGGGTCGTCCGGCCGCCAGGCCCGGATCTGCTGGGCGGCGAACCCCGCCGCCAGGGCGACGCCGGCGACGAAGACGGCAGATAGCCCGGCCAGAAAGCCCGCAGCCACCAGCAGCGCGACCGTCGCCACATAGAACACGGCGACGATCGGCCGGCTGCGGTGGCCGAAAAGCCGGGCCGTGGACTTCACGCCGATCTTGGCGTCGTCGTCCTTATCCATGTGCGCGTAGACGGTGTCGTAGCCCAAGGTCCAGGCCACGCCGGCCAGGTAGAGGACGACGGCCGGCCAGAAGCCGGGCAGCGCTATGCTGTCGGTCACAGCGGTCCAGCCGACCAGCGCGCCCCAGTTGAAGGTCAGGCCCAGAAACGCCTGGGGCCACCAGGTGATGCGCTTCATCAACGGGTAGGGAAACACCAGCACCAGCGATGCCGCCCCCAGGGCCAGGGTCGTCGTGTTGAACTGGGCCAGGATCGCCAGCCCCACGGCCAACAGCGCCGCCAGGAACACCCAGGCCTGGCGCAGGGTGACCTGTCCGCTGGGGATCGGACGGGTCCGGGTCCGGGCCACCTGGGCATCGATCCGGTGGTCGATGATGTCGTTGATGACGCATCCCGCCCCCCGCATGACCAGCGAGCCGGCGAGAAACAGCAGGGCGAGCCACAGATCCGACCAGCCGAAGACGAAGCCGGTCGCGGCCGGCGGCCGCGGCGCCAGCGCCAGCCCCCACCAGCAAGGCAGCACGAGCAGCCAGGTGCCGATGGGCCGATCGGCCCGGACCAGCCGCAGATAGGGGCGCACCGGTGCCGGTGCCCACCGGTCGATCCAGGACCGGTCCGGAATATCCGTCCCGTCGGCGGGGCCGCGGTCGAGGGGAGGTGCGCTGGACATGGGCCGGACGGGTTTAGCCCCCTTCGCCGGGGTGCGCCAGAGCGCTGGCCGGCCGGCGGTCCACGGTCTAGAAGGATCCGGCATGAGCGACCGTGCCGTTCCCCGATTGTTCGTCGAGGCCGACCTGAAGACCGGCGTGCCGGTCGGGCTGGCCGCGACCCAGGCACACTACCTGCGCAGTGTCCTGCGGCTTTCGACCGGGGCCGGGTTGCGGCTGTTCAACGGTCGGGACGGCGAATGGGACGCCCGCATCGATACCCTGGGCAAGGGCTGGGCATCGGTGCTGCCGACCGGGCACCGCCGGCAGCAGGCACCGCCGCCGTCCCTATGGCTTGCCTTCGCGCCGGTCAAAAAAACGCGATTGGATTTCATGGTCGAGAAGGCGACCGAACTGGGGGTCGCCGGTCTTCAACCGGTGATGACCCGGCGCACCGATGTCGCCCGGGTCAATATCGACCGGCTGCGGTTGAACGCGGTCGAAGCGGCCGAACAGAGCGAACGCCTGGACGTGCCGGCGATATCGGACCCGGTGCCCCTTGACCGCTTCCTGACGGATTGGCCCCCCGGGCGCTGGCTTATGGCCTGTGCCGAGGCCGGCCCCGTGCGACCGTTGGTCGAGATGGCTGCCGATCTGTCGGGGCATCCGCTGACGATCCTGGTCGGACCGGAGGGCGGCTTCGACGCGGCCGAACTTGACGCCTTACGCGATCTGCCGTTTTGTCGCGCAGTTGGCCTCGGCCCACGGGTGCTGCGGACGGAGACCGCGGCCGCCGCGGCCCTTTCCGTCGTCCAGGCCGTATCCGGCGACGGCGCCGCCCGGCCCCATGGCCGGGATGACTGACGTCCCAAGACCTCCCTAGCGAGACCGCTGTCATGTCTTCCCCTCTTCCGGCTGGCGACGAGCCGATTACCGACTCCCGACAGCTCGCCGCCTATCTCGAAGCCGGCTGCAAGCCCGCCGAGCTGTGGCGGATCGGCACCGAGCACGAGAAGTTCGCGTTCTACAAAGCCGATCACCGCCCGGTTCCCTACGAAGGGCCGCAGGGAATCGGCGCGCTGCTGGAGGCCTTGTCCCGGTTCGGTTGGGAGCGCATCGAGGAAAACGGCGTCCTGATCGGCCTGCGCGACGCGAAGGGCTGTTCGGTCACCCTGGAACCGGGCGGGCAGGTCGAGCTGTCCGGCGCGCCGCTGCAGACGATCCACGAGACCTGCGACGAGGTGAACACCCATCTGCACCAACTGCGCCAGGTCGATGCCGAGTTGGGCATCGGCATGGTGGGCCTGGGGTTCATGCCGAAATGGCCGCGCCAGGCGATCCCGTGGATGCCCAAGGGCCGCTACGCCATCATGCGCGACTACATGCCCAAGCGCGGCAGCCTGGGCCTCGACATGATGTGCCGCACCTGCACCGTCCAGGTGAACCTGGACTTCGCCGATGAAGCCGACATGGTGGCCAAGATGCGCATCGGCCTGGCGCTGCAGCCGATCGCCACCGCCTTGTTCGCCAATTCCCCATTCTCCGAAGGCCAGCCGAACGGCTTCCAGAGCTACCGCAGTCACATCTGGACCGATACCGACCCGGACCGGACGGGGCACCTGCCGTTCGTTTTCGAGCCCGGCTTCGGCTTCGAGCGGTATGTGGACTACGCGCTGGATGTGCCGATGTACTTCGTCTATCGCGAAGGCCGCTACATCGACGCCTCCGGCCAGTCGTTCCGCGATTTCCTGGCCGGACGGCTGCCGGCGTTGCCGGGACAGTATCCGACCATGTCCGATTGGACGGACCATCTGACGACCCTGTTTCCGGAGGTGCGCCTGAAGCGCTTCATCGAGATGCGCGGGGCCGACGGTGGCCCGTGGCGGCGGCTCTGTGCCCTGCCGGCGCTGTGGGTGGGGTTGCTGTACGATCGGACCGCGATGGACGCGGCTGCGGCGATGACCGCCGACTGGACCGGGGAAGAGCGCGCCACGCTGCGGGCCGAGGTCCCCCGGCACGGCCTGCGGACCCCGTTCCGCGACCGGACCGTCCGCGAGCTGGCCCTGGAGGTGCTGGGCATCGCCAGGGCCGGCCTGCAACGGCGCAACCAGCAGGACAGCATGGGCGCGGACGAAAGCGCCTTCCTGGCGACGCTGCAGGACATTGCCGACAGCGGCCGGTCCCCCGCCGACCGAAAGCTGGCGCTGTTCCGCGACGAATGGGATGGCCAGATCGACCCGATCTACGAAGAATTCGCCTACTGACCGGGGAAGGGACGGGACCGACGACATGCTGCGAAACGCCGACTGGACCTGGGTTCGCCTTTGGACCCTGCGGATCGCTGGGACGGCCTTGCTGCTGACCACCTTCCTTTACTACACGGCCACACCGGCGATACCCGGCACCATGGTCGCCCGGCTGCCGATCGCGTTGCTATGGGGGTTGGCGGTTGCCGTGCCGGTCGGCCTTGTCGCCGCCGTCGTCTTGGCCTGGCGCTCGGCAAAGGAGCGCGGGTAGCGCGCCCTTTTTCGGCGCCCGATGTCGCCCATAACTGACAACGCCCCAT
Source organism: Alphaproteobacteria bacterium (assembly GCA_028281985.1). Lineage (GTDB taxonomy): Bacteria > Pseudomonadota > Alphaproteobacteria > DSM-16000 > Inquilinaceae > JANQIU01. The sequence goes on along the minus strand of JANQIU010000166.1, from coordinate 1,638 downwards.
AACCGGGGGGCATGACCAACGCTGTCATCGGCATTGGCGATGCATGTCAGACATTCGCAAGTTCAGATCCGTTCAGACGGGAACGGGAGACCTAGCGATGGCGACATGTGTTCGAACCGGGATTCGGGCGTTGTGCCACAGCGATCTCGATCGCCTGAACGCGCTGGCCCGGCGACTGTTGCGCGACGCGCAGGACGCCCAGGATTGCGTCCAGGACGCCCTGGTCAAGGCCCTGGCCGCGGCTGATCAGTTCCAGGGCCGGTCGGCCCTGTTCACCTGGGTGGCGCGGATCACGCTGAACGAAGCCTATTCGCGGCTGCGCAGCCGCCGGAGCCGCGGGCCGCACGAGCGGTTGGACGACCACCCCGACCTGCGCGCGGATATCCGCTGGTGCCCGGAAAGCCGGGCGGCGGCGCACCAGGCCAGCCGGTTGACCCATGACCTTCTGGGGCAGCTGTCGCCGGCCGATAGCGCCGTGATCCGATTGCGGGCGTTGGACGAGATGACCACGGCGGAAGCGGCGCGGGCTCTGTGCATCTCGGAAACCGCGGTGAAGGTCCGGCTGCACCGGGCAATGAAGCGCCTGCGCAGCCAAGTCCTGACGTAGGGGTTGGATCGATTTAGTATGCAGGGTGTTCGCAGTCCGAAGGAGCCAGCGGACGATGGAGTTGCAGCAGCTCAAGTACTTTATGGCGTTGTGCGACCGCGGGAGCTTTACCCGCGCGGCCGACCATTGCGCCATCACCCAGCCGGCACTTACCCGGGCGATCAAGAAGCTGGAGGAAGAGCTGGGCGGAACCCTGTTCGAACGGGACGCCAGCGGCACCCAGCTCAGCCGCTTCGGACGCAGCGTCCGGCCATTCCTCGAGCAGACGCTGCGCGCCGCCGAGGCCGCGCGCATCAAGGCCCGCAGCTTCCTGCGCTCGGATTCCAACCAGCTCAGGCTGGGCGTGGCGCCGGCGTTGCCACCCGCCATGCTGATGCGGCCGCTCAGCGAAATCCGGCGGCGGATCGCCGAGTTTGGTCTGGAGCTGACGCAAAGCGACGTGGCGACCATCCTGCAGCAGCTCGAAGAAGGGGATCTGGAGGTGGCCATCATCCCCTCGGGATCGCGGTTGCCGGACCGCGTCCACCAATGGCCGTTGTACGAGGAGTATGCCTGCCTGGCGGTGCCGGAGCACCATGCGCTCGCCAGCCTGCCGGAAGTGCCGCTGGCGGCCCTGGACGGTGAAATCTGGATCGAGCGGGTCGACAACCCGCTGTCCTGCGCCTTCTTGGAGCATTGTGCCGAGCAGGGCGTGCAGCTGATGGTGCGGCATCGGGCAACCGGTGACGACCAGGTCCAGCATCTGGTGTCGGCCGGCTTCGGCTGCGCGGTGACATCATCCCATACGCCGATCGTCGCCGGCGTCGCCATCCGCCCGATCCTGGGCTTCGAGGAGCGGCATCAGATCGTGCTGGCGGCGGTTGCCGGCCGGCAATTCAACCGGGTGTCGGAGGTCTTCGTGCGCATGGCCCGGGCCCGGGACTGGTCGAACGCCTGACCGTCGCCATGGCGGCCCCTGCCCGGGTCACCGCGGATCGATCGAGCCGAGCGCCTCCAGAATGGCGTCCGGATCCATGCGGTTGCGATAGTCG
>JANQIU010000200.1 GCA_028281985.1 Alphaproteobacteria bacterium | reverse complement strand
GCTGCCGGGCCGCAGCGACAGGTCGACCGGGCCGACCGCGGACCGGCGGGCCCAGCGATAGCGAACCGCCAGGCCGGCCGCGCAGACGGCGGCGCTGGTCGAAGCGTCCGGCGCGGTCACGCCGCCAGGGGCCGGCGACGGGCCTCATCGATCGCCAGCCCGTTCACGGCACCGGTGCGGTAGAGCGCCTCGGCGATGGCCCAGCCCAACAGGCCGCCCAGGAGAACGCCGCTGGTGACGCGAAGGCTGAACATCACCGCCAGCAGTCCCGGTTCCAGGTTGCCGTAGTCGAAGCGGATCCAGGTATAGGCAAAGCTGAACACCGCGGCGGATGCGCCCGACGCCAGCAGCACCCACATCCGGTAGTTGCGCCACCGGGTCAGCAGGAAGGGCAGTTCCGCCCCGGCCCCCTGAACGATCCCGGTCAGCACCAGGATCAGCCCGGCCGGATTCCCGGTCAGCACCTCGGCGACCGCCGCGATCACTTCGGCGGTAAACGCGACGAAGGGCTTGCGGATGATGTAGGCCGCGACGATCGAGACGACGAACCAGAAGCCCATCATCATGTCCATCGCCAGCGGGCCGATCAGCGCCTGGACCACCAGCCAGAGCTGAACCCAGGCCAGATAGAGGACGCCGAAAACAAAGCCCATCGACACGATCGTCACGGTTTCGCGGGCCGTCCAGCGGGAGTCCTGGTGTGTGTTCATGCGTGTTCATCCGTATCGCAGGGGATGTGGGTGCCGGCCGGACAGGCAGCCGGCGGCGGGGCCGTCAGACCGCGCCCGACGGGCTGTTGGCCGATACCGTCGCAGTCAGGACGGCATGTCCGTGGCCGGCGCCAAACCCCAGAAAGGCCTGGGCCATCACGGGAAAGACGCGCCCGGCATCGGCGCGCAGCCGGGTACAGAAGTTCTTCGGCCGGTCGTACGCCCCCGAGCGCCGCAGAAACCCGATGCAGGCCCCGATATCGGCCATGTGCTCGGTCGTTCCCAGGGGATAGAGGGCGATCTGGGCAGCCGCCGACACGCCGGTTTCCACCAGGTCGCCGGGTAGCCGTTCCAACGCCTCGGCAATGGCCCGGTCGGCGTCGGCCGCCGGCTGCCGCTCCAGGACCGGGGACCGGCAGACCGGGTCGTCGGGTTCCCCCGGACAGCCGCGGGAGACCGTGGCCTGCAAAACCGTATGGACGCCGGTCCGAGCCGGAGCCACGAACAGATCCTGCATGGCCGGAAACAGGTTTTCCGGCGGCCCGACCAGCAGCGTGCTGATGTCGTCGGTTTCGATCCGCAGCCGGTCCCGATAGGGATCGAGCGCGGCGACCGCGGCCAGGATGACCTCGGCGAACCGGTCGCAAAGCGGATAAAGGGAGACTTGTGCACCGATGAACATGGCTCGCTCCGCTGGCATTACCCAGGTCAGCTTCGAAGGGTTTAGCGGTCCGGTTCCCGCTCTCTCAGCCCTGACGAACAGAGCACCCCTGCTTGTGATCACAGCCTAGGAGCAGCCGCCGCCCCTGTCCAGACCCGCCGACAGGGGGCAGCCATGCCCCGGACGGCGCCTGGTCTTGCAAGTTCCGCCGGCCCGCGCCATCACCTGCGGCAACGCGCTCCCCTTCCCCCGACACACATCCTGGAGGCGACAACATGCGAACCCGGAAGTTCGGACGCACCGGCTGGACCGTTTCGGAAGTCGGCTTCGGTGCCTGGCAGATCGGCGGCGCCTGGGGCGACGTGTCGGAGGCCGATGCGGTGGAGGCGGTGAATGCCGCGCTCGACGCCGGGATCACCCTGTTCGACACCGCCGATGTGTACGGCGACGGCCGGTCGGAGCAGATCCTGGCCCGGGTGATGCGCGAGCGCCGGCCGGAAGGCGTGCACGTGATCACCAAGGCCGGCCGCCGGCTGCCCGAGCAGACGCCCGAAGGCTACAGCCGCGAGAACCTGACCGCCTTCGTCGAGCGGTCGCTGCGCAATCTGGAGGTGGAGCGGCTGGAACTGGTGCAGCTGCACTGCCCGCCGACCGAAGTCTACTACCTGCCGGAAGTCTTCGGCATCCTCGACGACCTGACGGCGGCCGGGAAGATCCAGTTCTACGGCGTTTCGGTGGAGAAGGTCGAACAGGCGATCAAGGCCATCGAGTTCCCCAACGTCATGTCGGTGCAGATCATCTTCAACATGTTCCGTCAGCGCCCGGCCGACCTGTTCTTCGACCTGGCCTTGGACCGGAACATCGCCATCCTGCCACGGGTGCCGCTGGCCAGCGGCCTGCTGACCGGCAAGCTGAAGGCCGACACGCCCTTCGCCGACGACGACCACCGGCTGTTTAACCGCGGCGGCGAAGCGTTCGATGTGGGCGAGACCTTCGCCGGCGTGCCGTTCGAAGCGGGGCTGGCGGCGGTGGAGAAACTGCGGCCGCTGGTCCCCGGCGGCACGGCCATGGCCCAATGGGCGCTGCGCTGGATCCTGATGCACGACGCGGTGAGCTGCGTCATCCCCGGCGCCCGCAACCGCGCCCAAGCGGAAAGCAACGCCGCGGCCTCTGCCTTGTCACCGCTGACCGACGATGCGATGGCAGCCGTGCATGCGATCTACGAAGAAGACATCAAGCCGCTGGTCCACCACCGCTGGTAGGGCGGAATCTGATCGGGGACAGTTTACTTAATTTTGGCGATGGCCTGCCATCGCCAAAATTAAGTAAACTGTCCCCGATCAACGTCCTTGATCAGCGTTCGGTGAAGGCCTGGTTGAGGCCGCGATAGACCGGCCGCAACAGGTAGTCGAGCACGGTCTTCTCGCCGGTCTGGATGTCCGCCTGCAGGGTCATGCCGGGAATAATGCGGTTCCGGCCCGGCTGGTCCCCGACATAGTCCTGCTCCAGGGCGATCAGCGCCCGGTAGTAGGGCAGCTGCTGCTCGTCCAGATAGGTCGTCGCCGACAGGTGCGCCACGGTGCCTTCGACCGTGCCGAACCGGGCGTAGTCGTAGGAAGAGATGCGGACCGCCGCGGTCTGCCCTTCGGCGATATGGCCGATGTCGCGCGGGTTCACCCGGGCTTCGACCATCAGGTCCTCGCCCATCGGCACGATCTCCAGCAGCGCCTGCCCGGGCGCGATAACCGCGCCGATGGTGTTCAGTTCGACCTTGTCGACGATGCCGTGCACCGGCGCCCGGATGTCCAGCCGGTCGACCCGGTCCTCCAAGCTCAGGATCGCCTGGTCGACCTCCGCCAGTTCGGCACCTGCCGGCCCCAGCTCGGACAGGGCCTCGTTGCGGGTCCGCGTGTCCAGTTCCGACAGGCGCTGCGTCGCTTCGACGATGGCCCCCTGGGTGCGGGCAACGTTCTCCAGCGCGTCGGACAGCTCGCCGCGCGCGCGGGCCAGATCGCGCTGGGTGTTGAGATAGACGATGCGCGAGCTGAGCCCCTGTTCCATGAGCTGGCCGCGGATCGACAGCTCCTCTTCCAGGATGGCGATCTCTTCGCCGACGGCTTCGGACTGGCGCTGGTACATCGCCAGTTCCGACCGGCGCTGCTCGATCTGGGCGGCGAGCACGGTCGCCTGGCTGTCTCGGTTCTCCAGCATGCTGTTGAACAGCACCGTCTGATCGCGCTTCAGGTTGGGGTAGCCGGTCACGACCGCATCGAAGTCCGGCTCGCGGCCTTCGGCGAAGGCGCGCAGCCTTTCACCCTGCAGCCGCAGCGCCGCCTGGCGGGCGCGCATCTGCTCCAGGTCGGCTTCCGACACCGCCGGGGACAGGCGGAACAGCAGGTCGCCCGCGTCGACGATCTCGCCATCGCTGACGGCAACGGCCTCGACGATGCCCCCCTCCAGATGCTGCACCACATGGGTCCGGCCGGCCGGGATCACTTCGCCTTCGGTGTGCGCGACTTCCTGCACCGTGGTGACGCCGGCCCAGACGATCGCACCGACGATCAGGGCGGTGATCACCAGCACCCCGGCGACCATGAAGCGCGAGGACCCTTTTTCCTCCAGGCGGATCGACTGCACCAGGTGCCGGGACTGGGGCTTGCGGGCCGGCTGGTTGGCGGCGAACGGCGCACCGGCCGGTGGGGCAAGGGCATTGCTGGCGGTCATTGGGCGATCCTCCGCAGCGCGTCCAAGGCTTCGTCGGGCGCCCCCATGAAGGCGACGGCCCCGCGGTCCAGGACGATGACCCGGTCGGACAAGCGGATGTGGCTTGGGCGATGGCTGATCATGAATACCGTCCGCTGACCCCGCAGGCGCTTGAGCAGCGACACCAGGGCCCCGTCGCCGACCTCGTCCAGCGAGGTGGCAGGCTCGTCCAGCAACAGGATCGGCGCGTCGCGCACCAGCGCCCGCGCCATGGCCATCCGCTGGGAGAAGCCATAGGGCAGATGCGCCTTGCGGCTGTCGCCGATACGGGTTTCGAACCCCTGGGGGAGTTGCAGGATGGTGTGCAGCACGCCGGCTTCGGCGGTGGCGCGGGCCAGTTGCTCGTCGCTGGCGGTCGGGTCCGACAGGCGCAGGTTCTGGGCGATCGTGCCGTGGAACAGGTGCGGGTGCTTCGGCACATAGCCGACCGACCGGCGCAGTTCGCTGGGGTCAAGCTGCCGGATGTCCAGCCCGTCGACCGTCACCGTGCCGGCCTGCGGCGTGTACATGCCGGCGATCAGCTTCAGCATGGTCGTCTTGCCCGACCCGTTATTGCCGATGATCGTGACAAGCTCGCCGGACTCGATGGTGAACGTCGCCCCCAGCATCGCCGGGTCGGTATCCGCGGAGTACCGGAAGCTGACCCGGTTGAAGGCGACCTGGCCCTTGAACTTGCGGGCCAACAGGCCGGACCGGCTGAGCTGGTGCTCCGGCGGCAGTTGCATGAGCTGATTGAGCTGGCGGATGCCCAGCTTGACCTGCTCCAGCCGGGTGAACGCCAGGAACCCGGTCTGCAGCGGCGACAGCACCTTCCAGACCAGGATCATGGTGGCGATCAGCGCGCCGACCGACATCAGGCCTTCGATCACCCGGAAGGTACCGATGGCCAGAACGGCGATGCCGGATACCGTCATCAGCACATGCGCGGCCGTCTGCAGGATCACCTGGTTCTTGGCGGTGTCGAAATTGGCGGTCACGGCGTTGGCCGACAGCGTGCGGAACCGGTCCCGCCAGGTTTCCTGGGCCGCAGCCACCTTGACCCCGCGCATGTTGGCGACCGTTTCCACCAGGAACGCATGCCGCTCCGACCGGGCCCGGCTGGCCTTGGCGACCGTTTCGCGCAACACCGGCAGCCAGTACCAGCCGAACGCCAGGAAGGCGACGATCATGGCGATCGGCACGAAGGCGATCGGCCCGCCGATGAAGGCGATCACGATCACGAACAGGATCACGAACGGGATCTCCAGCGCCGTCGTTGCCAGCGGCCCGGTGAAGAACTCCCGGACGGACTCGAACTCCTTGATGCGCGAAATCTGCGAGCCCACCGTGGCCCGTTCGGTGAAGCTGGGCGGCAGGGTCAGGATCTGTTTGAAGGCTTCGGCACCCAGGATGTAGTCCAGGCGCCCGGCGATCGACCCGATCATGCGCGCACGGATGTGACGCAGCATCAGGTCGGCGACCAGCGCGACGCCGAGGCCGGCGACCAGGAACGACAGGGTGTCGACCGACCGCGATCCGATCACCTTGTCGTAGACCACCATGATGAAGATCGGCACCGCCAGGGCCAGGACGTTGAGCACCAGCGTCACCGCCACCAGCGGATAAGCCGCGCGGCGGAAACGCTTCGCCAGTTCGCCGAACCAGGGGCCGGCAGCGGCCCGTTGCTGGGGCGTCAGCTCTGCCGGGATCTCAGTGAACAGATAGATCCGGCCCCGCGTCCGGTCGGCGGGTAGGTCGATCCAATCGGACCGGCGGCCGTCGAAAGCGCGCAGCTGGTTGCCGTCGCGGCCGGTCAGCACATAGGCGTCACCGGCGTCCGATACGAACAGGGCCGGCAGCAGCCGGGGGTCGACCCCTTCCAGCCGGCAGCGCTGCTCCTGGCTTTCGTAGCCCAACGACACCAGGACGTTGCGCAGATCGATCAGATCGAGCGTGTCGGCGAAATGGGGCAGCGCTTCGGCCATGTCGCGGGCACTGCCCCGCCAGCCTAGCGCGGTCAGCAGCGGCATCAGGCAAGCCGCCACTTCGGACACCGCCTTGAAGTCGCCCAGCCGATTGTCGCGGATGGCTTCCGCCAGCCGCTCCGGCCGCACGAGGCTGACCCTGGCGGCCTGGGGCGCCATGGGGGCGGCGGCCGCGATCGTCATTCCGCCGCCTCCACCCGCACGCCCGGTGCCGGTGAGCGTGCCGGTGCCGGTTCTCGCACCGCCGCCGGCGCCGGGTTCGGCGTGGCGTAGTCGGGTACCGAACAGGCGGTCAGCCGGCCATCGGCAAGCCGGTACAGGCGGTCGCACAGCCGCAGCAGCGACGGCCGGTGGCTCACGATCACCATGGTCCGCGACCCTTTCAACCGGTTGAGCAGGCCGCGAAGCGCCGCATCGCTCTGCTGGTCCAGTGCCGCATTGGCATCGTCGAAAAGGATGACCGGCGGCTGCCCGACCAGCGCGCGGACCATGACGATCCGCTGGCGGACGCCGTCGGGGATGGTTTCCACCGCGCTGTCGCCCAGCCGCGTCTCCAGCCCGCGCGGCATGCGGGTGATGACGTCGTCCAGGCCAAGCTGTTCGGCAATGTCGATCGCCTGCTCGACTGACTCGTCGTCGCGGAACATGGTCAGGTTGTCCAGCAACGTTCCCTGGAACAGCGACCCGCTCTGGGGCATGAAGGCGATCTGCCGTCGCAGTGCGGCCGGATCCACATCGGCCAGGTCTTGCCCGTCCAGCAGGACGCGCCCGGCCGTGGGCCGCAGCAGCCCGGCCATGACCGCCAGCAGGGTGCTCTTGCCGACCCCGTTGTCGCCGGTGATGCCGACGGCCTGGCCCACGCCGACCTCAAGGTCGACGCCGCTCAACACGGGCTCGCTGGCCTCGGTGTACTGGTATTCGATGCCTTCGACGCGGATCGCGCCGCGCAGGGTCTCCGGCCGCGCCCGGGGGCCCGGCGCCTCCTCGGGCAGCGCCAGGATCTCGCCCATACGCTGCCGGGCGAGCCGAATGCTCTGATACTGGTTCCACATCGCCATGGCCCGCAGCGTCGGCTGCAGCGCACGGCCGGTCAGCATGGTGCTGGCCGCCAGCGCACCCACGGTCAGCATGTTGTCGACCACTGCCAGACAGCCGATGCTGACGACGGCGGCCATGGAGATCTGCCCGAACGCCTGGCTCAGACCCTGGCTCATGCTGGCCAGTTGGCTCATCTCCACGACGCTTTCCGCCGACTGTGCCTGCAGACGCTCATAGCGGCGCAGCATCAGCGGTTCCATCGCCATGGATTTGACCGTGTGCACGCTGCTCAACGCTTCGATCATGAAATTGTAGCGCCGGTCGTCCATGCTGGAACGCCGTTCGATGGCCGCGTGCAGCCGTTGGCCGATCCACCAGGAGACGGCGACGAAGACCACCAGAAGACCGATCGGGATCAGCACAAGATTACCGCCGATCATCCAGATCAGGGCCAAGAACAGTAAGACGAAGGGCGTGTCGACCACGGTCGCGGCCGCCTGGCCCGAGTAATACTCGCGCAGCGCGTCGATGCCCTGGAGCTTGTCCAGATAGGCACCGGGCGCCTCCATCTCGAACCGCACCACATCGGCGTTGAGCATGCGGCCGAAGGCGTCGGTGCTCAGCCGGTGCTCGAAACGCGCCCCGGACCAGCTCATGATGTACGAACGCAGGATACGCAGGATCGCTTCCAGCGCGACGACCCCGGCCAGCATCAGCATCAGCACGGTGAAGGTGCCGGTCGCGGCATTCGGCAGAATGCGGTCGTAGACCTGCAGGATGACGATCGGCAGGGCCAGTCCGAGCAGGTTGACGCCGAAAGACGCCGCCAGGATGTCGGGACGACACCAGGCCAGCGGAGTGCGGATATGCGGGGACGCGGTCATCGGCCCTTGGCTAGCTCACGACGGCCGGCACCGGGGGCTACATGGTTCGCCTCTTCCCCCAACCCGAGGAAAGAACCGCCGGTGCCGCCGCCCTTCCGTGTTTGCGGAGCGGCGACATGCCCGACTTCCTTAGCATGGGAGTTCTTTCGCCTTGGTAAACAAGGCTTTGCCGGAAAAACCGGCGGTCATGCCACACCCGGACCGGTACCCGCTCGGGCACCGTCCGGATGGCAGAAACAAACGATTTAGTGGTCGCTCAACGGGGCGGCGCGCAGCCCGGTCAGATTGGCTGCCACTTGGCGCAAGGCCGATACCAGGCGCTGGGCCTCGGCTTCGCCCAGGCCGTCCAGGGCCGAGCGGCTGACCTGCGCCTCCACCGGCATCAGGACGTCCTTCAGGTCGCGGCCCCGATCGGTCAGATAGACGTTCATCTTGCGCCGGTCGCGGGGATTGCGGACCCGGTTCACCAGGCCGTTGCGTTCCATGCCGTTCAACGCGGTCACGGTGGTCGGCTCCATCATGCCGACGCGATGCGACAGTTCCCGTTGCGTCAGGCCGTCTTCTTCCCAGAGGGCACGTAGAAAGTACCATTGGCCGATCGACACGCCGTGATCGGCGATCCGGTCGGCAAGCACACGCGACAGCGATCGCTGGGCATCCCGCAGCAGCACCGTGACCTCGTCCGCGTCGCTTACCGCAGTCAGGTCGGCGTGGCCGTTACCGCTTGTCCGATCGGGCACGAAACGCCCTTGAGTATCCGCTGCATACATCTTTCTTGTCCTCGGTTCTTCAATCGAAAGCGCTGGGTCGTGCGCCTTGCCTAGCCTTGCGCCACCGACTTTGAAGTCCCCGTCTTCCCTGAGGTCTGACCGATATGTCATCGGCTCGACGCTTTCTTGTCTTCGGCTCGATTATATTTCGACCTCACCTTTTGGATTAGAACTTATTTTAGGACGAACATCAAATGGATTCGTAATGCATTACCTTGTTTCTTTGGTTAATTTTTGCGGCTCCTTACTGAGAATCGAGGCTTTTCCTATCTTCCGCGGATCGTTTCGGTCGGCTCGCGCCTGCGAGCAAGAGGGCCGCGGCCATCCCGGGCCGCGCCCTGCCCTTGCCGGGGAAAGCCGATCGGGGGCAGGCTCTGGCGCATCGGACGACCGCCGCACAACGGGACCTGACGCCCCCATGCCCTGCGACCGCGTTTCCCTGCCCCGCACCAGCATCGGTACGGACAGGTTCGTCACCGTGCACCGGTTCGGCAGGCCCGGTGCCCGACCCAAGGCTTACATCCAGGCCGGGCTCCACGCCGACGAGATGCCGTCGGTCCTGGTCGCGCATCATCTGTGCCGGCAGCTTGGTGCCGCCGATGCCGAAGGGCGCATCATCGGCGAAATCGTGCTGCTGCCGCTCGCCAACCCCATCGGCCTGGATCAGACGCTGATGGCCAAGCCATTGGGGCGGTTCACCCTGGCCGACGGGCGCAACTTCAACCGCGACTTCCCGGACCTGGCGGCACTTGCGGCACCGCGCCTGTCCGGCCGGCTGACGGGTCAACCGGAAGCCGACGTGCCGGTGGTCCGCGAGGCCTTGCTGCGGGCAATGGCTGACTGGTCGGCCAACGGCGAGGCCGACGATCTGCGTAAGCTGCTGCTGACCCTGGCGATCGACGCCGATATCGTCCTGGACCTGCACTGCGACAGCGTCGCGCCGGTGCATCTGTATCTGGGGACCCCGCTCTGGCCCGATGCCGAGGATCTGGCCCGCGATATCGGCGCCCAGGCGACACTGCTGGCCGAGGAGTCCGGCGGCATGCCGTTCGACGAAGCCTGCTCGACCCCCTGGTGGCGCTTGCCCGCCCGCCTGCCGGACGCGGCGAACCTGCCGCCCGCCTGCCTGGCGGCGACGGTGGAATACCGCGGCATGGCGGATGTCGATGACGAGTTGGCCCAGGCGGATGCCGGGCGGCTGGTCCGCTTCCTGACCCGGCGCGGCGTGGTCGACGGCGACCCCGGTCCCCTGCCGCCCCTGCCGGCGCCCGCCACGCCGCTGGCCGGGGTCGACATGATCCGGGCGCCTGTGGCGGGGCTGGTCGTCTTCACCGTCTCGCTGGGCGACCGGGTGTCCGCCGGCCAGGTCATCGGCGAGATCATCGATCCGGCCGCAGCCGATCCCGCGCATGCCCGTACGGTGGTCCGCACCCGGGCGGACGGCACCGTGTGGTCGCTGGCCAGCCACGCCTGGCAGTACCCCGGCAACATCCTCGCCAAGGTGGCCAGCCCCGAGCCGCTGCCGGACAAGGGCGCATTCCTTCTGACGGCCCGTTGAGACGGCAGGCCCGCCCCCGGAGGGACGATCAGTCGGTGCTGGCCGTCGCGGTCGGTTCCAGCCGTCCGCGCATCAGCGCGCCGGTCTGATTGCTGAAGGTAACGGTCTGGCGGTGCCGGCCGACCTCCAGGCAGACATCCGACCGTAGATCGCCGCTCAGGCACAGTAAGCCTCGCTCCAGCCGCCACTGTCCGGTCAGCAGGACCAGTTCGCCATCCATGGGCACCAGCTCGGCATAGGAGCCGTCGTCGTCGAAGGTGATGCGATGGCCCGGCAGGTCGTCGTCGACGAAGGCGTAGCCGGCGAACATCTCATGCGTCAGCGACGACCGCGGCACCGTCGGCGCGGCGATGGCGCATCCGGTTAGGATGAAGGCAGCAATGAGCGGCAGGAAGGCGCGCATATCGACAAGGGGCGGCGGCAAAGGTCAACTAAAGAAGCTATAGAACATACGCGCCGAGGTCAGGGCCAGGAAGACCCCGAAGGCGACCCGCAGCGCCCGCGGCGGAATGCCATGCGCCAGCCGGGCCCCCAAAGGCGCACAGAGCACGGTCGCCGGGATGATCAGGGCGAAGCCGAGGACGTTGACGAACCCCAGGCTGGCCACCGGCAGCGCCTCCGCACCCCAACCGGAAATCATGAAGCCGATGGCGCCCGGCAGGGCGATCACCAGGCCGATCGCCGACGCGGTCCCCACCGCCCGGCGAATCGGGTAGCTGCACATCACCAGCGTCGGCACGCTCAAGGTCGCGCCGCCGATGCCCATCATGCTGGACACGGTGCCGATCACCAGCCCGGTGCCGGAGCGGACCGGTTCCCCCGGCAGCCGGTCGGCCAGCTTCAGCCGCTCCGAGCCGATCGCCATATGCACCGCCACCAGCGCCGCTACGGTGCCGAACACCGCGGTCAGCACGTCCCCGTGCACCGACCCGGCAATGATGGTGCCGCAGACCACGCCGACCGCCACGGCCGGCCCCCAGCGCGACAGCAGCGGCCAGTCCACCGCGCCGCGCTTGTGGTGCGACCGCATCGACGAGATCGAGGTGGCGATGATCGTCGCCAGCGAGGTGCCGACGGCCAGTTGCATGCGGATCGCGTCCGGGACCTCCAGGAAGGTGAAGACCTGGAACAGGACCGGGACCAGGACGATACCGCCGCCGATGCCGAGCAGCCCCGCCAGGATGCCGGCCACGACGCCGGCGCCGAGCAGGGATCCGGCCAGGATCGCCAGCGTGCCGAGTTCGACGGGCATGGGCGGCGCCTAGTCCGGCAACAGGCCGGCGGCGTCGGCCCGGGCGTAGAGATGATCGACCAGGGCCGCCAGGGCCGGGTCGGCGGCGCGGGTTTCCGCCAGGCGCCGCTCGGTCTGGGCACGCGAGACCTTGTGCTGGCGCCAGGCGACGCCGCCGGACGCGACGTTCAGGGCGAACGGCTGTAACCGGTCCAGGGCGCGGGCGAAGCGGGCCTCCGGTGTCTTGCCGGCCTCGAACTCGCGCCACCAGCCGTCGACCCGGTCGCGCAGGTCGTCGGGAAGACGACCGAACAGGTCCGCGGCGGCCGCCTCTTCCCGCTCGGCCTGACCGGCAACGCCGGCCGTGTCGTAGGCGAAGGTATCGCCGGCCAGGATCTCAACCAGGTCGTGCACGGCCAGCAGCGCCAGCGTGTGCCCAAGATCGGCTTCGAATCCGAGCTCGTCATGCAGCAACAGGGCGTAGAGCGACAGGTGCCAGGCGTGTTCCGCATCGGTCTCGCGCCGGGAGGCGTCCGCCAGCAGGTTACGCCGCTGGACCTGTTTGAAACGGTCGCAGAACAGCAGGAAGTCGAGGATCTGCGTCAGGCGTGGGGACGCCGGCTCGGGCGTGTTCATGACCGGCTGTGTAGACCGGATTCGGGGTGCCGTCACGCCATGGGCCGGAAGCGCCGTTACCACGCCGTCGATACGGCGCCGCCGTTCCACAGCTCGTCCAGGCGGCGGCGGGTGGCATCCGAGGTGTCTGCGGGCAGCGACTGCGCAGTAAAGAACCCGGTCTCGGCGATCTCCATCGACCGTTGCGGCTCCCTTGACCAGTCACCCGCCACATACACGGCGACATAGTCGCATTGGTCGGCCGTGAAGTTGCTGTAGACCCCCAGCAGCCGGTCGACGCGGGAGACCCGAACGCCGGTTTCCTCCCACGCTTCGCGGATGGCCGCGTCCGGCAGGCTCTCCCACTTCTTCACCCCGCCGCCCGGCAGGAACCAGCCGGGCCGGTAGGTATGGCGAACCAGCAGCACGCGCCTGTCCGGGTCGGTCACCACCATCCGCACGCCCAGCGTCCGGGGCCGGCGCACGCGCAGATAGGCTTTGTGCAGCCGGAACAGCAGCCGCGGCAGTCGATGACGTTTGGCCATGGCGACACAGGGCCGGCTTGCCACAATCCTGTCAATCCCCGGGTCTCAAATCCACCGCCTTGACAGGCCGGGTCGGCGCCCGGCTTCTCAGGGTTGGCAGGGACACGGGCGGAGAACAGGTCATGCAGAACGACGGCAAGGTGAAGCAGGACCTGATCGGCCCGCTGGCCCAGGACACCAACGCGGGACGGCGGGAAGCGCAAGCTCGGCTGGCCGTCCAGGGCCCGTCGCTGCCGCCGGCCACCGTAGCCGCGCTTCTGGCCTGGGCCGACGGCGACCTGACCGGCGCCCGACTGCTCGCCCGGACGGCTGCCGGACCGGAGGCAACCGACCTTCTGGCGACCCAGGCGGCGGTGCATCTGTCCTGCGCCGCGGGCCAGGTGGACGACGCCCACGCGATGGCGGAAGCGGCCGTCCGCAGCCACCCGGACGCGGGCGCGGCATCGGCCCTGCTGGCCCTGACCCACATACGGCGGCAATCCGTCGAAGCGGCCGAACGGGCGGCAACAGCCGCCTTGGAGCTGGCGCCCGACGACCCGCTGGCCGAGCTGGCCCTGGCGGAGGTGCTGTACGCCAGCCCCGTTACGCGCCGCGCCGCCGACCGCCTGCAGGACCGGTCGCGGCACTGGGACCGGCTGCCGCCGGCAGCGGCCGTCACCCTTTGGGCTGCCCTGGCCGACTCGCTGATGGACGACCGGCGTGTCGAGGCGGCGCTGGCCATCATCGACGGCCCGTTGCAGGCCTCCGCACCGGTGGACCCGGCCGCTGCAGTGCCCATCCTCGCCCGCCTGCCGCTGGACGGTGTCGACGCCGGCGCCCGATGGCCGCTTCTGGCGCCGCATCTGGCCAATCCGGACACTTGGCCCGGCGAACCAGTGCGGGCCGCGTGGACCGTGTTCGGGCTGCTGCAGTCCGGCGCGGAAGAGGCGCTGCAGGCCTTTGTCGGCGGCCTTCGCAAGCAAACGGATGCGGCACGCGAGGACGATACGGCCTGGCGCACGCTGATGCCGGCCACCGTTGCCTTCCTGGCCCAGCACCGGCGGGCGGACCACCGCGCCGCCGCGGTCGCCTTCAACCCCGTGCGGGCCGACCTGCCGGCCCTGGGCGGCAGCCAGCGCCTCCGCGACCGGCTGGAGGACCTGTTCATCGTGTCGGCCATGCCGACCGGGCTGATCCTCTGGGCGGTGAATGCCCTGGAATCCCGGCGGTACCGCCGCCCCGGGCTGCGCTGGGTGCATGCCAAGCTGGCGACCTGCTACCGGTCGCAAGGCCGGCTGGAAGACGCGACCGAGGCCCGGTTTCGGGCCGAAACCGGCGCGGCCAAGATGCCCAGCGGACTTGCCGGGGCATTCAAGAAACCGGCTTGAGGCCGCCCGGCCACCGGATCGGATGGCCGGCATCGGGTATCGTCTCTATTCCCGATATTCATTCGGGATCTTTTCATTTATGTTCTCGGAAAGGGATTTAACAAAAATGCATTACAAGGAACCGAGATGGCCGAAACATCCTTCTTCGCGTCGGTCAAAGCATGGCTGATCCGCATCGCCGTTAAGATCGTCGTCGCAATCCCACCGCTGCATCGCTACGTCAATCGGCGGCTGATCAATCGGTTCGCCTATGCCGCGGGGCTGCGGCCGCGTCCGTTTTCCATGGCCGCCCCCTATACCACCTGGCGGGGGCTGACCGATCGCCGGTATTCCGGGCGGCACCTGCCCGAAGCGCGCGGGTACACAAGCCGGCTGCCATCGCTGGAGTCTGTGACGGCCGTGTTCCAGCGGACCGACGACCGCCGGGCGACGGATACCAGCCTGCTGTTCCCGTTCTTTGCCCAGTGGTTCACCGACAGCTTTCTGCGCACCCAATGGAAACCGCCGGCCGAGCAGGATTTCGCCCATAACGAGAGCAATCACGAAATCGACCTGTGCCAGATCTACGGGGTCAGCGAGGCGCAGACCCGGATGCTGCGGGCGCTGGAGGGCGGCCGGCTGAAGAGCCAGATCCGCGACGACGGCGAATTCCCGGTCGCCCTGTTCGAAGAAACGGCCGAAGGGCTGGCCCTGAAAGCGGAGTTCGAGGGCCTGTACACGCCGGACAACTTCCACCGCGTCTTCGACGGCGCCACCGATGAGCACAAGAAGAACGCCTTTGCCGTCGGGCTGGAGCATGGCAACTCCACCATCGGCAACACGCTGATGAACATCCTGTTCCTGCGCGAGCACAACCGCATCGCCGGCGTCCTGGCCAAGGCCCATCCGGATTGGGACGACGAGCGGCTGTTCCAGACGGCGCGCAACGTCTGCATCGTCCTGCTGCTGAAGATCGTCATCGGCGACTACATCGTGCACATCGCGCCGATCCCGTTTCCGCTGATGGCGGTGCCCGGCATGGCCGAGCGGGAGCGCTGGTACCGGACCAACTGGATCGCGGTGGAGTTCGCGCTGCTGTACCGCTGGCACGACCTGATCCCGGCGACGGTGACCTTCAACGGCGACACGCGGGACGGCAGCGCGTTACGGCGCAACAACGCCTGGCTGTTCGATGCCGGGGTCGACCGGATCTGCCTGGACGCCTCCGCGCAGCTTGCCGGGCGCATCGGCCTTGGCAACACCGCGGACTTCCTGATGCCGGTCAAGGATCACAGCCTGCACATGGCCCGCACCTGCGCCCTGCCGTCCTACAACGCCTATCGCCGGCATTTCGGCAAGTCGCCCGCAGCCAGCTTCGAAGATCTGACCGGCGAGCGCGACTGGGCCGCCAAGCTGAAGTCGCTTTACGGATCGATCGACGACCTGGAGTGGTTCGTCGGGATCTTCGCCGAAGGGTACGACGAGACGGACATGATGGGCGACCTCCTGACCACCATGGTCGCCAACGACGCCTTCACCCAGGCCCTGACCAATCCGCTGCTAGCCGAGGCGGTCTACAACGCCGATACGTTTTCCCAGGAAGGCCTGGCCATCATCGACGCCACCGACAGTCTGGCCGATGTGATCGTCCGCAACACCGGCCTGACCGACAGGACCAAGCTCGGCTTCACCTTGAAGACATGACCGCCAGTGTGGCGGCGACCGACCTGCCCCTGGGCCAGCGCCGCATGCCGATCGCCCTCGCGGGGGCCTTCAGGCCCGTCCGCTGCCGGTGAAGGCCGCTGGAGGAGCCGCAAGTGCCTCCTGACCAGCGCGCCTGTCACCGCCGGACCCGTTTGACGCGCGCTTGACCGGCGAAACATCACCATCCCGCAGAACCCGCCGCCGGTCCAGAAAACGGCTCCCATCACCCGATCGCCATTTTGTCCTTGAGAACCAGGTAGCCGGCCCGTTCCAGCATGTACCCCCGGACCTTCTGCTTCGGTGTCAGATCGATGGCCCAGGTGGGGTTCATCAGTTCCTGGGCCATACGGGCCGCGGGACCGTAAGCGTTGCCGTAGATCTTGCCGATCGTCAGCTCCACGTAGGCGCGGAAGTGCACCTCCACGGCAATGCGGTTGATCAGTTCGCGCATCAGCGCCGCGGTGCCCGCGGCGCCGAGGCTGACGGCGGCGGATACCAGGTTCGAGGCCAGGGAGTTCGGGATCAGGGCCGCAGCCTGCTTACCGGCGTGGAGCGAGGCCTTGGCCGCGATCACCTTCATCATGTCCCTGATCAGGGCCGTCAGGTACTCGCTTTGATCGACCTTCCTGGCGAGTAGCTCCAACCGGGCCAGATGGGCCAGGGCAGAGGCATGGCACATGCTGTGTTTCACCAGCCCGACGACATTCACGCCGCCGACCCCGAACGTCGCGGCGTCCTGGGCCACCTGGAGACCGATCCCGAGGGCGTCGCCAAAGGAATTGCGGAACTTCTTCATCCGCCGCATCTTCAGGTAGTATCGGGTATGTTCCGAATCCCCGCTGGTGTGGCCGTTCATCAGCAGCCGCGGGTTCGGGATCAGCTTGTGATTCTTTGCGGCCTCGCGGAGTTCGTACACGGACAAGCCGGCTTCAAGCAGGACGGTGACCGGGAACCCGGTTGCCGCCTCCAACGCCTCGCCGGCCTTGCTCATCCCGATCATCGCCGCTTCGCTGGCAACGGCGCCACCGACCTCATAGGCCTTTTTTTTCGACATAAAGCCCATCTGTTCTGTCTCCTATTTCAGAGTTGTGCAAAGCGTCCCCGGACCGAGCGCAACATGCCCTGCCGAGAGGGCACGCTGCCCCGTTCACCCGGAAAGGACCGACTCGCGACCCATCCAGTCGGGTTGACCCCTGTACGGCACTCGGTTCCCGGTACCGTTGTCAGTCACCCGCTTGGTTGGCGGGGGCGTCGCAAAAGGTTCAATCGGGGGAGAAAAAAAACGGGCGGTGTCGCTTGCCCTGCCCTGGCGACTGAGCATCGCGGCGCTTGCCGCCTTGTCGGGTCCAGACCGGACAGACCGGATGCGATGGGCGTCTGGCGGCGTGGATCGCCAGACCGGCGGTCAGCGGCTTTGTGGACCGGTCGCTGCTCGGACCTTCGCGTCGATCGCCCAGGTGGGCATGATCGTGCTCAAATCCCTGCACGGTGCCGACCGAATGGCCGTCGGCTTCTCCCGCGGGGCCTATTCCGGCCTCTTCTCCTAAGGCTCGATCGCCCCCGGACTCCCCGTTGATACGGTCATGACCCGGCGTCGCGCACCCATTCGTGGATGGGATGGTAGATGCCCCCATGGATGGGGGAGACCCGCGGGCTGTCCTGTTCCAGGCAATCGGACGGCGACATGCCGAAACGGTCGCGGAAACTCCGATGAAAGTTGCCGGCGTGGTGGAACCCCCAGCGTTCGGCCACCCGCCGGACCGCCCCACGGCCGGCCGTCGTCGCCATCAGGGCGGCAAAACACCGGTCGAGCCGCCGGTCGGTGATGAATCTAACCACGCCGCCGTCTTCCTGAAACACGCGATAAAGGACGGTTCGGGATATCCCAAGTTCACGACAGATATGGTCGGCGGAGAGATCCGGGTTTGCCAGATTTCGGGCGATGTAGGCCCGCAACAGCGGACGCCTGTCGATCTCCGGTTGCCCGTCCGAACGCGTGTCCGATCCGTTCAGCATCAGCATTCGAACCAGCGCCAGGAAAGCAGTGGCCAGTTCTTCCGCGTCCGCCTGGTTCCGGGCGACGGCGAAGCGGAAATTGGCATGCGCGAGGTCGAGCATGCGCCCCTGCGGCGAGGCCACCGGCACGACCCGGTAGGCCGGGTCGCGGGAAGGATCGTAGCCGATCACGTCATGCGGGATGCAGACGCCGGCGGTGACCACGTCACTGGTGATCGACCGGTAGCGGCGGGACATATCGATGAGATGAATAGAGGCCCGATCGATATGCGCAGGATCCTCCGCTGCCAAACCGCGACCCCAGCCGGCGAAATAGCGCTCGTACAGCAAGAAGTTGTGGTCGACACCCTTTATCAGGCCCGGGTCGTGCCTGAACTCCTGCCTGGTGAACCGGGCTTCGGTACAAATGATCCGGCCATGCAACCGCGCGGTGACCTCCGCGGCGAACCGGTCGGGATCTCCCAGCGGCGTTACGTCATAGAAGACACGGGTAATAGCCCGCCATTGGTCAAACGTTAGCGTCATCTTTCTCGGCATTCTCGTTCAGAGGGAACGAAGCAAAACGATCGCCAGGATCTAGATCCCAGACCCTCCGGGTATCCGACAGTGTTTTTCCACTCCTCGTGACCTGGGGTATCGCGGCCTGGCGACGTTGACGTGGACTACCCGGACGCCGGGTTTGGGACGCAGAGAGCACAAACTCCGAACGGCCTGCGCATGACGCTGTTTCGGAGTTATCACACAATCCCAACTTGAAAACAGGGTCACGACGGACGGGCACGTTCACAAGGATGGCAGCCGCTTGTGACCAATCCATGACGCACGAGCTGAACGACGAGGCGAATGATCGTGGGGCGCCCCGGTGCGGCAGGCAGGTTCCAGGCCGGACGAGTTGTCTGTCCGCGGAGATGCGTACCTGAGGGCATTTTCGCCCTGACGATGCCGGCCTTTATCGCGTCGTTCGGCATCTCAGATGAAGGATCTATGCTCCATGCCCGACCAGGTTGATGAAATGATCCGCCGCCTCTCGTCAGTTGATCTGGCGATGGAGGATGAGGACGAGGATGATGGCGCCGATCAGATTTGGATGCCCCCCTCGGACGCACAGCCCGTCGAAGAGCCTGTCCGCAAAGTCGCGCCGACATCCAAGGAGGCAGTGGGGTTCAGTCCGCGCGCCAAAACCATGGCCACCGTAGCCAAGGGTGGCGCCAGCTTTGGCGTCGGTGCCGCAACCAATGTCACAAACATCACGGGGGGCACGGCTGGGTTCGGCGCGTTGGTCGGCGGCGCGACCCTGAGTGCCGGCCCCATCGGGCTGCTGATCGCAAGCGCGGCTCTCACGCTGGCTACGACCGGGACAAAGGTTGTCTCGGCCAAGAAAACACATGACCACATCAAAGCCCTGGAAAAAATAAAATTGGGCGCGGGCGATCTGACCTGCAACCGAGTGGACAATAACCACAAGTTTATAGTTGATAAAACACTTCCCTATATCATCGCGAAGAAGAAAAAGAAGCGGTTGAGAAAGGTCGGCGGCGCGGTGCCGGTTATCGGCGCGGTAGAAACGGCTCGCGCCAAGGTGAAGGCCGGGCTCAAATGGGCAAAGGGAACGCTCGGAAAGAACCGCCTTTTCCATGCCGAGATGCTGGCGAATCATCACACAAGCGCAAGATGCCAGCTGACATCGGCCATCATTGCCGAGCTGTTCGGAATATCGAATGACGACGCGGTGGAGGCCTCCTTCGTGAAGACCGACCAACTGGCGAAGGTCATCTCGATCAAGATGAAGTCGGTCTAGCAGGGTGTTGAAGAACTCGATAGCCGATCGGGCTTTGGCGTGATTCACTCTCGTGCTTGGGACGTGGCCGAGGGGACGATGCGCGGTACGGACAGGCGAACGGGGGAGTTGTTCTCCTACATCGATCTTGAGGATCGGGTGCGGGGGGATCATCCGCTGCGGCCGATCCGAGAGATGGCGAATGCAGCGTTGGCAGCGCTATCGAACGACTTTGATGGGCTCTATTCGCGGATGGGCCGACCATCGATCGCGCCGGAGAAGTTGCTGCGGGCGATGCTGCTGCAGGCGTTCTACTCGATCCGCTCGGAGCGTCAGTTGATGGAGCGGCTGGAGTTCGACCTGCTGTTCCGCTGGTTCGTCGGTATCGGCATCGACGAGCCGGTGTGGGATCATTCGAGCTTCTCCACGAACCGGGACCGGCTGCTGGACGGGGAGATCGCGGCGAAGTTCCTGGCCGCGGTGCTGGACCAGCCTCGCGTCAAGCGGCTGTTGTCGAACGACCACTTCAGCGTCGACGGCACGCTGATCGATGCGTGGGCGTCGATGAAGAGCTTCAAGCCGAAGGGGCCGAAGGACGACAGCGACGAAGACGGAGGGGGTGGCCGCAATGCCGAGGCCGACTTCCGGGGCGAGAAGCGCTCCAACGCCACGCATGAGAGCACCACCGACCCCGACGCCAGGCTCTACCGCAAGGGTCCGGGCATGGAGGCCAAGTTGTGCTTCATCGGCCACGGCCTGATGGAGAACCGGTCAGGCCTGATCGTCGACACCCGGCTGACCCGCGTCTCCGGTCATGCCGAGCGACTGGCGGCGCTGGAGATGATCGAGCCGCTGGCGGAGCGCTCCCGTGCCATCACGCTGGGCGCGGACCGGGGCTACGATGCCGCCGACTTCGTGGAAGAACTGCGGACCCTCAACGTCCGACCGCATGTGGCGCAGAACACCAGCCGGCGGCGTTCGGCGATCGACGGCCGCACCACCCGCCATCGTGGCTATACCACGAGCCAGCGCATCCGTAAGCGCGTCGAAGAGGCATTCGGCTGGATCAAGACGGTGGCTGGGATGCGAAGGATCACGCTGCGCGGACTGGACAAGGCCGACTGGGCCTTCGCCTTCACGGCCGCGGCCTACAACCTTGTGCGGCTGCCGAAGCTGCTGGCGGCGCCGTCGTGACCCGGCCGGCAGAATGTCAGGTTCTCGGCCGGTGGCGGATCGTCGAGGCCGACCTCTGGGACCGCGACCACCTCGATCTGGACGGGCCTGCGATGATGGTCATCCGTGCCGATGGCCGCGGCGAGATCACCTTCGGCGCCATACAGGCGGGCCTCGACCTCGAATATGGCCGAACGATCGTGTTCTTCACCTGGGAAGGCTCCGACGAGATGGACGAAGTCCGCGGGACCGGCTCGGCCGAACTGCTCGATAACGGATCGCTTGAAATCGAATTCGCCTACCACCTCGGCGACGAGGCCGTCCTCAAAGCCAAACGCGAGACTTCTTCAACAGCCTGCTAGCGGGTTCGGTCGCGCCCGACCTCGCCGCCTACCCTACAAGCGCCTGTTCCGCCAGCCGCACCCAATAGCGAATCCCGGTGGCCAGCGCCCGGTCGTCGAAATCGTAGGCGCCGTTGTGGTGCAGCGCGCCGTCGCGGGCCGGGCCGTTGCCGAGCCAGACATAGGCCGATGGCACGCGGGCGGCGAACTCGCAGAAGTCGTCGCCGGCGGTGGACGGCGGGAAGTCGGTGACCACCCGGTCGGCACCGGTCACTGCGGCCGCCGCCCGGCGGGCCAAGTCGGTCATCCCCGGATCGTTGATCACCGGGGCGATGCGGCGGATGAAGCGGTACCGGGCTACGATGCCGAAGCCGGCGGCGGTGCCGTCGGCCAGCCGCCCCAGCTCCCGCTCCAGCCGGTCGCGCACCGCCGGGTCGTAGGCCCGGGCGGTGCCGCGGATGGACACCGTGCCGGGGATCACGTTCCAGGCCTCCGGATCGCCGCCGGTGATGCTGCAGGCGCTGACCACCGCCGGCTGCAGCGGGTCGACACGGCGGCCCACCACCGTCTGTAGCGCGGCCAGGAAGTGCCCGGCGGCCGTCAGCACGTCGTCGCCCAGATGCGGCTTGGCGCCATGGGTGCCGGCGCCGACGAACACGGTTTCCCAACTGTCGGACGAGGCAAGCTGCGGCCCCGGGGTCACCGCCATCTGGTCCGGGTCCAGACCCGGCATGTTGTGCAGGCCAAAGGCGGCATCGACCGGGAACCGGTCGAACAGGCCGTCTTCGATCATCCGGCGGGCGCCGCCGCGCCCCTCCTCCGCCGGCTGGAAGACGAAATGCACGGTGCCGCGAAACCGCCGCGTCGCAGCCAGGTGCCGGGCGGCGCCCAGCAGCATCGCGGTGTGGCCGTCATGGCCGCAGGCATGCATGCGCCCGGGAATGGTGGACCGGTGCGGCCGGTCGTCGACCAGTTCGGGCATCGCCAGCGCGTCCATATCGGCGCGCAGGGCAATCGCCCGGTTGCCGCCGTCGCCGCGCAGGGTGCCGACAACCCCGGTGCCGCCCAGCCCGCGATGGACCTCCACCCCCCAGGCGGCCAGACGCCCGGCGACGACGTCGCTGGTGCGGTGTTCCTCGAACCCCAGCTCGGGATGGGCATGCAGGTCGCGGCGCAGGGCCACCATCTCGTCCAGCCAGTCGTCGATCTGCGCCAGGTCGGTCATGGGTCACGGTGTCCGCGGTCGCCGGGGATCGGCAATCCTGCGGGCGCCGCCGCCACCGGGCAAGGGCTTGCCTGGCCGCTGGACGCAGGGCGGCGGATTGGCAACCATGGCGGATTGGGATCGACGGGAGACGGACGGGTGTTGGACGATGCTTGGCGGTTGCGCGTTCTGGACAAGCTGACGCTGCTGTACGGCGGTGCGGCCGCGGGCATCGGTGCGCGGATCGAAGCGATGGTCGGGCGGTTCCGCGCCGACCATCCCGACCTGGCCGACGGCCAGCGGCGCCTGCCGCACGACGCGCTGCTGATCACCTATGGCGACCAGATCACCGCTCCGGGCGAAGCGCCGCTGGACACGCTGCACACCTGGTGTGCGGCGCATCTGGCCGGCGCCATCGATGCCGTGCACATCCTGCCGTTCTATCCCTACACCTCGGACGACGGATTCTCGGTGGTCGACTATCGGGCCATCGATCCCGCCCTGGGCGACTGGCCGGCGGTCAATCGCATGGCGGGGCGGTTCGCCCTGATGTTCGACGCCGTCATCAACCACGTATCGGCCGGCAGCGCCTGGTTCCACGGCTTTCTGGCCGACCGGATGCCGGAGCGGGACTACTTCACCGCCGTGTCGCCGGACACCGACCTGCACGCCGTGGTCCGGCCGCGCACCACGCCGCTGTTGCACCGGTTCGATACGGCGGCCGGGCCGAAGCATGTCTGGACCACCTTTTCCGCCGACCAGATCGACCTAAACTACGCCAGCCCGGACCTGCTGCTGGAAATCCTGGACCTGCTGCTGTTCTACGCCGCCAACGGCGCCCGACTGATCCGCCTGGACGCCATCGCCTTCATCTGGAAGCGGCTGGGCACCGGCTGCATGAGCCTGGCGGAAACCCATGCCCTGGTGAAGCTGATGCGCGATGTCCTGGACGCGGCCGCCCCCGGCGTTCTGGTGGTCACCGAAACCAACGTGCCGCATGCGGAGAACGTGTCGTATTTCGGCGACGGCGGGGACGAGGCCCAGATGGTCTACAACTTCGCCCTGCCGCCGCTGCTGATCGATGCGGTCTGGCGGGGGGACGCCCGGCGGTTGTCGGCCTGGGCGGCCGATCTGGAGCAGTTTGCCGGCACGGCGGGGTTCTTCAACATGACCGCGACCCATGACGGGATCGGCGTGCGCGGCGCCAGCGCCTTCATGTCACCGGCGGAAATCGACGGGCTGGCTCGGGGGATCGAGGCGCGCGGCGGTCTGGTCTCGCGCCGGACGCTGCCCGACGGCGGCACCGCGCCCTATGAGCTGAACTGCACCTTCTTCGACGCGCTGCTGGACCCCGGAGCCGACCCGGAGGCGCTGGACAGCCTGGACCGGTACATCACCGCCCAGGCCGTCGCCCTGTCGCTCGACGGCGTGCCGGGGATCTATGTCCACAACCTGTTCGGCACCCGCAACCACCATGCCGGCCTGGCAGGCAAGGACGCGACCCAGACCGAGTTCAAGCGCCTGGTCAACCGGCGCCGCTTCACCCGGGCGGAGCTGGACACGATGCTGGCCGACCCCCACGCCCGCGAGGCGCGGATCTTCCGGCACTATCTGGACCTGTTGCGCATCTGGCGGCAGGAACCGGCCTTCGCACCGGGTTCGGGCCAGCGGGTGCTGGACCTGGCACCCGGCCTGTTCGCGCTGGTCCGGGCCGAGGGGTCCGGGCATGCGGTCCTGGCCATCCACAACCTGTCGGGCGATGCGGTGCCGGTAGACGCCATCGACATGGCCGGCTGGCGGGACCTGATCACCGGCGCCACGGTGGCCGGCGACCGGCTGACCGTTGCGCCGTGGCAGATGCTGTGGCTGAAGGCCACCCGACAGGCAGCCCCAGGAGGATGAAGGCGCGACCATGACGGCAGACCAGCGCACCCCCCGGCCGGTGGCCGCCCTGCACCGCGGCATGCCGGCGTCGGACGGGGCCGGGGTCACCATGACCCGGTTCATCGGCACGGCCAGCCTGTCCATGCTCGACCCGTTCCTGATGCTGGACCATTTCCATTCCGACCGGCCGGACGACTACATGGCCGGGTTCCCGGACCATCCGCATCGCGGGTTCGAAACAGTCACCATCATGCTGGCCGGCCGCATGCGCCACCAGGACAATAAGGGGAACGCCGGCCTGATCGGTCCCGGCGGGGTGCAATGGATGACCGCCGGCTCGGGCCTGATCCATTCGGAAATGCCGGAACAGGAAGACGGCCTGATGTCCGGCTTCCAGCTCTGGGTCAACCTGCCGGCGGCCGCCAAGGCCACCCCGCCGCGCTACCAGGACCTGCCGGCCGGGGCGATCCCGGTGGAGCCGCGCCCCGGCGGCGCCGCGGTGCGGGTGATTGCCGGCACCACCGCCCGGGGCACCGTCGGACCGGCGGAAAGCGCCGCCGCCACGCCGCTGCTGCTGGATGTGTCGCTGCCGGCCGGACAGTCGTTTGCCGAACCGGTGCCGACCGACCGGACCGCCTTCCTGGCGCTCTACGACGGCGGCCTGAGCGTTGGCGACACCGAGGCGGCGGCACCGTCTCTTGCCGTGCTGGGGGACGGCGCCACGGTAGCGGTCGCGGCCGGCCCGGCCGGCTGTCGCTTCCTGATGGCCGCGTCGGCACCGATTGCCGAACCGGTGGCCCGTTACGGCCCGTTCGTGATGACCACCGGCGAGGAACTGGCCCAGGCGTTCGAGGACTATCGGGCCGGCCGCTTCTGACACCGCGTCATCGCCGACATCAGGCCGCGTGGACGGTGATCCGGCCAGATCAGGGTCCTGCGTGAACCCTGCCCGGTGATGATCGGAACGGCCGCCGCCAGGACACCGTTCCGGCGACCGACGCGGCGCCACCGCCATGGCGCATCAGCAACGCCATGGCGGTGGCCGGAGCGGCATCAGCGATCAGAACGGGTTGATGCGCAGCCAGTTCTCGTCGCCCTGCGTGATGTGCGCCGGGATGTCGGCCTCCCACAGTTCCTGCGCCCGCGCGTGCACCTGAAGGTAGAGCTGGCCGTCCACCACGTCGTAGATCAGCGGGTCGCCGGGGGCGATGTAGCCCTGCGACGCCGCCCAGGAGCAGTAGCCGTCATAGGCCGGCGCAAAGGCGTCGGGGTCTTCGCGGAAGGCGTCACGGTTGGCTTCGCTGCTGAAATACCAGACCGCACCGTTCCAGAAATGGTTGAACCGGGCTTCGCCGCGCTGGGGTTCGTCGGCCTGATGGTACGACACGGCGTCGAAGCCGCCGACGGCAATGGCAAGCTGGTTGCTGGCCGACGCGGGCGCGAAGGCCAGGCTCGCCAGCATCGCGCTGCCGGCCAGGGTGGACAGGGCTTTCAGGGCCATGATGATCTCCTCCGGTCTGTGACGCCGGCGTCTGCGGGTGAAGCCCCCGGGGCCGGCCCCCTGTAGGTGGCAAGGGCCGCAATCACCGCATAATCAACACCCAATAACTCACCCGTGATGCTGTTATTCGGCTGAAACGGCGACGCAATCCGGCACCGCCACCCGCAGCCCCATACGCGCCAGGAGGCACGTCAGAAGCCCGCTGGGGTCAAGTCTCGCAGAAACCTGTTGGGGTCAAGTCTCGAATTAACACTTGCCGACGTATGGGCGCTCATTACCTGACCTGCTGGGAGAGGCGACAAATGCGGTCGACTGGCCCACTAAGGGCTCTGACCCCTTATAAGGCCCCGTATCGCCATGCCGTTCCTTATCGCTAATCCCCGTTACCAGCCGATGCCCTGCATCTCCGGGCGCGACACCCACACAGCCCCTTTGGCAGGCTTGCCCCACTCCCCGTCGGCGGCACGCCATGCTAGTGTTTCGGTCCGCGGATGGGGGCGCGGGTACGCCGTCGTCAAAGGCGCTTCGGTGCGATGCGCGCGAGGCGGCCGGGATTGCTCAGGCGACCCGCACGGACCAGGCGAAATCGAAGCAACAGCGCGGCCGCCAGCCGCAGCCTCCCGCACACCGTGCGACGGGCGTAGCGGTGCGATCTGGAGCCACGAACATGCAGCTTTACTTCAGCCGCAACTACAACCCTCGGCTGGCCGTGGCGGTGGGGCGCCATCTCGGGGTGGCGCTGGACTACATCTTCGCCACCCCGGTCCAGCCCGATCAGCAGGACCTCTTTCGACGGCTCAACCCGAACCTGCGCCTGCCGATCCTGGTCGACGGCGGATCCAGCTTGTGGGAGGCCGATGCCATCGCCTGCCGCCTGTCCCAGGTCGCCGGGTCAGGCTTCTGGCGCGAGGGCGCCATGGCGCCGGAGATGATCCGCTGGATCAGCTGGGGCTACTGGAACTTCGTCGACGCCTGCGACAAGGTCCATTTCGAGCGGGTGACCAAGCGCCGCTACGCGCTGGGCGAGACGCGTGAGGACCGGGTGGCGGAAGGGCTCGCCCAGTTCGCCGAGGCCGCCGCGCTGCTCGACGACCACCTGCGCGGAGCCGAATGGCTGCTGGCCGATGGCCTGTCCTACGCCGACTTTCGCATGGCCTGCGTCCTGCCCTTCGCGGATCTGGCGGGGCTGCCCGTCGACCAGTATCCGCAGCTTGCGGCCTGGTACGGGCGCCTTTGGCGCATCGACGCCTGGCGAGACCCCTTCGCCGGCCTCGAGGCGCCCGACCTGCCGCCATTGGCACCGGCGTGATCCGGGGCGGTTAGGGCCGGCACCCGGCTCCGGCCGGCATATCCGCGATAGTCGAACAAGATGTCGTCGTCGGTGGGGTAGACTTGGTGTCCCTGGTCGCCGTCCCCGGCGCTATTCCGGCTCCTTGCCCTCGAACATCGCCCGGCCGCGCAGCAGGATCTGTTCCACATGCTGCAGATGGCGCTCCATGGCCTGGCGGGCGGCGGCCGGGTCGTGGACGGTGATGGCGTCGGCGATGCGCTGGTGGTCTTCCAGGGTCAGGGTGCTGCTTTCCGGGAACAGGCCGGACAACAGCCCCATGCGCTCGAACATGGGCGAGAACATCTCGTCCCACAGGCTTTCGACAATGGCGATGATCACGCCGTTGTCGGCGATTTCGGCAATCCGGCGGTGGAACAGCCGGTCGGCCCGGCGGTGCACCAGGGTGGATTCCGCGGCCCGCATCTGGTCCAGGGCATCGGTCAGCGATGCGATGTCGGTGTCGTTGGCGTCCACCGCGGCGCGGGCGGCGATCTCACCCTCGATCATCCGGCGGGCTTCGATCAGCTCCAGCGGACCCAGCCCCGTCTCGCGGGTCGACAACGACAGGAAATCGGGGGCGGACGGCCTTGCCTTGACGTAGACGCCGGCGCCGGTCCGCACCTCGACCACGCCGGCAATCTCCAGCGCGATCATCGCCTCGCGGATCGTGGGTCGGGAAACCCCCAGCTTGGCGACCAGATCGCGTTCCGGTGGCAACCGGTCGCCGGGGGCAAACTCCCCATCTTCGATCAGCTTGCCGATCTGCTCGGCCACCCGCTGATACAGCCGCTGGGCCTCGATGGTCTGGAAAGGCATGGTTCGGTCAATACTCCTGCCAGCCGGCCGCCAAGAGGCCGGCACCCGGACGCGTCAAGCGCCCCAATCGGAACGGTAGAACCGGGCCAGCCGGTCGAAGGCCAGCTTGCGCGTCTGCTTGTCCTCCGCCATCAAACCCTTGCGGTTCCAGCCGCGCTGATACGGGTTCTGCCGCCGCTCGGTGCGAAAGTCGTACAGCAGCCAGGGCGAGATGCCCTTCACCGCCGGCGCCTGGCCCAGGATCGCCAGCTGGCGATCGTAGATCGCGGCCATATGCTCTTCGGTGAAGATCCGTGCCGCCGATCCGCGCAGGCCGGCGACGCCGTCGGCCCCCATCTCGGAGATGACCAGCGGCTTGCCGAGATCGTACTGGGCCAGGATCGCCTCAAGGTCGGCATAGTCCGGATCGTACCAGCCGAAATACTCGTTGATACCGACGATATCCACCAGACCGGCCAGCCGATCCTCGATCTTGCGGCTTTCCTGGTTGAACAGGCAGGCGGCGGTCAGGGGCCGCGTGTCGTCGAGCAGCCGCGCCCGGGCGGCCAGCGCGGACAGGAACGCCAGCCGCGCATCGGTGTCCGGCGTCTCGTTGGCAATCGACCAGGTCAGCACGCTGGCCCGGTTGCGGTCCCGCCGGACCAGTTCGGAAAGCTGGTTCAGCGCATCGGCACGGGTGCCGGCATCGACATAATCGACCGCCCAGTAGACCGGCACTTCTGCCCACAACAGCAGCCCGTACCGGTCGGCCAGTTCGGCGACCCGTTCGTGATGCGGGTAGTGGGCCAGGCGTAGGAAGTTGCAGCCCAGGTCCCTGGCGTGGCGGAAGCGCCGCTCGATATCGGCGTCGCTGGTCACCCGGCCGGTCTCCCGGTCGTCTTCGTGGACGCTGATGCCCTTCAGCCGCAGCGGCGCGCCGTTCAGCAGGATCTCCGACCCGTCCACCGCCAGCGTGCGGAAGCCGATCCGTTCGCGCACCACATCGTCGCCCCAGCGCGCCTCGACGTCATGCAGGACCGGCGTTTCGGGCGACCAAAGCTCCGGCGCGCAGTCGAAGACCGCCCGGCCCTGGCCGCCGAAAACCTCCACCTGCGCGTCAAGCGATAGCGAGGGGATGCGCAGGCGGACATGGTCGCGACGGTGGTCCGACACCAGCACGTCGGCCACGACCCCCTGGCCGGGGACCAGCCGCACGAACAGGTCGGTGATGTGATCGCGCGGCAGCACCATCAGCGACACGTCCCGGTGCAGGCCGCCGTAATTGAACCAGTCGGTGTGGTGGCAGGGCACCCGGTCGGGCCGGCGAGTGTTCTCCACATGGATCAGCAAATGGTGCCGGCCGCCGGCCATCCGGGCGGTCAGGTCGACGAAGAACGGCGTCGATCCGCCCAGATGCCGGCCCAGGAAAACGCCGTCCAAGAACACTCGTGCGCAGTAGTTGGCCGCCCCGACGCGCAGCACCACGCGCTGGTCGGCGGCACGGCCAACTGCTGGGCGCGGATCGTCGACATGCCGGGCGTACCAGGCACCGCCTTCGTACAGGAACCATTCCGGCCGCATCAGGTTCCAGCAGGACGGGACCGGAACCGTGTCGCCGTCGAACGGGTCCCAGTCGTAGGGCGCGGTCCGGTCCTCCGGCGCCAGTTCCGGCATCGCGAACAGCCGCTGGCGGAAGCCGGTGTCGAAGGGATCGATGGCAAACCGCCAGTCGCCCGACAGGTCGACCACCGGCCGCCCGCCGATGATGACCATGCTCTCATCGGTGAAGGCCGGCGCTTCGAACGCCGCCATGTAGCCTTCATCATGCAGGAAGGTGACCGCGTTGCCGGCCAGGTCGCTTTTTTCCATCTCGCCTTTCGCCCCGGCTCAGCGGAACCGCAAGGAGACGCGGCCGCCGTCGTTGACCGCCCGCGGCCCGGTGACCACCGGCCGGTCGTCGCGGCCGGCGGCGATCTCCACCTCCAGCCGGTCGAAGGCCGGCCGGTAGTCGCCTTCGGCCGACGCCGACAGCACGATTTCCCGGCGATCGGCCTGCACCTGCACGGTGATCCGGCAGGATCCGGCCTCGGCCCAGTCGACGGCCGTGCCATTGTCCTCGTACAGCACGGTCTCCCACGCCTCGGCGCCGCCTTCCAGGTAGATCCGCAATCCCCGCCAGCGCTCGGTGGCGGGATCGAGCGGCGCCATCTGGCGGGACACCGGCACCGCCGACCCGCACCGCACCAGTACCGGCAAGCGACCGAGGGGCGCGGGCACCTCCGCCACCGCGCCACCGCGCATCAGCGCGCCGGTATGGTAGTCCACCCAGCACCCGCCGATGTCCGGCAACGCCACGCGGCGGCTGCGGGCGCCCGGCTCCAGCACCGGCGCCACCAGCAGGTCCGGGCCCAGCATGAAGGCGTCGTCGCAGTCCGCGGCGAGCCTGTCGCCCGGGAACTGGTAGAACATCGGCCGCACCGGCGGCTCATCGAAGGCGGCCGCCCGCCACATCAGGGTATAGAGGGTCGGCATCAAGCGATAGCGCAGCGCCATCGCGGCCCGCATTTCGTCCAAGACCTCGGCATGCATCCAGGGCAGCGTCACCACGCCGCTGTCCTTCCACGAATTCATCACGAACCGCGGCCACAGCGAGCAGAACTCGGTGAACCGGACCAGCAGTTCCGGATCGGGGCTGGGGCCGGCGAAACCGCCGACATCGTGGCCGACATTGAAGGCGCCCGACAGGCCCAG
>JANQIU010000131.1 GCA_028281985.1 Alphaproteobacteria bacterium | reverse complement strand
TTTTCCGCCCTGGAGAATGTCTGCGTGCCGCAGATGATCGCCGGGCGCAGCCGGCGCGAGGCCAGCGAGCGGGCGCGCGAGCTGCTGCGCATGGTCGGGCTGGAAGGCCGCCTGACCCACAGGCCCTCGCAGCTTTCCGGCGGCGAGCAGCAGCGGGTCGCCATTGCCCGGGCGCTGGCCAACGGTCCGCAATTGTTGCTGGCGGACGAGCCGACCGGCAATCTGGACCACACGACGGCGGAAGGCGTGTTCGAGATGCTTTTTCGCCTGGTCCGGGAGACCGGGGTCGGTGCCCTGGTCGCCACCCACAATCTGGAGCTGGCCCACCGAATGGACCGGATCCTGGAGCTGTCCGATGGCCAACTCGCGGGTGCTTGATCGGCCGCAATCCACCGCCGCCGCGCCCGACGTCACCTTCCGCCAGGCCCGCCGGGAAGACCTGCCGGCCATCGTCGCCATGCTGGCCGACGACCCGCTGGGCCGGCAGCGGGAGGCGCCGGGCGAACCGCTGGACCCGGCCTACGAAGCGGCGTTCGACGCCATGGCGCATCAGGGCGGCAACGAACTGATCGTCGCCGAAGCGGCCGGCCGGGTCGTGGGCTGCCTGCAACTGTTCATCCTGCCAGGCCTGTCCCATCGCGGGATGAGCCGGGGGCAAGTCGAAGGCGTGCGGGTGGCCGCCGGCTATCGCGGCCGGGGGCTGGGGGAGGCGCTGGTCCGGTATGCCGTCGACCGCTCTCGGGCGGCCGGCTGCGGTATGGACCAGCTGACGTCCAATCTGTCGCGGACCGATGCCCACCGGTTCTACGAACGGCTGGGCTTCACCCATTCCCATGCCGGGATGAAGCTGGATCTGCGCGGGTGACCCTCGTCGCCGAACGCCTTTCGGTGCGCCGCAGCCGTACCTTCGGACTGGCCGATATCGATCTGACGCTTGGCGCTGGCGAGGTGCTGGTGCTGGTCGGGCCGAACGGGTCGGGGAAATCCACCCTGGCCGGTGCGCTGGCCGGGCTGCTGCCGCCATCGGGCGGTCAGGTCCGCTTGGGCGATCGGGATCTCTCGTCGCTTTCGCCGCGCGACCGTGCCCGGCGGATCGGTCTCCTGCCGCAGCAGGCGCAGAGCGCCTGGCCGGTCACCGTCGCCAACCTGGTCGCCTTCGGCCGTATTCCCCATGGCGACGTGCCGGCGGTGCCGGGCCGCGTCGGCGGCCCCGCCCATCGGGCCATAGCGTCGGCGCTGGCCGCGCTGAACCTGACCAACTATGCCGACCGGCCGGTCACCCACCTGTCCGGCGGCGAGCAGGCGCGGGCCCACTTGGCCCGGGTCCTGGCCGGCGAGCCGGACGTCATCATCGCCGATGAACCGATCGCCGAACTGGACCCGGCCCATGCCGTCCAGGTGATGGCGATGCTGCGGCGCCTGGCCCGGGACGGTCGGGCGGTGCTGGCTACCATGCACGACCTGTCCATGGCGCTGCGCTTCGCCGACCGGATCGCCGTGATGACGGACGGTCGTATCCAGGATCTGGGCAGTCCAGCAGATGTCGCGGGTGGAGCGGCGCTCGAGGACGCCTTCGGTATCCCGTTCCAGATCCTGCGCCAGGGGGACCTGCTGAGTGTCGTGCCGGATCCGCAGGGCGGCACCGTCGCCTGACGGCCCAAACGGCGTGGCCCGCAATAGCGGCTTCAGGCCAATCTGCGGCGGGCCCAGATGACCAGGGCCAGCAGGAACGGCACGCCCAGGAGCGAAGTGACGACGCCCAACTGCAGCGTCTGCCGCGTCGGGATGATCCGCACCGATATGTCCGCCGCCAGCAGCAGTGCGGCGCCGCCCAGCGCGCAGGGCAGCAGCAAGCGGCTGGGCCGATGGCCGACGAACGGGCGCAGCAGGTGCGGCACGATCAGGCCGACGAAGCCGATCGTGCCGGACACCGCCACCGCACCGCCGACGCCCAGCGCCAGGCCCAGCGCCACCTGGCGATAGGTTCGCGCCAGGTCGATGCCCAGCGACCGGGCGCCGTCATCGCCGAAGGTCAGCGCGTCCAGCGCGCCGCCGCCGGTCAGCAGCAGGGCCGCCCCGGCGATGATCAGCGGTACGGCCAGAACCAGATGGTTCGTACTGCGGTCCTCCAGCGAGCCCAGCAGCCAGAAGCTGACCTCCAACGTGGCGAACGGGTTGGCCGACAGATTGACCGCAAGCGACACCAGGGCCGCCGACAGGCTGCCGATCGCCACGCCGCACAGGATCAAGGTCAGCGGGCTGGCGCCCAGCCGCAGCACCAGCAACAGCACGCCCACGGCGATCAGCGAGCCGGCCACCGCACCGGCCGGCATGAACCAGTCGCTGACCGCCGCCAGCCCGGAATAGAGCACCAGCACGGCCCCCAGGGCGGCACCGCCGGACGCGCCGAGCAGCCCCGGCTCGGCCAGCGGGTTGCGGGTCAGGCCCTGCAGGGCCGCCCCGCCCAGCCCCAGCATGGCGCCGACGGCGATGGCCAGCAGGGTCCGGGGCAGGCGGATCTCCTGCACCACGATCACCACCCAGTCGGTGCCGCGACCGACGGCCGCCGCCAGCGCTTCGCCGGGCGGGAACACGGTCTCGCCGACGCACAGGGACGCCACGGCCAACACCGCCAGCAGCAGAACTTGTGCGGGGATCAATGCCGGCTGCATCAGGTTGGCGCGGTCACCGGCATGGTCGGCCTAGAAGGACAGCGTAACGCCGCCAAAGATCGACCGGTCGGCGGTGCCGAAGCCCAGGGCCTCCTGATAGGACTCGTCGAAGGCATTCTCCAGCCGGACGAAGGTGGTCAGGAACTCGGTCACGTCATAGGCGGCGCTGAAATTGACCACCGTGAAGGCGTCCAGCACGTCGTCATTGTCCGAGTCGTTGAACTGCTCTCCGACATAGCGGACCTCTCCGACCAGGGTAAGGTCGTCGATGGGCTGGATATCGACGATGGCGGTCATGCTGTGCCGGGGGCGGCGGCTCAGATCCAGGCCGGTGTCGAGATCCTCGGTCTCAAGATAGGTGTAGTTGACCTGCCAAACCATCCAGGGCAGGGGCTGGGCGGTGAACGCCACCTCGACGCCGAAGGTCTCGGCTTCGGCGATGTTCTCGAAGCGGGTGCGCTCGAACGAGATCAGGTTGTCGAAGGCGTTGTAGAAACCGGTGGCCGACAGCCGCACCCGGTCGTCGAAGAACGCCTGCTCCACCCCGAAATCCACGCCTAAGCTGGTTTCGGTCTCCAGATCCGGGTTCGGTTCCGTTCGGAACACGAAGCCGCCGAAATCCACGGTGAAGCTGTCGTTCAACTGAAAGATGGTCGGCGCCCGGGCGGCGGTACCGACGCTGCCCCTGATCGTGGTCCCGAAATCCGGGAAGTCGTAGACCGCCGTCGCCCGATAGGTGGCCTCGGTTCCACCGGCTTCGAAATCGTCGATCCGTCCGCCGAGGGTGAGGACCAAGTCGTCCAGCGGCTCGACCCGCACCAGGCCATGCACCGAGACGTTGGTCAGCGCATCGTCGAACCTTTCGCCGGGGGAGGTGCCGCCGATGTCTTCGCCGCGGCCGGTTTCGACCTCGACCCCGAACCCGCCGATCAGGCTGACGCTATCGGTCAGCGCGTAGACCGAGCGCAGACCGCCTTCAAAGCGCTGGCCGGTGAACTCGCTGACCAGATCGGCATCGGTGACTTCCCGATCCGTCGACGAGGCGGTGAACTCGGCCGTGGTGGTCAGGTCGCCGTCAAAGGCGAAATGCTCCAGCGCGAACCGCCCGTAGACCAGATCCAGCACGGTCGAGCTGCTGTTCTCATCGGCCGATGATATGTCCAGGTCGGCGTCGTTGCGCAGATAGCCGCCGGAGACCTCGGCCGACAGGGTGGGTAGCAAGTCGGCGACGATCCGGCCGGTGACGTTGACCACCGCGGCGCCGTCTTCCTCCGTGAAACCCAGATCCTCGTCCCGGCGCGAGAAGCCGTCGGTGATCACCCCCGCCGCCGTCAGGCCGTAGGCAACCCGGTCGAACGCCCCTTCGACATTCGCCGAACCACGGTAGGTGCCGAATGATCCGTATTCCCCGGTCAGCGATCCGGTCGGATCGCCGTCGCCGACACCGGTGCTAAGGCTGATCACGCCACCGATCGCGTCGCTGCCGTAAAGGGCGCTTTGCGGCCCGCGCAGCACTTCGATCCGGTCGATGCCGGAGGCCAGCAGGCCGGCGAAACTGAAGTCGCCGGAGGCGCTGGACGGATCATTGACCTCCACCCCGTCCAGCAGCACCTGGACCTGGCCGCTGTCCGCACCGCGCAGACGCACGACGGTGGCCGATCCCAGGCCGCCGCTCTGGGTCACCGACAGGCCGGGGACCCGGCGCAGCACGTCGACCGCTTCGCGGGGGCGGGTTCGTTGGATTTCCTCCCGTTCCAGCACGGTGACCGAACTGCCGACCTCCTCGGGCTGGTCGGGCACCCGGTTCGCTGTTACCACGACGGCGGGGATTTCCAGAGACGGCACCTCGCCGTCTGTCGGTTCCTGCGCTGCAGCGGGCAGGGCCGCAAGGCCCGGCAGGGCCAGGGCGGCGGGAAGCGTGGCGAACAGGCGATACGCGCGGCGCGGCAGGCCCGCGTTGGGTCCTGAGGACATCGTTTGGATGTGCCCTTGCGGCTGGAGGCACCCCGTCACGTCAGTGTCCCGGGGCAAGAGCGCAGACAGTCGGGGGACGAGGGAGGTGTGTCAAGATCATGACCCGGCGCCACCACCGATCGGCTAAGCCCCTCGCGGCATTTGCGTCGGCCGCCCTTCTTTGGGCCGCCCTGTCCGGTATCGCTGTGGCCCAGGCGCCGCCGCACCGGGTCGTGTCGATCAATGTCTGTGCTGACCAGTTTCTGCTGGCCCTGGCCGATCCGGATCAGATCGCGGCGCTCAGCCCCTTTGCCGCCGACCAGGGCTTGGCGTTCTTCGCCGACAGGGTCGGGGACGTGCCGCTGAACAGCGGCCATGCCGAAGCGGTGATGGCGCTGGACCCTGATCTGGTCATCGCCGGCACCTTCACCAAGCGGGCGACGCGGTCGCTGCTCCGCCGCCTGGGCTTCACCGTGATCGAACTGGCGCCGGCCCGGTCCTGGGAGGATGTGCGCGAGCAGACGCGGATGATGGCAGAGACCCTGGGCCATCCGGAGCGAGCCGAACCCTGGATCGATGCCCTGGACCTGGCCCTGGCGGCGGCCGAGGGGGCGCTGGACCCGGACGACGCTGCCGAACGCCTGCGGGCCCTACATTACCAGCGGCGCGGTTTCGTGACCGGTACCGATACGCTGATGGACCAGCTGCTGCGCGCCGGCGGGCTGGCCAACGCCGCATCGGAAGTCGGCGTGCAGTCGGTGCGGCCGGTGTCGCTGGAACGGGTCGTCGAGCTGCGCCCCGACCTGCTGGTTTCGGATCGGCCGGACATCCGCTTGACCGATGTCGGCATCGACCTGTTGCGCCATCCGGCCCTCGGCCGCGCGACGCCCGGCCAATTGCAGGTGGTGCTGCCGCAGCGCCTGACCGTCTGTGGCGGTCCATCGCTGGTGGAGGCGATTGCGACGCTGCGCACGGCCGTGGCGGGGCTGCCCGTCGCGACCGACTGAGGCCGGAACGACCCTCAACCGCGGCAAAGACCGTCACGGTCCGGCGGCCCGCTTGGCCGAAAATGCAACTCTATGGTTGCTTCTTATCCTGATATCGGCCATCTTATGCGCAACCAAAAGGTTGCGCTATGAACGACAGGATTGAAAAGGTCATCGAGCTGAACGCGCCAGTGTCCCGCGTCTGGCGGGCGCTGACCGATCATCGGGAGTTCGGGCAGTGGTTCCGGGTCGACCTGGACGGTCCGTTCCGGGTCGGGTCGGTGTCGCGCGGCGCGATGACCTATCCGGGCTACGAATGCCTGCCCTGGGAGGCGGTGGTCAAACGCATGGACCCCGAACGGCTGTTCGCGTTCTCCTGGGTTGATGTGGATCCGCAAACGGGGACCCGTAGCGATGCGACGACCCTGGTCGAGTTCCGCCTGGAACCGACGGCGGCGGGCACCCGCCTGACCATCACCGAATCCGGTTTCGACGCCCTGCCGGACCCGCGACGGCTCGAGGCGTTGCGGGAGAATACCCGGGGTTGGGATATCCAGGCGCGGAACCTGGCCACCCATGTCGAACCTTAGCCGGACTGCCGCGTCGGCCGATCCGGCGCCGGTCTTCTCCGCCCTGGGCGACGCCACGCGGCTGGCGCTGGTCTCCCGCCTCAGCGACGGGCAGCCACGATCGATCGCCCAGCTCACCGACGGTTTGGGTCTGACCCGACAGGGTGTGACCAAGCATCTGCGGGTGCTGGAACGGGCCGGCATCGTCACCCGCCGGCGGGTCGGCCGGGAAAGTCGCTTCGTCTTCACCCCGGCGCCGATCGACGAGGTGCGGACCTATCTCGACCGGGTTTCCCGGCAATGGGACGACGCGCTCGCAAGGCTCAAGGCCTTCGTCGAAGACTGAACTGCCAAACAGGAGGGTCACCGCATGACAGCCACGTTCGAAGGCGGCCGGAACATCGCGATGAAGGTCCCGCCCCATCAGTACGAGGCCACCGTCCGGTTCTACCGCGACATCCTGCGCCTGGAGCAGATCGGCGATGCCGGCGATGCCACTACATCCTTCCGGTTCGGCGCCAACCGGCTGTGGATCGACAATGTGCCGAGCATGAGCCAGGCGGAGCTGTGGCTGGAGTTGGTGACCGAGGATACGGCAGCGGCGGCCCAGGTCCTGGCGGACGCCGGCGTCGTGCGCTGTGACGCCATCGAGAAGCTGGACGACGGTTTCAACGGCTTCTGGATCACCAACCCGGCGACCATCATTCACCTGGTGGATGGGACGTAAGGCACGGACACGGTTGGCGTTCCCCGTTTGCCCGACGCAGCCGGGGTCGCCGGGCTCTGGCTCCCCAGGGGCGGCAGGCCCGCACCTGGAGAGCCGGTCCGCAGCCGCCTATCGCTCGATCATCCGGCCGCCGCTGGCGGCGCAGGATTGCTCGGTCGTCAGGAACAAGGCGTCGCCCACGCGGCACAGGATTGACCCGCCGGCATCCGTCGTCACGATCGGCGTATCCTGGTCCTCGCGCGCAGCGATCGGCGGCGCCCCACCGTCGGTCGCCGGGACGTCGTCCTGCTCGGGTTCTTCCGACCGGCGCATCGAGACGACCACCTGACCGGGATAGTCGTAGGCGGCACCGCTGGACATATCCACGGCGGCCCCGATGATGCCGCCAAACAGAATGTTGCCGAAAGCTGCGCCCGCGGTTGTGGAGGTGACCGACGATGTACCGGCGTATCCATCTTCGGTCGAACAGGACACGGTCAACGGGCCGCCGGCCCGGATGATCGTCGTGCTGCCCGGTGTCGACGCGATGGTCCACTGGCCGTTCTCGTTTGCCAGTTCGCAGAGCGCGCCGCTGACGGGCATCGTATCGACCGCCATCGACTGTGAACTGCCCCGGGTGATCGATGCGCAAGCCGAGAGCTGGGATGCGACGACGATGATGAGCGCGATTTTCTTTACCACGGTTTTCCCCCATTCGGATTATCCGCTGATCATCGAACGGGGGAGTTAGGTAAGTATGAACGCAACTAAAGTAAGTGCTTAATGGGAAGTAAAGTATATTAGGTTTCGAACGAAAGTAAAGGCGCGGTTTTCCTCAATCTGGTGCCTGCGACCGTTGCCAATGCTCACGCGGGACACGCCATCGTTACGGGAGCCGATCCTGCTTTGTGCACCAGCCGATGCCGATCCCCGCATTCGCCGCGTGACATTCCATGGATGTTGTGAAAAGTTCCGCGCTGTTTTTCACAGGATCGTTTCTCACGACCGTGAGAAGTTGTAATTTCCTGCCTAACCAAACCGGAGAAATCGCCAATGATCCGCACCGTGTCCGCGCTGTCCGCCGCCCTGTTTCTGGCCGCTGCGCCCGCCGCCCAGGCCCAGGACCTGTATTTCGACCTGTACAACAACACCAGCGTGACGCTGATGGAGCTCTACATCTCCCCCAGCAATGTCGGCAGCTGGGAAGAAGACATCCTGGGGCTGAACGTGCTCGGTGCGTACGAGGCGACGCAGGTCATCATCGCCGACGGCCGCGCGGACTGCGTCTACGACATTCTGGGCGTCTTCGCCGATGGCGACGAGGTCGACGACTATGGTGTCGATCTATGCAGCCTCGGCGGCTACGAATTCTTCGACTGACCGTTCGGCTCCGACGCGCCCCGTGTAGCGTTGATCCTTCTAGGGACCGGGTTGCCGATGCCGGCAACCCGGTCCTTACTTCACTCTCCGCCTGCGGCGTTGTCGTCATTGCCCAGGTATTCAGTTCTGCAATGCGAAGGACTTGGCTTTCGAGTGGCGCGCCGCGGCTCTGAGGCCCAGTCTTCGCAAATGAACTCGAAGACGGGCGGGGAACCGTAGGGTCTTCAGGTGTCTTGCGAAGGTGTCGGCTTCGAGGTGCGTCCTGGGGTGCATGCAGTCTGTCGTGAGCCTCGAAGATGGCGGTGGATGGTCACACCTGTAAGCGGACCGCCATTGCCGACAAGGGCTGTCTAATCCACCAGGACGCCCATCGCCGCATCCTGCACGACGCCGTTGTCTACGAAGCAGGATTACACGTTCGGCAGGCATTGTACGCGAAGGCTGGCGAAGTTCTTTTGCACCTGCCTAAGTGACTCTGGCATTGATGTCTGTATCGCGTTTTGCAGTGACTCTATCGCCAGCCTGGGTGCATCGAGACCTTGTGCCATGCCCCGATAGTCATCAGTCATTGGGTCTTTGCCACGCTCGACCAGCGATGTGAATCGAGCTATAAACCGCGCATACCAAGTTTCTTGTGGAATTGGACTGGCTGAATGTAAGTACTCTTCAACTGAAGCGACATATTGATAAAAAGTACCTATTACTTTTGGTACTCTTCGCCGCTGCATTCTATAATCTCGCAGCTTCGAGAGATTTTCAACAACTTCTTGTCGCTTCAACAGCTTTTTTGGCCTTTCGGCTTGAAGTATTTGAATCGCCTCATTCAAGTTGGCATTCTGCATAAGTGAATTTAGGCATTTTTGGAATGATAATGTGTAGTCTTGATGAATTTGACAAATTTCATCATAGGATCCTTGAATGTGGTGAGTGAACCATAGGCTCTTTTGTCTGGCAGACATGCTGATTCCTTGGCCTATCGTCTCGAAAAGGAACTTAATGGCAGCAACAATGCTGCCGAGTGTTGGTACTTCAATCCCAGTCAAGTAAACGCCCCCCGTTGATTCTTGGTTTTTCCCCAGTATTCTTTTAACAAATGACGCGAAAATTCAGTGTTCGGCGGAAAAAGCGGCGATTCTACCTCGAGAACTGAGTTGTAAAACACCAAGCTAGCGTCTTCTATGTTATGACCTATTTTTAATTGTGATTTGAGTACAAATGGAATCCGCGACTTACCTCCTGTGTCCCAGACGACATGCAGTAGATTCTCTTCAACTTCAAAACGCCATACTGTGTCGTAGACTGTCGGGACTATGGTATCGAACCCCCAGACAACATGGCGGGAATAACCCTCACCGTCTTCACCCAAATCGAACTCAGTAAGCCTTCGTTGGACACTGAAGCCGACGTGGTACCAGCTACGATCAGTAAGCCAACGGACCTGAGCCTCTTTGCCTCGAATGAGTTGCGGTGGTTGCTCAAAAGCGGTTGATCCGTCGGGTTCCAAGAGATCCCAACCGCCGAGTTCGTTAGGCCGGGCCACCCACCGCCGGGGCGGATTGCCGTCAAACACTGGTACGCAACCGAATCTGTCCAAGTAGGATCCGATGAGACCGTCACTGCCGGTGAGGGTCAAAAGAGGCCCTTTACCCGGAACAACGAGGCTGAAGCTTTGCACACTTGGAACCGGCCATGGCTCATTGATTTCGTCCATGCTCGTGTTCTCGGCCAATGCGCCATGTCACGGGCGCAGGAAAGCAGATACTGGGTTCAACTCATCCTGACACTAGGCTACCGGGGCTGCAATGAGTGGATGAGTGCACAGATGTGGAGCGGCAATCCGCGGTTCAACGACGGCCATCAGCCTGCTGGCTAGGACATGGTTGGTTCTGCACTCATGGTTGTTGGGCCACGAGGATTGCGGTCAACTCAGGTCAGGACGATGTGCATTCCAGTTCCTCTTGGATGATCTGTTGGATGATTTGGGACGCCAGGAGGTGCGCCAATTGCGCAGCCCCGTTGGAACTCTTGGAGCGACCCGCAACTTATGAGTGCAAGTGAAACCTTGCCCCGTTCAAAACTCCACCCCTATCTGCGCCTTCACGC
This sequence comes from Alphaproteobacteria bacterium, assembly GCA_028281985.1. Lineage (GTDB taxonomy): Bacteria > Pseudomonadota > Alphaproteobacteria > DSM-16000 > Inquilinaceae > JANQIU01. Next base: position 1,116 of record JANQIU010000131.1, on the reverse strand, counting down.
CATCGCGGAACGGGTGCTTGACCATGGTCATCTCGGTCACCAGATCCGCCGCTTCGATCAGCTCGTCCTTGGCGTTGCGGCCGGTGACGATGACATGGGTCTTTGCCGGCTTGGCCTGGAGTGTCTCCAGAACCTCGTCCAGGGGCAGATAGTCGTAGCGCAGGACGATGTTCAGTTCGTCCAGCAGCACCATGTCGTAGGCCGGGTCGGCGATCATCGCCTTGGCTTCTTCCCAGGCGGCGCGGGCGGCGGCGATGTCGCGTTGGCGATCCTGGGTTTCCCAGGTGAACCCTTCGCCCATGCAGTGCACCCGGCACAGATCGGGAAAGCGGTCGAGCACCGTGCGTTCGCCGGTTTCCCACTTGCCTTTGACGAACTGCACCACGCCGACGCGCATGCCGTTGCCCAAGGCCCGGAACACCATGCCGAACGCGGCCGTGGACTTGCCCTTGCCCTTGCCGGTGTGGACGATCAGCAGGCCTTTTTCGATGGTCTTGGTGGCGACGATCTTGTCGCGGGCGGCCTTTTTCTTGGCCATCTTCTCGGCATGGCGCTGGTTGATCTCGTCCTCGGTCAGGCCTTCGGTCTTCATCCCTGCTGATCCTTTGCGTTTGCCGGGCCGGCGATCGCCGATACCGTGTCATAGACCTGGTTGCGCCGCGGCTGCCAGAGCCCACGGTCCAGCGCCTCGCGCAACCGGTCGGCGATCTCCCGCGCGGCGGCCGGGTTGGCGGTTTCCAGGAACCCGCGTACCGCCGGGTCGTCCAGATAGGCATCGTAGACCGCGTCGAACTGATGGTCGCGCACCGCCCCGGTGGTCGCGGCGAACGCGAACAGGTAGTCGACGGTGGCGGCGATTTCCGCTGCACCGCGATAGCCGTGGCGCATCACCCCGGCGATCCATTTCGGGTTGGTCGCCCGGCCGCGCACTACCCGGGCAATTTCCTCTTCCAGGGTTCGGGCCACCGGGGTTTCCGGGCGGGCGTGATCCATATGCAGGACCAGCGGCCGGCGGCCGGCGGCGCGTTCCACCGCCGCGGTCAGACCGCCTTCGAACTGGTAGTAATCGTCCGAGTCCAGCAGGTCGTGTTCGCGGTTGTCCTGGTTGTGCACGAC
>JANQIU010000094.1 GCA_028281985.1 Alphaproteobacteria bacterium | reverse complement strand
TGCTACGAGATCCACCCGGGCGAAGACCTGCATGACGGCGTGACCTACGAGATGTTCCTGGAGCCCACGGGCAACCATGCGCGGGCCTGCATGCTCTACGACCCGTCGCACTACGTGCTCCAGTGCCTCGACTACCTCGAGAACATCGACATCTACCGCGACCGCATCCGGATGTTCCACGTCAAGGATGCGGAGTTCAATCCGACCGGCCGCCAGGGTGTCTATTCCGGCTACCAGTCCTGGACGGATCGCGCCGGCCGGTTCCGCAGCGTCGGCGACGGGCAGGTCGATTTCCGCGCGATCTTCTCGAAGATGGCGGCGAACGACTTCGACGGTTGGGCCGTTGTCGAGTGGGAATGCTGCCTGAAGCATCCTGAAGATGGTGCGCGGGAGGGCGCGCGGTTCGTGCGCGATCACATCATCCGGGTCACCGAGAAGGCGTTCGACGATTTCGCCGATAGCGGAACCGACGATGCCGCCAATCGAAAGATGCTGGGGATCTGAGCCGTGCAACCGATCAGACTTGGCATGGTCGGCGGCGGCAACGATGCCTTCATCGGCGCTGTTCACCGCATCGCCGCGCGCCTGGACGCGCATTTCGACCTGGTGGCTGGCGCCCTGTCGTCAACGCCAGAGAAATCCTTGGCCTCCGGTGCCGCGCTGGGCCTCGATCCGGCCCGGTGCTACGGCAACTTCTCGGAGATGGCCGAGCGTGAGGCCGCACGACCGGACGGGATCGAGGCCGTGTCGGTCGTCACGCCCAATCATGTTCACGCGGCGGCGGCCTGCGCCTTCCTGGCGCGCGGCATCCATGTGATCTGCGACAAACCGCTGACCTCGACCATGGAGGATGCGCAGAAGCTGGCCGCGGCCGTGGCGGAGGCCGACGCGCTGTTCGTCCTGACCCACAACTACACCGGCTACCCGATGATCCGCCAGGCACGGGCGATGGTTGCGGACGGTGCGCTGGGTCCGATCCGGGTGGTGCAGGCGGAGTATCCGCAAGACTGGTTGTCGACGCCGCTGGAGAAGGAGGGCCTGAAACAGGCCGAGTGGCGCACCGACCCGGCCCGCTCCGGGGCCGGGGGGTCGGTCGGCGATATCGGGACCCATGCGCATAATCTGGCCTGTTTCGTCACCGGGCTGGAGGTGGAGGCGCTGGCCGCCGACCTGCAGAGCTTCGGCCCCGGCCGTGTGCTCGACGACAATGCGCATGTGATGCTGCGGTTTGCCGGCGGGGCCCGCGGCATGCTGTGGTCCAGCCAGGTCGCCCCGGGCAACGAGAACGCCCTGCGTCTCAGGGTCTATGGCGAGAAGGGCGGCCTGGAATGGGCGCAGGAGGACCCGAACTACCTGTGGTTCACGCCGCTGGGCGAACCCAAGCGGCTGGTCACCCGCAACGGCAGCGGTGCGGGGGCCGCCGCGGCCGCCGTCAGCCGGATCCCGCCGGGCCATCCGGAAGGGTATCTGGAAGGGTTCGCCAACCTCTACGCCGGTGCTGCAGGGGCGATCCGCCGAAAACAGGCGGGCGAACCGCCTGTCGAGGATGACGCGCTCCTGCCCGGCATCGATGCGGGGATGGCCGGGATGCGTTTCATTTCGGCCTGCGTGCGCTCCTCCCAGGACAACGCCGCGTGGGTCAGCCTGTGAACACGCCGCGGCTCTCGCTCGATCAGGTCTGAGGCAGCCTCGGCCCGGCCGAGGTCCGACATGAAGCCGACCTCGCGCTGAGGGCCGGCGGCGTCCATGCCCTGATCGGCGAGACCGGCGCGGGCACGTCGACGGCGATGAGGATCCGCGCCGGCCACCTGCTACACGGCCACCCGCCGGGCCTTACGGGCCCGGCGTCAGGAAGTGCCGAACCTGGGGTGGGGCGTCCCCCCTGTGCAGGGCGGCGACCTGCTCCTGCAGCGACCGGTCGGCGCCGGTCACCCGGTCGTGGTGGCGCAGGTGCTGTTGCCACGATGCCTCGAACCAGGTTTCCACGAAGCGGCCGGGGTGTTCGCCGTCCTGCATCAGGGTCCAGTCGTAGCCGCCACCCCGCCGGCGGGCCGATGCCAGTGCCCGCATCAGGTCGCGAAACGCGGCCCGATCATCGTCGCCGACGTCGTAGACGACCTGGATCATCACCGGGCCGCGCTCGGCCGTGTCCGGGTCGGCCACCACCGGTTCCGGCCAGTGCATCGACGGCGCCAGGTCCATCGCTTCACCCTGGTTCAGCTTGGCCCGCCAGGTCAGCGGGATGAACAGCACGGTACCGGCGGCGGCGATGGCCAGTGCGGCGGGAATGCCGGCCAGGCTGGCGATCTGGCCCCAGGCCAGGCTGCCCCCCGACATGGCGCCGAAGAACACGGTCAGGAAGATCGACAGCCCGCGGGCGCGCACCCAGTCGGGCAGGGCGGTCTGGGCGGACACGTGCAGGCTCGACAGGACCGCGATCCAGGAGAGGCCGGCCAGGGCTGCCGCTGCCGCGGCGACGGCCGGCGGCGGGGCGATTGCCAACACCCCCAGCACGAGGGCGGTCCCCAGCGTTCCGGTCGCCACCGTCCGGTCGGGGCCAAGCCGGCGCTTGATCACGGGCAGCACCAGCGCACCCAGCACCGCGCCACCGCCGACCGACGCCAGCAGCGTGCCGTACAGGGTCGGACCGCCGCCCAGCACCTGGCGGGCGATCAGCGGCAGCATGGCCCAGAAGGCGCTGGCAAAGGCGAAGAACCCGGCGGCCCGCAGCAGCGTGGCCCGCAGCGGGCCGCTGTTGGTCGCGTAGCGCAGGCCGGCGCGGATCGCCTGCCCGACATGCTCCGGCGGCAACCGGCGGGCCGGGCCCGGGTCGGGTTTCCACCAGACCAGCGCGGCGATGATCACCAGGAAGCTGAAGGCGTTGGCAGCGAACGGCGCCGCCAGGCCCAGCCAGACGATCAGGAATCCGGCCAGCGCCGGCCCGATGGCGCGGCTGACATTGATGCCTAGGGAGTTCAGGGCGATGGCGGCGGTCAGCTTCGGCCGTGGCACCAGGCGCGGCACGATCGCCTGCCATGCCGGCGCCAGGAACGCGGCACCCGTGCCCAGCAGGAAGGTGAACACCAACAGGATCACCGGCGTCACCAAGCCGAAGGCGACCAGCACCGCCAGACCGGTTGCGGCAACGGCCATGCCGGCATTGACCACGATCAGCAGCCGCCGACGGTCGACGATGTCGGCCACCGCACCGGCCAGCAGCGCAAACAGGAACACCGGCAGGGTCGTCGCCGCCTGAACCCCCGCCACCACCAGCGGCGACGGCGACAGCTCGGTCATCAGCCAGCCGGCCCCCACATCGTGCATCCAGGTGCCGATGTTGGAGACGACGGTCGCACCCCACAGCACCGCAAATCCGGCATGCCGGAACGGGCTCCAGGCGGAAGCCGGCGGTGGGGCCGTCGCGTCGGTCATGGCCTTGGACCCCGCGGGCGGCGGCCCGGGAAACCCGCGTTGATCATGGTGTATCCATCCATTGGTGACCGGGACGTCAGGCGACGGCACGGGGCCGTTGCGTCGGCGCGCCGGGTGCCCCGAAGAACGGTACCGGTGACCAGTCGGGCAGCGCCGGTAAGGGTGCGGGCGCGATGTCGGCAAACGGCCCCTTGGCATGGACCACAGAGCCGCCGACGACGGTCAGGTCGGCCGTAATGTCGGTGATCTCATCCTCAGCGACCGCGAAATAGTCCCGGTCGAGGACGGCAAGATCGGCGAACTGGCCGGGCGAAAGCTGACCCTTCCTGCCCTGCTCCCGGCTGAACCAGGCGCCCGAGGCGGTCCAGTGCCGCAGTGCCTCCTCGCGGCTCAGTCGGCTTGCGCTCGGCCAGATCACGTCGCCGCCACGGCCCTTGCCCGATACGGCCCAGTGGATCGCAAGCCATGGGTTGTAGGAGGACACGCGCGTCGCATCTGTTCCCGCCGCCAGGGGCACGCCCGAGGCCATCATCTTTCGGACCGGCATCACCGCGTTCAGCGCGGCCTCGCCATAGCGGTCGCGATAGGCGGTCGCCTGGAAGGCGATGCGGTTCTGATAGCTGATCCCACCGCCGAGCCGTGCCACCCACTCCATGGTCTTTTCGCTGACCGTCTCCCCGTGGTCGAAGATCCAGTTCAGCTCCTCGATCCCCTTGTCGCGGCCGACCTCCTCGAGCACGGTCAGGATGCGATGGGCGCTCTCCTCGTAGGTGCAGTGGAACCGGATCGGCCAGCCGTTGGCCAAGAGGAACTCCAGCACCGGGCGCAGGTCGCCTTCCATCCGCTTGGGCAAATCCGGCCGCGGGTAGCTGAAATCCTCGAAATCATAGGCCGAGGCGACCAGCATCTCGCCCGCGCCGACGCATTTGAGGAAGTCGTCCCCCTGGTCCGGCTTGACGATGTCGTTCCAGCGCTTGAAATCGTCGAGCTCGAAAAGCGGGCGCTGTGCGAAGAGCTGGTAACCGATACGAACCGTCTGCTCGCCGCGGCGGTTGAGCTCGGTGATGACGCCGTAGTCGTCGGGGTAATTGAGAAATCCGCCCGCGCAATCCAGCGCCGAGGTCAAGCCGAGCCCGTTCAGGGTCTGGAAGTAGTGTTTGGTGGACAGGATCTGCTGCTCGAAGTCGAGCTTCGGCGCCATGTCCAGGAGCGCGTAGAGCGGCTGCGCATTCGGCCGCGCGATCGCCAGCCCGGTCGGATTGCCCTGGTCGTCCCGCTCCAGGCGGCCGGCGACGAAGGGCTCGTAGAAATGCTCGTCGATGCCGAGCGCGCGCAGGGCGGCGCGGTTCAGCCACGCGCGGTCGTAAAGGTGCAGGCCGTAGACCGGCACATCTCCGCTGCCGGTGTTG
>JANQIU010000018.1 GCA_028281985.1 Alphaproteobacteria bacterium | reverse complement strand
CAGCTCTGATCCACGAAAGCGAAAACCAACATTGGGGTCAGAGCCGTTTATAAACGGCTCTGACCCCAATGTTGGTTTTCGCTTTCGTGGATCAGAGCTGATCGGCGAGGAAGCGGCTGATCGGCATCAGGGCGCGGATCTCGCCTTCCAGCGCCCCCAGAAAGCCGTCGTTCCGGGTCCGCCAGTCATCCGGCATCGTCCGGGTGACGGTGAACCCCAAGCCCGCCGTCGCCTCCGGTCCCGCCTGCCCGTCCGGGAGACCGGCCGTTCGCTGGTCGAACACCGGTCCGCCGACCCAATCCAGCAGCTCGCGCAGCAGATCGCCCGATGCCGCCATCATCGCCTGGAACCGCCTTACATCGTCCGGCGCCGTCGCCCGATAGCCAACGCTGACGGCGACCGAGCCGGCGGTCACCGTGCACCACCAGTCGGGTGCCGGATGGCACACCGCGGCGGTCCATCGGAAACGCAAGCGAGCATCGTGGGGTTCCGTCCCGGCGGCAACGGGTTTGCCGCGGCGCAGGCATTGGATCCTGCCATCGTGCGGTCGCCGGGTGCGCTGCGTCAGCCGCTCGGCAACGATGCCGGTCAACCGTTCGGCAGGGGGGCGGATCGCCGCCAGATATCGTGCCCGTTTGGGCTCCAAACCGTTTCCGGTTTCGCGCCGGGCCAGTTGGGCCAGGAAGCCCTGGGCGGCGTCCATCAGGCCATTGAACGTCTCGGGTGCGGTCACCGGTGGCTCCCTCATTGCGCGGCTGTCTGGTAGCCGGGATGCATCGGCGGCGTTGCCGACGCGTGGCCTCCCGCCGCCCCGGGGCGTGTTGCTGCCCGCGCCCGGCGTGGCACATAGGTGTGGTAGAACACCGGAATGCCGACCAGCGTCAGCAGCGACGCAAAGCCCAGCCCGGCCATGATCGTCACCGCCATCGAGTTGAAGAACACGTCGGTCAGCAGCGGTGCCATGCCCAGGATGGTGGTGCCCGCCGCCAGGACCACCGGCCGCAACCGGCTGACCGAGGCGGCGATGATTGCCTCGTCCTGGGGCAATCCGCGTTCGGCCTTCTGGGCGTCGATCTCCTCGACCAGCACGATGGCGTTCTTGATCAGCATGCCGGACAGCGAAAGCAGGCCCAGCATGGCGGTGAAGCTGAACGGCAGGCCGGTGAGGTAGAGCCCGAGGGCAGCCCCGTTCACCGCCATCGGCACGATCGTCCAGATCACGGCCGTCTGGCGCAGCTTGCCGAACAGCAGGACGGTGATCAGCAGCATCACCCCGAAGCTCAACGGCATCTGCCGGCCCAGGCTCTCCTGCGCCTCCCCGGCGCTTTCGAACTCGCCGCCCCATTCGAAGCCGTAACCGGGTGGCAAGGGTATCGCTTCGATCTGGGCGCGGATCTCGGCGAACGCGGTCGGCGGGGTGACGCCATCGATGGCCTGCGCCTGGACGCTCACGGTCGGCACCCGTCCCCGCCGCTCGATCAGCGTGTCACGGGCGATCACCTCGAACCCGTCGATCATCTGACCGAGCGGCAGAAAACCCTGGGCCGCCGGCGAGTAGACCATCTGGTCGAGAAGATAGGCGTGGCGGTCGGTCTCCCGCCGGGGCGTGCGGATGATGATGGGGATCAGCCGATCGCGCTCCCGGTACAGACCGGCCTGGATCCCGTCGGTCGCCAGTGCCATGCCCTGGGCGACCTCCGCCCGGCCGATCCCGACCGCCTGGGCGCGGTCCGTCCCCAGGATCGGGCGGGTGACCAACTCGCGCTGGCGCCAGTCGGTCCGCTCGGTGTGCAGCAGCGTGGTCTCCTGCTCCAGGATCACCCGTGCTTCGTCGGCAAGGCGGCGCAGTTCGTCGGGATCGGGGCCCGAGAACCGGGCTTCGACATCCGCGCCGGTCGCGGGTCCATAGATGATCCGTTCCGTCCGGACCTCCGCCCAGGGCAACGCCTCGGCAGCGAAGATGTCCAGGTCGGCCTTCAGCGCGGGAATGGCGTCGAACCCCGCGGCCCTGATGATGATCTGGCCGTAGGACGGATCGCGGGGCTCGGGTTCGTAGGCCAGCAGGAAGCGCGTCAGGCCCCGGCCGGCCGTAGTCGTGACCGCCACGACGTCGTCCCGGCCCAACAGCCAATCTTCGACAACGGCCAGGTCGGCTGCGGTACGGTCGATCGCGGTTCCCTGGGCGGCCTTGTAGTTCAGATAGAAGATCGGCGTGTTGGCCGGCGGGAAAAACTGCTGGGTCACCATGCCGAACAGGGCGAAACCGGCGGCCGTGCCGCCGATCAGGGCGGCGATGACCAGGTAGCGCACCCGCAAAGCGCCACGCAGCATCCGCCCATAGGCGCGGAAGAACCGCGTGTCGTACGGGTCGCCGCCTTCGGGCAGCCCGCCGACCCGGAACACATAGCTGGCCATTAGCGGCGTCACCGTCACCGCCAGAACCCATGAGAGCAGAAGCGAGATGCCGATCACGGCGAACAGCGAAAACAGGAACTCGCCGGTGGCGTCCGGGCTCAAGCCGATGCCGGCAAACGCCATGATGCCGATGATGGTGGCGCCCAGAAGCGGCACCTGGGTCCGGCGGGCCACCTCGGCCGCTGCCTCGCGCGCCCGTCGGCCCTTGCGCATCTCCACCTGCATGCCCTCGGCGACGACGATCGCGTTGTCGACCAGCATGCCCATGGCAATGATCAGCGCGCCCAGGCTGATGCGTTCGACCTTGATGTCGAACAGGGCCATGAAAAAGAACGTCGCCGTGACGGTCAGCAGCAGGGACAACCCGACCACCAGGGCGGCGCGCCAGCCCATGAACAGCGCCAGGACGCCGATCACCACCCCGACCGACAGCCCCAGGCTCGTCAGGAAATCGCCATTGGCCTCGTCCACCACACGGTGCTGTTCGTAGACCGGGTGCAAGGCGACGCCGACCGGCAGTACCTCCTGCAATTCCGCCAGGCGCTGTTCCGCCCGGGTCCCGACGGTGACGATGTTCTGCGAGGTCAGCCCGGCAATGCCGAGGGTGAAGGCCGGCGCGCCGTTGTGCCGGATGAGGTGCGTCGGCTCCTCCACACGGCCGCGCGACAGGTCGGCGATATCGACCAGATTGATGATCTCGCCGCCGACGCCGATGGTCAGCGTTGCAATATCGGCGACGCTCTCGTCCGGCTCGGGCGATACGACCTGCAGGTTGCGCGACCCGTCGATGGCCGTGCCGGTCGGCCGCACCGTGTTGGCGTTGGCGACGGCGTCGATCAGGACCGCCGGATCAACCCCGAGATTGACCAGCGTTTCGGTCGGGGGCTCGACGAAGAGGGCTTCCTCGGGCAGGCCCAGAAGCTCGACATTCGCCACACCGTCGACCGCCAGCATCTCCCGCCGCAGGAAGGTGGCGATGTCCCAGATCTCGGCGTCGGAGAAGCCCTCTGCCGTGACCGCGTAGTAGATGCCGAAAACATCGCCGAAATCGTCATTGATGAGCGGCGTTCCGGCGCCCGGGGGCAGATCGGGGATCGCGTCCGCGACCCGGTCGCGCATGTCGTCCCAGATCTGATGCAGGTCGCCGCCATCGAACGCATCCTGGATCTCGACGGTGACGACCGACAGGCCCGGCGAGTTTCGCGAGGTGACGGTCTTCACCTCGTCCATCTGCTGGATTTCGCTTTCCAGCACTTCGGAGACTTCGACCGCGACCTCCGTCGCCGACGCGCCCGGGTAGGGGGTGACGACGATCGCCTCCTTGATCGTGAAGACCGGGTCTTCCAGCTTACCGACGACCATGTAGCCGGCGGCGCCGCCGAACAGGCAGAAGACGATCAGCAGCCAGGTGTAGAGTGGCCGATCGATCGAAAACTGGGCGATCCGCATGGTCTAGTCGCCCGCCTGCAGGCCGACATAGCGCCGCACGACCTGGCCCGGGCGCAGCAAATGGGCGCCGGCGGCGACGATCTCCGCCCCCGCCGGCAGGCCGTCCACGACCAGTTCGGTACCGATGTGGGAGACGACGGACACCGGAACTGCGTCCACGGTGCCGCGCGTTCCCCCAGTCTCCCGAAAGACCAGGACCTGCGCCGACCGGTCGGCGGCGACGACCAGGGCCGAAGACGGCACGGTCGGGGCCGGATCGGCGGTCGCCAGTGCCGCGATGACGGTGACCGATGCGCCGGGGATGAGGCCGATGTGGTCGATGGCCGGCAGGGCCAGCACGACCAGGTAGGTCTGGCCGATGGCATCGGTCTGGGCATGGAATTCGACCAGCCGCAACGGCACCCGGTCCGGGCGTCCGGGCAGAAGCGCGAAAAACGATACGGCCTCCGGGTCGCTGACCTGCAGGAACAGGCGTTCCGGCACATCGATTTCGACGTGAACCTCCGACATGTCGTGCAGCCGCACGACCGGTTGGCCCGGCTCCACATGGCTGAAATTCGCCGTCAGGCGGGTCGCGACCAGCCCGTCGAACGGGGCGCGGATGACCGCATCGTCAAGGTCGTCGCGCGCTTCGCGCAGCTCGACATCCTGCAGGTCGCGGGCGGTTTCGGCATCTTCCGCCTGGACCCGGGTCGATACGTTCCGGGCTACCAGTGCCAGTGCGCGTGCCAGGGCCCGGTCGGCCTGTTCCAGCAGGATTTCACCGCGTTCCACCGCGCGCTCGAACGGAGCCAGGTCGAGGGACGCCAGGACCTGGCCTTCGGCGATGCGCTCGCCTTCGGTAACCGGAAAGCGGATCAGTTCGCCGCGGACCTCGAAGGACAGGTCGACGGTTTCGCGGGCCACGATGCGGCCGAAGAAGGTCCGCTCGGTGGGGCGGGTCGACACCCCCGGCTGGATCAGACGGACGGCCCGGACCGGCGCGTCGGCCGCGGACAAGGTGCCGGTGGCCGCTTCGGCCGCGGCTGGCGGGGTGCGCGAGGTGTCGCCGAACACGGGAACGCCGGCGGCCGGCAGGGCCAGCACGATGCCGCCGAACAGCAGCAAAGCGATGCCCGTCCCCCACCAGCGGGGGCGCAGGAGGCGGCATCTGACAAGGTCACCCATGTGTGGCACCCTTCGTTGAGGATCAGGCCAGGATTCGAGTCGAGAACCCATCCGACCGGTCGGTTGGTTTTTCGATATAGGGGTACGTTGCGCCGGGACAAATGGATGACAAAAAAAACTCCCGACCCTGCGATGTCGCGCAGGGACCAGATCGTCGCTGCGGCAACGGACATCTTCCTGGAGAAGGGATTCTCGGCGACGTCGATGAACGACGTCGCCCGGGCCGTCGGGCGGCAGAAAGCCTCGCTATATCACCACTTCTCCAGCAAGGAAGAGCTGTTCCTGGCGGTGATTGATGCCGGCTTTCCCGCGCAGATCGAACGGCTTCGCAAGCTGCACCGCGAGGATACGCGGTCCCACGAA
>JANQIU010000335.1 GCA_028281985.1 Alphaproteobacteria bacterium | reverse complement strand
CGGCCAGCCAGGCAGCGACCGCCTGCAATGCGAAAGGCACCGATAGATCCGGTGCGTGCGCCGCGATCTCGCGCGCCAGGACGGCGAAGTCCCGCGCCGCACCGGCGTGATCGCCGACCCCCCGCTTCGCCTCCGCCAGGCAATGCCACGCCGGGTTGCCGCCATCCCGCTCCAGCCACGCCTCCGCCTGGGCCAAGGCCGACGGCGGATCGCGTTGCGCCAGCTCCAGGCACGCTTCGTAGTCTGCGCCGACCGTCGGCTGTTGGGCAGCGGCGCCATAAGCCGACAGTGCAGCGACCAGGGCCACGCCCATCATGATTGGCCGACGCTTGAGCGGTCCCGGGCGCCCCCCTAGGGTTCGCCGATCACCTGTCATCCGCTGCTTCAGGATCCGCAATGCCGCACCTGTTTTGTTTCGGCCTCGGGTATACCGCACTGCGTTTGGCGTTGTCGCTGCGCGCGGATGGTTGGACCGTCGGTGGCACCGTCCGCAGCCCGGAGAAAGCCGACTCTCTGGCCAAGCAGGGGATCGAGACCTGGGTTTTCGATCGGGACCGGCCGCTTCGCCAGCCCGAGGACACGCTTCGGCCGGCAACGCATCTGCTGCTTTCGGCGCCGCCAGGCCCGCGGGGCGATCCGGTCCTGGTCCTTCACGGCGATGCGATCGCCGCCCTGGCAGGCGGGTTGGACTGGGTCGGCTACCTGTCGACGACGGGTGTCTATGGCGACCGTGGCGGCGACTGGGTGGACGAGGACTCGGCCCTGACCCCCACCACCGAACGGGGCCGGCGGCGGCTGGTGGCCGAAACGGCATGGCGCGCCCTGCACCAGCAGCGCGGCCTGCCGCTGCATATCTTTCGCCTGGCCGGCATCTACGGGCCCGGGCGTAGCGCCATCGACGCGATGAGGGCCGGCCGCGCGCGCTCCATCCGCAAGCCGGGTCAGGTCTTCAACCGCATCCACGTGGACGACATCGTCGCGGTGCTGCGGGCGTCGATCGCCCAACCCGACCCGGGAGGGGCCTACAACTGCGCCGATGATCTGCCGACGCCAAGTGCCGAGGTGACCGCCTACGCCGCCGGCCTGATCGGCCTTTCGCCGCCGGAGCCGGAGCCCTTCGCGACCGCCGAGATGTCCGAGATGGCCCGCAGCTTCTACGCGGAAAACAAGCGGGTGCGGAACCTTCGGGTCAAGGAGCGGCTTGGCGTCACCCTAACCTACCCTAACTATCGGGCAGGGCTCGACGCCCAGCTAGCCGATGAGACGGCGGCGCGAAGCGCCGGACGGCCGCGCTGACCGGTGCGCATGCCGTCCACGGCACCTCCCCCGAAACCGCATGGAGATGAGATGGAAACCATCGATCTGATGTTGACGCGCCGGTCGGTAAAGGCGGGCGACCTGATCGAACCGGGTCCCTCGGCCGAAGACCTGGACCGAATCGTCAGGGCGGCGATCCGCGTGCCGGATCACGGCAAACTGACCCCTTGGCGCATCCAGGTGCTGCACAAGCCGGGTCAGGCAAGGTTGGGCGATTTCCTGGCCGACCTGTTTGCCCGCCATAACCCGGACGCCCGCGAAAAGCAGATCGAGTTCGAGCGTCAGCGGCCCCAGCGCGCGCCGGTCCTGCTGGTGGTCACGGCCAGGCCGGTGATCCCGCACAAGATCCCCGAGATGGAGCAGCTCCTGTCCGGCGGCGCGGTTTGCACGTCGATTCTGCTGGCGACCCAGGCTCTGGGGTATCGGGCTCAGTGGCTTACCGAATGGCCGGCCTATCGGGCGGAGGTGGTCGCCTTCCTCGGACACAACCCTGAATCGGATAACGTCCTCGGCTTCTTCTACCTTGGATCGGCAGCGCAGGCACCGGACGAACGCCCCCGCCCGGCCATTGCCGATGTCGTGAGCGAGTGGGCCGGACCGGCCTGATCGTTTGACCGGTGGTCCCACGTTCTGGTTATACTACATTTGGGTGAGGAAGACATAAACTGAGGTATAGTTCGACCTATCCAAGGTCGAACGCCGGCAGAGGGGGAGCCGAGGATGCGTAAACTGGAGGTCATCAGCCGACACCCCGGGGGCGCGGCCCGGCCGCACCCGTTGATTTTCGTACACGGGGCTTTTGCGGCCGGGTGGATTTGGGACGTTCATTTCCTGCCGTATTTCGCCAAGGCCGGCTATGAATGCCATGCGGTCAGCCTGCGCGGCCACGGCCGCAGCGAAGGTGCCGACGAACTGGCCTTCGCCTCGCTCCAGGACTACGTCGAGGATCTGGAGCAGGTCATCAATGGTCTGGACCGTCAGCCGATTCTCATCGGGCATTCGATGGGCGGCATGGTGGTGCAGCGGTATCTGCAGACCCACGACATCCCGGCCGCCGTGCTGATGGCGTCCGTGCCGCCCTATGGGTTGTTCCCCGCCACCATGGCGATGGTTCTGCGCGATCCGCTGCTGCTGCATCAGCTGGCGACCTTGCAGGCCTTCGGGCCGGTGGCCGTGGTTGCACCGCTCAGTGTCCAGCGCGCCTTGTTCTCGTCCGCCCTGGAGGAGCAGCGGGTGCGCGAATACCTGCTGCGCATGGGATCGGAGTCTCAGGTCATCGGCATGGAGTTGATGCGGCCCGACCTGATGTGGGGCAAGCGCAACCAGGTGACGCCGATTAGGGTCATCGGTGCCCGCGGCGATGCCTTCGTGCCCGACAGCGAAGTCCTGGCGACGGCCCGCTTCTACGAAACCGAAGCCACCATCCATGAGGGCCTGGCCCACGCCATGATGCTGGAGCCCAAGTGGCAGATGGTGGCCGACGACCTGATCGAATGGCTGAACGCCATCCCGGCCCATCCCGAGGAGGCGCTGGCCGCCTGAGGCGTTTCCGCCTGCGCGATACCCGGGGCGATCCCGGGGGCTGTCACAGCAGGTCGCGCAGGCGGAACCACGCCATCGCCAGCACCAGGGCCGGCAGCCGGAGCAATCGGCCACCGGCAAACGGGGCGTGCGGGTAGCGGGCGAACACGTCGAACCGCTCGGCCGTACCGGCGACTGCTTCTGCCATCAACCGGCCGGCGAGGCCGGTCAGGGCGACGCCGTGGCCGGAGAACCCCTGGGCGAACAGAATGCGCGGCCCCCGCCAGCCGAAATGGGGGATCCGGTTGCGGGTGATGGCGACGTCCCCGCCCCAGGCGTAGTCGATGCCGATATCGGCCAGTTGGGGGAAGAACCGCAGCATCGTCCGGCGCAGCGACCGCGCGATGCCGGGCGGCGGCACCCGGGAGTAGCTGACGCCACCACCGAACAGCAGCCGGTCGTCGGACGACAGCCGGTAGTAGTTCAGCACGAAGTTCAGGTCGGCCACAGCCGCGCCCGACGGGATGAGCGCCCGCGCCCGCTCACGCCCCAACGGGGCCGTGGCGATCATGTAGGTGGAAACCGGCATCACCCGCGATCGAACGGCACGGCCGATATCCGGCGAAAGCGGCGGCAGATAGGCATTGCCGGCCAGGATCAGGAAGTCGGCACCGACCTCGCCGCCGGCCGTGCGAACCCGGATCCGCGGCCCGTCGGTCACTTCGATGGCCGCTGACCGCTCGTAGATGCGAGCGCCGGCCCCGACGGCGGCCGATGCCAGTCCCAGGGCGTAGTTCAGCGGGTGCAGCTGGCCAGACCCAGCATCGAAGAGGCCGGCGATGTAGCGGGGACAGGCGACCGCCGCCCGCACAGCGTCGGCGTCCAGCATCCGACCGGCGCCGTAGCCGAGGGTCGCCCATTCGGCCAGGGTGTCTTCCAGGTCGGCGACATGCCGTCGCTTCAGGGCACCCAGCACATAGCCCCAGGAGAGATCGCAGGCGATTTCATGCCGCTGCACCCGGTCGCGGAGCAGCGCCGTGGCCTCCAGGGCGAGATCCCACAACCGGCGGGCATCGTCGCGGCCGACCCGCCTGGCCATCTCCCCCGTCGACCGGTTGAACCCGGTGACGATCTGGCCGCCATTGCGGCCGGAAGCGCCCCAACCGACCCGCTGCGCCTCCAGCACCACCACGCGGTAGCCGCGGTCGGCCAGGTCCAAGGCCGCCGTCAGGCCGGTGAACCCGCCCCCGACGACACAGACGTCGCAGTCCACCTGTTCCAGAAGCGGCGCGTATGACGGATGGGCGTTCGCCGTCGCGGCGTACCACGAGGCGGGATGGGGTACCGAGGTCATCGGATCCGGCACGGTCCGTCCGGCTCAGAACTCCGTTTCCAGAACCATGTCGGGCGGCGGGTAGCCGTCGACGAAGGTCCGGATGTTCAAGATCACCTTCTGGCCCATGTCGATGCGGCCCTCCAGCGTTGCCGATCCGAGATGGGGCAGCAGAACGACGTTGTCGAGCTTCAGCAATTTCGGGTTCACCGCCGGCTCGTTCTCGTAGACGTCGAAACCGGCACCGGCGATTTCCCCACGCTGGAGCATTCGGGCCAGCGTCGGTTCGTCCACCACCTCGCCGCGGGAGGCATTGACCAGGATGGCCGTCGGTCGGAAGAGCTTCAGCCGGCGGGCCGAAAGCAGGTGAAAAGTCGCCGGCGTGCGCGGACAGTTGACCGAAATCACATCCATGCGGGCCAGCATCTGGTCGAGGCTGTCCCAGTAGGTCGCCTCCAGTTCGGTTTCCAGATCAACAGGCGCCCGACGCCGGTTGTGGTAGTGGATCGACATGCCGAAGCCGCGGGCCCGCCGGGCCAACGCACTGCCGATGCGCCCCATGCCGATGATCCCCAGGCGCTTGCCGCCCAGCCGGATACCGAGCATCGAGGTGGGGCTCCACCCCTGCCACTTGCCATGCCGGACCTGGCGGTCGCCTTCCGTCAGCCGACGGGCGGTCGCCAGGATCAGCGCCATGGCCACATCGGCCGTATCCTCGGTCAGCACACCGGGCGTGTTGGTGACCGTGATCGCCTTCTCGGTGGCCGATCGCAGATCGATATGGTCGACGCCGGTCCCGAAGCTGGCGATCAGCTTGCACCGGCCCGCCTGGGTCGCTGCGGCGATCACCTCGCCGTCGATGCGATCGGTCACGGTCGGAACGAGCACGTCGCAGGACGCAACGGCCTCCAGCAGAGCCGCCTTGTCCATCGGCTGGTCGTCGAGATTGAGGCGCGTGTCGAACAGCTCCATCATCCGCGTCTCGATCACGTCGGGCAGTTTGCGCGTGACGACGATGGTCGGCCGATGGCGTTCGGTCATGGGGCGCGGGCAAGCCTTGCTGGGGGCGTGTGTTCCCATGGGCATAATCCGGTCCGCGCGGACTTGTCCACCGTTTCCGCCGTGGACCGCCGACGGCAAAGCTCTCTAGAATCGCGTCGGACGAACGCGCGCCGGTGGCCGGCGGCGGTATGCGGAGGGGAGGCCGCTTTCATGGGTTGGTTGCGCGTGATGGTTGTCGTCCTGGTGGCCGGCTTGGCCGCTCCGTCTGCAAAAGCGCAGACCGACCTGCCGATCCCCCGCTTCGTGTCGCTGGGCACCAGTGAAGCCAATCTGCGCACCGGCCCGGGACAGCGATACCCGATCGAATGGGTCTATGTCCGGGAAGGGCTGCCGATCGAAGTCGTTGCCGAGTTCGATACCTGGCGCCGGGTCCGCGACTGGGAAGGTGTGGAGGGATGGGTCCACCAGCGCCTGCTGTCGGGCCGTCGAACGGTGATCCAGATCAGCGACGTCATCGAGACCCTGTATGCGGAACCGACCGTCGACTCGACGCCCGTCGCCCGGGTGGAGCCGGGGGTGATCGCCGACCTGCTGGCCTGCCCCGCCCCATCCGAAGGCGTCGGTGACTGGTGTTTCCTGTCAGTCGACGGTCAACGGGGATGGATGCCCCGCGCCGTCCTATGGGGCGTCTACACCGCCGAGGCTGTCGAGTAACACCGGTCGCGGCCACGGCGGCCCTACGCCAGATCCCCCGCCAGTTCGGCCCGCGACTCCTCGGGTAGGGCCGCCATGTGCTGGTACTGCGGATGGCCGATACCGACCAGCACGCGGCTTCCCGCCTGCTTGAACCGGTCCGCCTGTTCGTCCGTCAGGGGAAAGTGGACGAACTGGACCGACGACGCCTTGCCGTCGGCGGCCGTCCGGTCGACATCGGCCTCGGCAACCGCGGTCACCACGGCGCCGTCCACCTCCAACGTCATGGTCTCTTCCACCCCGCCGAGCTTGGCCAGGAAAGCGTGCCGGCGGTCCGGGTCGTCGATTTCGAACATCACCGTGGCCACCAGTTCCCGGCCGTTGGGAATCAGGGGATTGTAGGCCTCAAGCTCGTCGGGGATCTGCTCTTCACCGCCGCCCTCGATGAACAGCATCTCGTGGACCTGGTGCCACATGGTCTCGTAGCACTCGAAGTAGAAGGTCGCATGCGGCCCGACATGCACGCGGCGCAACAGCTTCTTGGGGCGCAGGGCGCGCCGGCGGTCGGCGCGGATCTTGCCGTATTCGTCCATCGGCATGATGTCGGCGCGGCCGATTTCGGTCTTCTGCATGGCTGGTGATCCTATGGCTCTATCGCCGGCGGCGGCCGGCAGCTTCGGTGTTCGCTATTCGGCCAGCCCATAGGCCCGCGCGAACAGCACCACGGGGTGGGGCGCCGCATCCGGCAGGGCAGCGTCGCCGTTCAGCTTCTCCATCCCCTGAAGGATATGCGCCCCGGCCAGCGGGCATTCCGACGAAACGATGCCCTTGGCCTTGGCCGCCTGCCGGGCGACCGGCTTGCCCACCTTCAAGGCCGTTTCGAAGTTATCCTTCATGACGCCCCAGGACCCGCCATGGCCCGAACAGCGTTCAACGACGGACAGTTTGGCGTCCGGGATCAGGCGCAACATCTCCGCCGCCTTCTGGCCCATGTTCTGCGCCCGGGCGTGACAGGCGATATGCAGCGTCACCCGGTCGTCCAGGGGCTTTAATCCCTCGGCCAGACCGGCGGACTTGGCGATGTCGACGATGTATTCGGAGATGTCGTAGGTCGCCTTGGACAGGCGGGCCACCTCCGCGTCGTCCGGGACGATGAGCGGCCACTCGAACTTCATCATCAGCGCGCAACTGGGGACCAGGGCGACGACGTCGTACCCGTCATCCACATAGCGCTTCAGGTCTGCGGCGGTTTTCCGCGCGTTATCGGCCACTTTGGCGATGTCGCCCTGCTCCAGCTGCGGCATGCCGCAACAGCGCGGATAGGCAACCTCGGTCTCGACCCCGTTGTGGGCCAGGATCGCCCGGGCCGCCACGCCGATCTCCGGCTCGTTGTAGTTGCAAAAACAGGTGGCGTAGAGCACCGCCTTGCGCCCGAAGGCCGGTGCAGCCTCGTTGGTCACCGGCGGCTCCTGGGCGGAGCGGATGGTCAGGGCCTGGCCGGCGAAGCGCGGCAAGGCCGCCTGTCGATGCACGCCGGCCACCGACTCCATGGCCCGGCGGGTCATGCCGTTGCCTGTCTTGCAGGTCCAGTTCGCCAACCCCGAGGTGAGCGTGCCGAGGCGCCCGTTGCGATCCGTGTTGGTCAGCGCCCGGTGCATCCGCGGAACGCCGTTTTCCTTCGCCTGGACAGCGCGGTACCGCAGCATCAGATGCGGGAAATCCAGGTTGAATTCGTGCGGCGGCACATAGGGGCACTTGGTCATGAAGCACATGTCGCACAGGGTGCAGGCATCCACGACCGGCCCGAAATCCTTCGAGTCGACCGAGTCCAGTTCGCCGGTGCTGCTGTCGTCGATCAGGTCGAACAAACGGGGGAAGCTGTCGCACAGGTTGAAGCACCGCCGGCAGCCATGGCAGATGTCGAACACTCGGCGCAGTTCTGCGTCCAGCTTCTCGGCATCATAGAATTCCGCGTCCTGCCACGGGATCGGGTGGCGTGTGGGGGCATCCAGGCTGCCTTCACGCATGGTTGGTGACCCTCTGGTCGATCGGTTGTGAAGCGAAGGCAGCCCATGCCGCTCGGCCCCGCGGCCGGGTCGGCACGCTCCGTTTCGGCTCCAACAAAGAACAGGGGACCCCAGTCGCCCGGAGCCCCCATGTTGTTACCTGCACGCGATGGCCACGGCGACCGTGGCCCACCGGCGTCAGGACATGGTGTCCAGGGCCTTCTGGAACCGGCCGGCGTGGCTCTTCTCCGCCTTGGCCAGGGTTTCGAACCAATCGGCGATCTCTTCGAAACCCTCTTCCCGGGCGGTCTTGGCCATGCCGGGATACATATCCGTGTACTCGTGGGTTTCGCCGGCGATCGCCGCCTTCAGATTGTCGTCGGTGTTGCCGATCGGCTCGCCGGTCGCCGGGTCGCCGACTTCCTCGAGGAATTCCAGATGGCCGTGCGCATGCCCGGTCTCGCCCTCGGCCGTGGAACGGAACACTGCGGCCACGTCGTTGTAGCCTTCGATATCCGCCTTCTGGGCAAAGTAGAGGTAGCGGCGGTTGGCCTGGCTCTCACCGGAGAACGCGGCCTTCAGGTTGTCTTCCGTTTTGGATCCCTTAAGCGCCATTTTCCTGATTTCCTCTGGTCGGACATGCGGTCGTATGAAGATCGCGCGGCGCGACAGATCCGGATCACCGGCTATCACGCGCTGGTGAGCCGGACAATGCTCCGCGCCCGTCCGGATGTCAATTCCTGGACCACCAAAAAAAGTCGAATTTCAGGTCGTTGTCGGCAAAATAAGAATGATTCTAAAACAAAGGCGCCGGTCGGCGCACGGAAGATGCGGCGACCCGATCCGTGTCAGGCTTCGGACAATCGGACGACGACGTCGATCCGAGCGATGCGCGTGCCCGCCGGCGGGCTCGGCAGGTTGTCCACGAGGATGGGCGAAGACGGAATGTCGACCAGTTCGCCCGTGCTCGCGTTGAAGAAGTGATGGTGTTCGGTGGTATTGGTGTCGAAGTAGGAACGCCCCTGCTCCACCACTACTTCGCGCAGCAATCCGCTGCGGGTGAACTGGTGCAGGGTGTTGTAGATGGTCGCCAGCGATACCACGACCCGGGCGCCGTCCGCCTCGGCGTGCAGCTGCTCCGCCGTCACATGGCGGTCGCCCTGGTCGAAGAGCAGCTTGGCCAGGGCCAGCCGCTGCTTGGTCGGCCGAAGACCGGCGGACTTGAGCCGCTCCAGCGACTGGGTATAGCGGCGTTGTTGCATCATGATGTCCGCCGGGAACCGGTTTTGCCTTGATTGGCAACGATATCCGGGCCGCGCGGCCGCCTCAAGGCGTTTCGGGGCCCACCGGCGCGCAGGCGCCGTTTGCCCGGATCTCCGCGGATCCGCCGAAGACGCGGCGAGTGTTTCACCCGGCACAGGGCCGACAGCCGAATTCATTGGTGGCGCAGCCCTTGTGCGGACCGGCCAATTCGCTAGAGTGCCGGTTCGTCCAGGCCTGCTGCCTCGGACTTGGTCGTTTCTACTTGGATCCTACGTGACTGCCCAGACCAGTTTCAGCCGCGAGGACCTTATCCGCTGCGCCCATGGTGAGTTGTTCGGCCCCGGCAACGCCCGGCTGCCGCTGCCGCCGATGTTGATGTTCGATCGTATCCCGACCATCACCGACCAGGGCGGCGCCCACGGCAAAGGCATCTGCCAGGCCGAACTGGACGTCAAACCGGATCTCTGGTTCTTCGCCTGCCCCTTCGAGACCGACCCGGTCATGCCCGGATGCCTGGGGCTGGATGCCCTTTGGCAGTTGCTGGGGTTCTTCCTCGGCTGGACCGGCGCACCGGGGCGCGGTCGCGCCCTCGGCGTTGGCGAGGTTCGCTTCGCCGGCCAGGTCCTGCCCGAGGCAAAGCTGCTCCGCTACCACCTGGACATCCGGCGGGTGATCAACCGGCAGCTCGTGCTCGGCATCGCCGACGGCCACGTCACTGTGGACGACAAGCCGGTCTTCGAGGCAAAGAACCTGCGGGTCGGACTGTTCACCTCAACCGAAAGCTTCTAATCGGGAGGCCGCCATGCGCCGCGTTGTCATCACCGGCCTTGGGATCATCTCCAGTATCGGAACCAGCCAGGCGGCGGTGACCGAAAGCCTTCGCGAAGGCCGATCCGGCATCGTCTTTGCCCAGGACTACGCCGACCGCGGCTTTCGAAGCTGCGTCCACGGTGCGGTGGAGCTGGATGTCGAGGGCGCGATCGATCGCAAGGTCCGCCGGTTTATGGGCGAAGGCGCGGCCTATGCGTTCCTGTCCATGGAACAAGCCATCGCCGATGCCGACCTGTCGCCCGAGGAGGTCAGCCACGACCGCACCGGCCTGATCATCGGCTCCGGCGGGCCGTCGACCCGCAACCTGATCGAGGCCTGGGACACCGCCCGGGACAAGGGCGTAAAGCGCGTCGGGCCGTACATGGTCACCCGGACCATGTCGTCCACCTGTTCGGCCGTTCTGAGCACCCATTTCAAGATCCGCGGCGTCAACTATTCGATCAGCTCCGCCTGCTCGACCAGCGCGCACTGCATCGGCAATGCGGCCGAGATGATCCAGTGGGGCAAGCAGGACATCGTCTTTGCCGGCGGCGGTGAAGAACTCGACTGGACGATGAGCGTGCTGTTCGACGGCATGGGCGCCCTGTCCAGCAAGTACAACGATACGCCGCAGACCGCCTCACGCCCGTTCGATGTCAGCCGCGACGGTTTCGTCATCGCCGGCGGCGGCGGCGTGGTGGTGCTGGAAGAGCTGGAGCACGCCAAGGCCCGGGGGGCGAAGATCTATGCCGAACTGGTCGGCTACGGCGCCAATTCCGACGGCTACGATATGGTGCAGCCCTCCGGCGAGGGCGCTGTCCGCTGCGTCCGACAGGCCCTGGAGACCGTTGACGGCAAGATCGACTACATCAACGCCCACGGCACGTCGACGCCGGCCGGTGACATGCGCGAGTTGGAGGCGATGCGCGAGGTCTTCGGCGACGATGTTCCGGCGATCAGCTCGACCAAGGCCTTGTCGGGGCACTCGCTGGGCGCCGCCGGGGTCCAGGAAGCGATCTACACGCTGTTGATGCTCAAGGACGACTTCATCTGCGCGTCCGCCAACATCCAGACGCTCGACCCGGAAGCCGACGGGTACCCGATCATGCGCGAGCGGCGCGACGATGCGGGCCTGGAACATGTCATGTCGAACAGCTTCGGCTTCGGCGGCACCAACGCCACCTTGGTGTTCCGCCGGGCCGACGCCTAGAGCATCCTGCGTTCAGACGCACGCGGGATGCTCTATCTATTTGAAACAGATCAACTTATCTGCAGTCGGATGACGCCATCTGAACGCAGGTCGGTCTAGGAACTGCCGGGAAGCGAAGCGCCATGGCTGTTGAGGTCGAAACCGAGGCGGAGGCTGCCGAGATGTCCCCACACCCGGCATCCGGCCTGATGACGGGCCGGCGCGGCCTGATCATGGGCGTGGCCAACAACCACTCCATCGCCTGGGGGATCGCCCAGGCGCTGCACGCCCAGGGCGCGCAGCTGGCGTTCACCTTTCAGGGCGATGCGTTCCGCCGGCGGGTGGACCCGCTGGCCCGGTCCCTGGGGGCCGACCTGATCGTGCCCTGCGATGTGGAAGACGAATCCGCCATGGCGGACGGCTTCGCCCGTCTGGAGGAGGCGTGGGGATCGCTGGATTTCGTGGTTCACGCCATCGCCTATTCCGACAAAGACCAGCTCAAGGGCCGCTATGTCGACACGACGCGGGAGAATTTCCTGCGGACCATGCAGATCTCCTGCTTCTCGTTCACCTCGATCGCACAGCGGGCGGCGCAGTTGATGCCGAACGGCGGCAGCCTGCTGACGTTGAGCTATCTGGGGGCCGAACGGGTCATGCCCAACTACAACGTCATGGGCGTGGCGAAGGCCGCTTTGGAGGCCAGCGTCCGGTACCTGGCCAACGACCTGGGTCCCCAGGCGGTTCGGGTCAACGCGCTGTCGGCTGGACCGATGCGCACCCTGGCCGGCAGTGCGATTGCCAATGCCCGGTACGTGTACAAGTTCAACCAGGTCAACGCGCCGCTGCGGCGCAGCGTGACCCTGGAGGATATCGGCGGTGCGGCGCTCTACCTGTTGAGCCCGCTGTCCGCCGGCGTCACCGGCGAGATCCACCATGTCGATGCCGGCTTCCATGCGGTGGGGATGCCGTCGACCCCCGACATGGCCGCGGCCGCGTCGGCCGCGCCGGGCAACGGCGGATAGGGATCAGGCGCCCTCCGGCACAACCGGCATCACCGCGTCCGGGTCGTCGGTGAACACGCCACCGACCCCCATGCCGAACAACCGTCGGGCGGTTCCCGCATCGTTCACCGTATAGACCAGCACCGGCAGGGAACGCGCGGACAGCGCCGCCACGACCGTTGCCGTGACCGCCCGCCAGTTCAGATGGACCGTCGCCGGCTCCAGAGATCGGGAAAGCACATCCCAATCGGTCGCCGGTGTCTCCCTCAACACCCCCCGGGGCGCCCAGGGCGCCGTCTCGCGGGCCACCTCAAGCGCGTCCATGGAGAAGCTGGAGACGAGCGGCGGCGTCCGATCGCCCGGCCAGACCTGCCGTATCGTCTCGGCGACTGCCGTCGCCGTTTCCGCCGCGCGGCCGGGACACGGCTTGATCTCGACATTGGCCGCCAGCCCCAGTTCGCAACAGGTGTCCAAGGCCTGGGTCAGCGTCGGGATGCGTTCGCCCGCAAAGTCGGGACCGAACCATCCGCCGGCGTCCAGGTCCGCCAGCGCCGCCCAGGGCGCTTCCCGGACGGGCCCGCGGCCGTTGGTGGTCCGGTCCAGCGTATCGTCATGCATCAACAGCGGCACGCCATCGGCCGAAAGCTTGGCATCGAATTCCACCATGCGTACGCCCAGGCGCGCCGCGGCGCGAAAACCCGCCAGGGTGTTCTCCGGCGCCAGCGCCGCGGCCCCGCGATGACCGATCACCGGCGGAACATCGCGCATCATGACCGCCCCCCATCCGGTTTCGGTGCGGCAGCCGATGCCATGCGCAGGGCCGCGACCTCCTGTCGGAGTGCCGCCAGCTCCTCGCCGATCCGGGCCATGTCCTTGTGGGCTTCCTCCCGCCGGTCCTTCTCCTCCGCCGCCCGATCCGCCTCGTGCTGGCTTTGCATGGCGTTGACGATGATGGCGATGAACAGGTTCAGCACGGCGAAGCTGGTGATGACGATGAACGGCAGGAAGAACAGCCATGCCCAGGGATAGAGGTCCATCGTCGGACGGACGATCCCCATCGACCAGCTCTCCAGCGTCATCACCTGGAACAGCGTGTACATCGACCGGGGGATCGTCCCGAACCATTCCTGCATCAGCCCGGCCCCATCGGCCGGATGCTCGACGAGTCCGAACAGCTTCGTCGCCAGCACCGCCGACACATAGAACACCAGGCCCAGGACCAGGATGATCGACGACATGCCGGGGATTGCCTGGAGCAGCGCCTGGATGACCCGGCGCATCTGCGGGACGACCGACAGCAGGCGCAGAACCCGAAGGATGCGAAGCGCCCGCAATACGGACAGCGACCCGGACGCCGGCATCAGGGCGATGGCGACGATGATGAAGTCGAAGATGTTCCAGCCGTTGCGCCAGAACCCCCAGCGGTAGGCAAAGAGCTTCAGCAGCAGTTCGACGACGAAGATGCCCAGGACGATCTTGTCGAACGTCAGGAGCGCCGGCCCCACCGCCCCCATGACCGCGGGGCTGGTTTCCAGGCCCAACGTCACGGCATTGATCAGGATGACGGCGGTAATCGCCCGCTGAAACCGTGGCGCCTCCACCCATCGGCGGACACGTGCCCGGAGCCCTTCCGGCGACGGTTCACCCTCGGACATGCTGCTCTGCCTCACGGAATCCCTTTCAAGCGACCGCGGCGTTAGGTAGAGAGGTCGCCGGTATGGTGCAAGCGCAGCCCGGGTGCCATCGACTTGTCACAAAGCGGCCGTAGCGCAACGAGATGTCAATTCTGTGCGCCCGCGAACCCCCGGCTATCATGGTCGAACGAGAGTATCGATGACCGATCAACACCCCGACCTGCCCCAGGACGCCCCGCCGCCGGCCGAGCCGAAGGGCGACTTGGCGGAGGCGGTGCGCGCCCTCACCCGGCGGCTGGAGACCCTGGAGCGCCGCGTCACCGATCTGCCGACCCGCGAATACCTGGATGCGCGACTGGCGGAAAGCGCCGCTGCCGAGCCGGAGGCCCGTCCGGGGCGCATTGCCGAACGGCTGGCCGGCCGCGAAACCAAAGCCGAAGGCGCGGATGCC
Source organism: Alphaproteobacteria bacterium (assembly GCA_028281985.1). Lineage (GTDB taxonomy): Bacteria > Pseudomonadota > Alphaproteobacteria > DSM-16000 > Inquilinaceae > JANQIU01. Next base: position 1,180 of record JANQIU010000335.1, on the reverse strand, counting down.
GCGCGCGATACCCAAGCTACGGCGCCGCCGACATCGCCGGCCGCGCCGATGGCGGCGACCAATGCCGTCGGTGCCACGCCACCACGGCGCAAGTCGCGGTCGGCAACCGGGCCGATCGCGCTGGTGCTGGTCCTGCTGCTGGCGGGTGCCGGCGGCTGGTGGTACTTCCTCCGCGACGCGGACGATCCGGGCCGGCAGGCCGCCGAACAGGCGCTGATGGAGGCTGAGCCCGACGAGGTCATCGATGTGGCCCGACCACTCGATGACGCATCGGTAGCCCCGTCGCCGGAAGCCGTTCCCGACGCACCGGGACCCGAAGCCCCGGCTGAGGCGGCAGCCGACGCCGCTGCCCCGGACGGAACCACGGCCGACGAAACCGGCGGCGTTGCGCCCTCAGGTGATCCGGCGACCGATGATCTGGCGGCGGAAGGCGCGCCGGATACCGGGCTGGAACAACCCGGCGATGTCGCCGACGCGGCGGATCCAGCCGCGGAAGCCGGCCCGGGGACGCCGCACGCCGACACCGGAGATACGGCCCCCTCGCCGGCCGCCGTCGGCCCGCAAATCGCCACCGGCCCGGCCAGCGTCGAGGCGGAGCCCCTTGAAAGCATCCCGGACACGCTGGCCCCGCTTCCGGATGACGCGCCCCAGGAACTGCGCGACCTGGCCCAGGCAGCCCTGGACGGTGACCCGCGCGCCCAATCCGGGCTCGGCGGCGCCTATGCCATCGGCGATGTGGTCGAGCAGGATTACGAACTGGCGCGCTACTGGTTCGAGCAGGCCTCCAATGCCGGTCAGCCGAACGCGATCTACAATCTGGGCGTCATCTATGACCGCGGGCTGGAGGTCGAGCAGGATCCGGAACGGGCGTTTGATCTGTTCCTGGAGGCGGCCGAGGCCGGACATCCGGACGCCCGGGTCGCCGCCGGCCTGCTCTATGCCCAGGGTCGCGGGGTCGAGCAGGATCTGCTGCAGGCCGCAAGCTGGCTGCAGGCGGCCATGGCGGCCGGCAGCCCGCGGGGCGCGTTTCACCTGGGCCGGCTGTTCGAGGCCGGGATAGACGGCGCACCCGACCTGCCGGCGGCGGCCGGCTGGTACCGGATCGCCGCGGAAGCCGGCGACGCCGAAGCGGCCCAGGCGCTGGAAGTGGTTATGGGGCAGATGGCGGCCCTGCCCGAAC
>JANQIU010000291.1 GCA_028281985.1 Alphaproteobacteria bacterium | reverse complement strand
CTCCTCGATGGTCGTCCCGGCGGCGACCAGCGCCTCCTGCCCGTCGGCCAGGGCGAAGGCGACCCCTTCCAGCACCGCCCGGACAAGGTCGGCGCGTTCGACCGCATGGGTCAGGCCGTAGAACACGCCCATGGCCTTGGGGTCGTTGTGCGGCGAGCGTTCGCCCGACAGGTAGGGCAGGAACAGCAGTTCGCCGGTATCGCGGTCGGCGGCACCGGCTTCGGCCAGCATCGCGGCCTCGTTGTTGCCGTTCGCCGCCTCTGTGACCCAGGTCAGGCACGCGGCCGCCGACAGGATCACCGACATCTGGTGCCAGACGCCCGGGATGCTGTGGCAGAAGGCGTGCACGGCCTTTTCCGGGTTGGGGGCAAAACCGTCATTGGCGACGAACAGGACGCCCGACGTGCCCAGCGACAGGAACGCCTGGCCCGGCGCGATCACCCCGACGCCGACGGCGCCCGCCGCGTTGTCGCCGGCCCCGCCGGCCACGACCGCCTGCCGCGGCACGCCCCAGGCATCCGCCACCTCCGGCCGCAGCGTGCCGGTCGGCGCGGAGCCCTCGAACAGCTCGGGCATGTTGGTTTCGCCCAGCCCGCAGGCCGCCAGCATGGCGTTGGACCAGCGCCGGGCCGCCACGTCCATCCACAGCGTCCCCGCCGCGTCGGACATGTCGGAGGCGTAGACGCCGGTCATGCACAGCCGCAGATAGTCCTTGGGCAGCAGGACCTTGGCGATCTCCCGGTAGGTCTCCGGCTCGTTCTCCGCCATCCACAGGATCTTCGGCGCGGTGAAGCCGGGCATGGCCAGGTTGCCGGTGATCTGCCGGCTGCGCGGTTCGCGCGCCTCCAGTTCGGCGCATTGCGGGCCGCTGCGGCCATCGTTCCAGAGGATCGCCGGGCGCAGGACCCGGTCGTCACCATCCAGTAGCGTCGCGCCGTGCATCTGTCCCGACAGCCCGATGCCGCGCACCCCGGTCAGGGCGGTTGCGTGCCGCTCCTTCAGCTCGGCCATGGCATCCTGGGTGGCCTGCCACCAATCGGCGGGATCCTGTTCGGACCACAACGGCTGCGGGCGCGTGACTTCGAGCCCCGCCGTGGCCTGGTCGACGACCTTCTGGTCTTCGTCGACAAGGACGACTTTGACACCCGACGTGCCCAAATCGATACCAAGATACACCGTGTGAACCTCGCGATTGTTTGCTGTCGTGATCCCGACGGGTCACCATTCACGCCATGCTGCGTCCAAGCTAGGCGAGGCGGGCACGGCGCCGCAACACGCAACAATTCGTCGGAAACACAACCGGGATGATAGGGATGCATTCATTCGAAATCGAAACACTCCGGCTGATTGTAGACCCTGCCGTCGGGGGATCAATAAGGCGATTGGATCGCCGGGCGGGAAGCGATTGGGTTCCGGTGATGCGCCCGACCCCGGATGCGGCCGACGCGGTGCTGGCCATGGCCTGCTTTCCCCTGGTGCCGTTCTCCAACCGGATCGCCGATGCGACCTTCGACTGGGAAGGCCGCACCGTGTCGCTGCCAAAGAACTTCCCGCCCGAACCGCACGCCATCCACGGCCAGGGATGGGAAAACCCCTGGTCGGTCGCAGCGCGGACAGAAACCTCCGTCGACCTGGCCTTCGACTGGCCGGGCGGGGACTGGCCCTGGCCCTACCAGGCGCGCCAGTCCTTCGCCCTGCAGGATGATGCGCTGTCGGTCGACATCGCGGTGACCAATCTCGGCACCGGGCCGATGCCCGCCGGCTTGGGCGTGCATCCGCAGTTCCCGCGCCCGCCCGGAACCCGCATCACCTTCGAGTCGTCCGGGTACTGGCGGTCGGACGACCGCTTTCTGCCGGCGGCGCTTGAGCCGCTGCCGGCCCATCTCGACCTGCCGGGCGGTCAGGTGCTGGACGCGGTGACCGTCGACAACTGCTTCGCCGGCTGGCGCGGCGCGGCCCGGATCGACTGGCCGGACGGCAGTTCCGTGACTGTGACCGCGGACGCTTCCTGCGGGCATCTGGTCTTCTACGTCCCGCCGGGCCAACACTACCTGTCGGTGGAGCCGGTCACCCACGCCAGCAACGCAATCCATCTGGCCGCCGGCGGCCGCACGGATACCGGCCTGGTGGTCCTGGCGCCCGGCGAGACGCTGGCGACGTCGATCCGGTTCCAGGTCGGCCTGCCCTGAAAAGCGGGAGACCCCGCTGTGACCGGGTGATCCGGGTCAGGATGCCGTCAGGCGGGTCGTCAGCGTCGCCGCAAGGTGGTTCCGGGCGATGACGTCCTGGCCGCCGCTGGCCAGATCCTTGATCTGAACGGTGCCGTCGGCGAATTCCGCATCGCCGACGATCACCGCGAACCGGTGGCCCTTGGCATCGGCGTATTTGAGCTGGGCGGGGAACTTCTTCGGCTCGGTGTAGAGTTCGGTGTCGATCCCGGCGTCGCGCAGTTCCGCCGCCATGGCCAGATAGTCGGCCAGGCGGCTGCGGTCCATCACCGTCACCAGGACCGATGCCGGCGTCGCGGCGGCCGTCGCCAGATCGCCGGTCTCGAACAGGCGGGCCAGCAGCCGGGTCAGGCCGATGGAAATGCCGACGCCCGGCAGACGCTGGCGGATATAGGTGCTGGCCAGGTCGTCATATCGGCCACCGGAGCACACCGAGCCGATCTCCGGCCGGTCGACGAGCTGCGTCTCGTAGACGGTGCCGGTGTAGTAATCCAGGCCGCGCGCCACCGACAGGTCGATCCGGTAGACATCGCCCGGCACGCCCAGGGCCGCCAGGCTCGCCTGCAGGCCCTGCAACTCGGCCACGCCTTCGGCAAACAGCGGCCCGGCCGTCATCGATGCCAGCGCGTCCAGATCGGCGTCCGCCGTCACGAAGCCAACGACCGCAGCGGCGGCATCCGGCGAGAGCCCGGCCCCCGATGCCAGCGCCTCGGCCACGGCATCCGGCCCGATCTTCTCCAGCGCGTCGATCGCCCGCAACGCGTCGCCGACCCGGTCTTCAGCGACCCCGACCGACTGAAGATAACCTTGCAGCAGCTTGCGGTTGTTGATGCGGATGACGTAGCGGCCAATGCCGATCCGGCTGAAGATGGCATGGATGACCGCCGGGATTTCGGCATCGGCCAGCGGGTCCAGGCTGCCATTGCCGACGATGTCGATGTCGCATTGGGTGAACTCGCGGAACCGGCCCGCCTGGGGTCGCTCGCCCCGCCAGACCTTTTGGATCTGGTAGCGGCGGAACGGGAAGGTCAGCTTGCCGAAATGCTGCGCCACATAGCGAGCCAGCGGCACCGTCAGATCGAAATGCAGCGCCATCTCGGTCGACGGGTCCTCGCCCTCGGCCGCGGCCAGGCGCGACAGGGCGTAGATCTCCTTGTCGACGACGCCCTTGGCGCTGAGCACCGCCTTGCGCTCGACGGCGGGGGTCTCGACGGGGGTGAACCCGAAGCGCGCGAACTGCTGGCGAATGACCTGCAGAATCCGCTCTTCGACCAGTTTTTCTTCCGGCAGCCATTCGGGGAAGCCCGAGATGGCCTGCGGTTTGACGATGGGCTTGTCGGCCATCGGGCCAGATCTCCTCCGGCCGCAGCCGGAAGGGCCAGCCGGTCGTTACCTCACAAAGGGCGGGGCAGGCGCTGCTAGTACAGCGTCCGGTAGCGGCCGCGGGCGGCGCGTTCGATGGCGGCGGCGTTCAGCCGGTCGATGCTGAGCCGATGCCGCAGAATCTCCAGCATCCGCAGCTCTTCCTGGCTGGCATGGCCATCGGCGGCAACGACGTCGCAGGCCACCACATAGGCGGTTTCCCGCAGCCGTTCCGGCAGGCTGTCGTGGATCGCCGTCAGCGCGTTGTCGAGCCCGTCGTCGTCCTGGAGGATGGCCGAGCATTCCCGCGCCACTTCGCCGATGCGATCGGCGTCGAACCCGCGGAATACCGGCAGATGGCGCACCAGGTCGCCGAGCATGCCGAGTTCCTCGTCCGACATGTTGCCGTCGGCAGCGGAGCACAGGACCATGGTGTAGATCAGTGCGCTCTGGGGGTCGGTGCTCATGGCGACGTCCTTCGGGGCGAATGGGGGCGGGGGCCAGGGGCGGCGGGGTCCGGGCGGTGGATAAGCATCCGCAGGCCGCTCCCGTCAAGCCGACGGTTGTCCCGGTCCCGGCGGCTGCCTATCGTCGGCCCCGCCATGTCGGCCTTCGTCAATGTCGCCCTTCCGGTCTTCGCCATCATCCTGGCCGGCTTCGTCGCCGGGCGGACGGCGGTGCTCGGCCCGGCGTCGTCGGAGGCGCTGAACAAGTTCGTCTACTGGATCGCCCTGCCGCCGCTACTGTTCCTCGGGACCGCCCGCGCGCCCTTGGCCGAGTTCTTCAATCTGCCGTTCCTGGGCGCGTTTCTGGGCGGCTGCGCCATCGCCTGGGCCATGGGCAGCGTGATCGGCGCGGTGTTGCACCGCTCCCGGGCCGATGCGGTTGTCCTGCAAGGCATGAACGCCAGCTTCCCCAATACCGGCTACATGGGCATTCCGCTGTTCTTCGCCGCCTTCGGCGATCCCGGACTGGCACCGGCCATCCTGGCGACGGTGGCGGTCGCGGTGGTCAACATCGGCGTCGCCATCATCAGTCTGGAGGCCTATGGCTCGCAGCACGGAAGCCTGCTGCGGGTGCCGATCAAGGCGGGCCGGGCGGTGGCCACCAACCCGCTGGTTCTGTCATCGGCGCTGGGCGTGGCGTGGTCCTACTTCGCGCTACCGATCCCCACCCCGATGGCCACGCTGCTGGATCTCCTGGGCGCAACCGCCGGCCCCTGCGCCCTGTTTTCCATCGGCCTGTTCATGGCCTTTCGCCCGCTGGGCGCCAACCTGCTGGAGGCGAGTTGGATCAGCACCGTCAAGCTGATCTGGCAGCCGCTGGCGACCTGGCTGCTGATCGCCACGGTGTTTCCGCTGCCGCCCTTCTGGGCAGCCAGCGCGGTGATCCTGTCGGCCCTGCCGACCGGCGCCCTGGTCTTTGTTGTAGCGCAGCAATACGGCACCTACGCCGACCGGACGTCGAGCGTCATCCTGGTTTCGACCGTGGCGTCCGTGGTCAGCGTTTCCCTGATCCTGGCGGCCGCCTCGCCCTGGCTTCCGGCCGGCTGAGACCCGGCGACGCCGTTTGGCGTCATATTCTTTCGCGGTCGTCTTTATGGCTGCCAGGCGTCATTGTGCAATGCGGGATAAGATTGTGCGCGTGTCGCCCGCATGCGATAACAGTGCCAATCGGTTCCACAAAAACGGGACCGTGGCATGCAAAGCGGGGCGAAATGCTGATGCGCGACGATATCCGCTACTGGCAGTTGCCGAAACGAGCAGTTGCCGTAATTCTTGCGGGTGGCCGGGGTAGCCGCCTGAAGGAACTGACCGACCATCGCGCAAAGCCCGCTGTCCCCTTTGCCGGCAAGTTCCGGATCATCGATTTCACGCTGTCCAATTGCGTGAACTCGGGCATTCGCCGCATCTATGTGATGACCCAGTACAAGGCGCACAGCCTGATCCGCCATCTGCAGCGGGGCTGGAGCTACATGCGCGCCGAGATGAACGAGTTCGTCGATATCGTTCCGGCCCAGCAACGGGTCGACGAGGCCATGTGGTACCGGGGCACGGCCGACGCGGTCTGGCAGAACCTGGACATCCTGCGCAGCGAAGGGCCGGACCACATCATCGTCCTGGCCGGAGACCACGTCTACAAGCAGAACTACGCCGCGATGCTGCACGACCATGTCGAGCGCGGCGCCGACGTCACCGTCGGCTGCGTGGAGGTTCCGCGCGAGGAAGCGACCGCCTTTGGCGTGATGCATGTGGACGACCAGTGGCGGATCACCGATTTCCTGGAGAAGCCGGCCGACCCGCCCAGCATCCCCGGCAAGCCGGACGTGGCGCTGGCGAGCATGGGCATCTACGTCTTCAACGCCGATCTGCTGTATGAGCAGCTGACCCGCGACGCGGCCGACCCCAGCTCGGCGCATGACTTCGGCCGCAACATCATCCCCTATCTGGTCGACCGCGCCGACGTCATGGCCCACACCTTCGAAGAGAGCTGCGTGTTCTCCGAGGGCCAGTCGGAGGCATACTGGCGCGATGCCGGGACCATCGACGCCTATTGGGCGGCGAACATGGACCTGACGACGGTCACGCCGCAGCTCGACCTCTACGACACCCAGTGGCCGATCTTCACCTATCAGGAGCAGCTGCCTTCGGCGAAGTTCGTCTTCGACGACGACAACCGCCGCGGTGTGGCCATCGACAGCCTGATTTCCGGCGGATGCATCATCTCCGGCGGCTCGGTCCACGACTCCCTGCTGTTCTCCCAGGTTCGGGTGAACTCGTTCAGCGAGCTCTACGGCGCCGTCGTGCTGCCGCAATGCGACATCGGCCGCAACGCGCGCCTGCGAAACGTCGTCATCGACAAGCGCTGCAGGATCCCCGAGGGTCTGGTTGTCGGCGAGGATCCGGAAGACGACGCCCGCCGGTTCAACCGGACGGCCAAGGGCGTCGTGCTGATAACCCGGGACATGCTGGCACGCCTCGTTTGAACCACCGCGTCTAAATCACTGCCGATGCGTATTCTCCACGTCGTTCCCGAGGTCTATCCCGTCGTCAAGACGGGCGGCCTGGCAGATGTCGCCGCCGCCTTGCCGGCCGCGCTGGCCCAACGCGGCCAGGATGTCCGGCTGCTGATCCCCGGCTATCCGGCGGTGCTGGAGGCCGGCATCGACCTGGAACCGGTGATGACCGACGGCAACCTGTTCTGGGGCGGGCCGGCCCAGATCCTGTACGGCCGGCTGAAGGGCGTCGGCGTGCCCGCCTATGTTCTGGACAGCGCCGGCCTCTTCAACCGGCCGGGCAACCCGTATATCGGGCCGGACGGCGACTGGCCGGACAACCACCTGCGGTTTGCAGCGCTGGGCTGGGCAGCGTCGTGGCTGTCGTACAACCTGCCGGACTGGCAACCGCAGGTCGTGCACGCCCATGACTGGCAGGCCGGGTTGGCTCCGGCGCATGTCCATTGCAACGCCAACGGTCATGCCCCGCCGGCGACGGTGATGACCATCCACAACATCGCCTATCAGGGCTTCTTCCCGGCAAGCTCCTTCGGCGATCTGGCCTTGCCCGAGCAGGCCTACGGGATGCATGGCGTGGAGTTCTGGGGGGGCGTCGGCTTCCTGAAGGCCGGGCTGGTCTATGCGGACAAGATCACCACGGTCAGCCGCACCTACGCCCATGAGATCCAGGGCCCGCGCGCCGGCAACGGCTTCGACGGGCTGTTGCGCGACCGGCATCACGACGTCGTCGGCATCGTCAACGGCGTCGACTACGGCATCTGGAACCCGGCGGCCGACCCGCATCTGCCGGCGCCCTACTGGCCGGAGAACCTGACCGGCAAGGCGGCAGCCAAGGCGGAGCTGCAGCGGCGGATGGGGCTGGACCCGGACCCGGATGCGCCGCTGTTCGGGTCGGTCAACCGGATCGCCTGGCTGAAGGGCGTCGACCTGCTGATCGACGCCATTCCCAACCTGGTCCAGCGCGGTGCGCAGCTGGCGCTGCTGGGGCACGGGGACCCCTGGTACGAAGGAACGCTGGCCGAGCTGGAACGCCAGTACAAAGGCCGGGTGGTCTGCTACATCGCCTTCGACGAGGCCCTGTCGCACCTGATCCAGGGGGGCGCCGACGCCGTCCTGGTGCCGTCGCGCAGCGAACCCTGCGGCCTGACCCAACTCTATGCCCTGCGCTACGGCACCGTACCGGTGGTTCGCCATGTCGGCGGGCTGGCCGACACCGTGGTCAATGCCGAGCCCTGGAACCTGGCGGCGGGCATCGCCACCGGCTTCGTGTTCTGGGACGCGACGTCCGACGCGTTGAGCGGGACCATCGACTGGGCCTGCGACACCTATCGCGACCGCAAGGCCTGGGAACAGATGCAGCAGGTCGGGATGGCCCAGGATTTCAGCTGGGACCATGCGGCGGCGGAATACGAAAAGGTGTACCAGTCGCTGCTGCGCTGACGTCCGCCGGACGGACGCAGGCCGCGGTCAAACGAAGACGGTCAGGACGCCGGTATAGCTGTACAGCCGGTCGCGGCAGATCTCGCCATTGGCGAAGAACCCGACCAGCGGCACGTCGCCCAGCGCATCCTGCACTCGGCGGACCTCCTGGGACTCGTCGCCGAACAGGTTCGGCCCGCGGGCCAGGCAGGAGACGTAGACCGCCCCGCGCGGCACCCGGTCGCCGATGCGGCGACGGACATCGCCCAGCATCCGGTCCAGGTCCTGCGCGGCGCTGGCCTGGTCCCGCCTGGTGAACAGGATCCTGTCGCCCACCGAGACGTCTTCGGAGATGGCGATCAGCTTCTCCGGCACGTCGACGCCGACCAGGTTGCGCACGGTATAGTCGCCGATATCGCTGCCGGCGACCGGCAGGCCCGCAAAGATGTAGCCGGCAACCCGCCGCAGGTCCCGGGCCAGCAGTTCACCGATATCCTCCTCGAACACGTCCAGCGCCGGCCGGTCGTCGATCTCGATGATGACGTTGGCGTCGCACGCAGTGATGGTCCGGGTCGGCCCGATCGGCGAGCATCCCTGGCTGAGGCCGGTCACCACCTGCTGCCCGGCGCCAAACAGGACGCCCGAGGCGCAGCCTTCGGCCAGCGTATCGGCAATCTGCGGCAGCTCGTGGCGGCTGGACACCAGCCCGCCGACCAGGAAGGCGCCGGTTTCGCGGCCAAAACTGGCAATCGTCTCGGTCACCCGGGGATGTCGGGGGTCCGCATGGACCAGGCCGATGATCGGCTGGACTTCCGCCACCCAGGCGGCACCGTCCGGGTCCAGGCTGCTGTTGGCGCCGGCGCCGTCATACCGCTCGATGACCCGGAAGCCGTCCGCCGGAAGGCGGCCGACCAGGACGGACACGGCCGCACGGTCGAACAGCTCCTGGCGCCCGCCGGCAATGCCGATCCCCACGCCGCCGACCCTGCTGCGCCAGCTCACGGGTATCGCCCATTGGGTCGGCGGCGTGGGGATCGGCATTGCCGGCGGGCGCCAGGAGCTGTTCGACCGTGCGGCCGTGTCCGTCCTGGTCGGGCGCCTTCCGG
>JANQIU010000281.1 GCA_028281985.1 Alphaproteobacteria bacterium | reverse complement strand
TGGTGGCCGGCCACGCCGAAATGGTGGCTGTTGGTGATGGCCGCCGTGGCAACGCCGGTTTGCGGCGTCAAGGCAGCCAGCCGATCGATCGCCAGATCGATGGCCGGAAACGCGAACCCGTCCGCGGCATCCACCCGGACACCCGCGGTGCCGGCCGGCACGGCAACCGGTTCGGCACCGCCCACGACCTTCCCGGCCCGTACCTGCGCGGCATAGGCCGGCAGCCGTGCGACCCCATGCGAGGCGATCCCGTCGGCATCGGCCCGCACCAGGGCGCGGGCGACCGAGCGGGCCGAAGCCTCACGGGTGCCGGCCTCCCCCAGGACGGTAGCGGCCAGATCCTCCAGGGCCTGGGAGGTCAGGGAAACCGTGTCGCTCATGCCAAGTCCCCCAGCCCAAGGGCAGCAGCCACACGCTCGGCGATCATATGGCTGACGCGGGCATTGGACTCGCGCGTCACGCCGGCGATATGCGGGGTGAGCAGCAGGTTCGGCGCGCCCGCCAGCGCGCTGTTCGCGGGCAACGGCTCGACCGCGAAGACGTCCATCGCCGCGCCGGCCAGCCGCCCGTCACGCAAGGCGGCGGCGAGGGCTACCTCGTCGACGATGTGGCCGCGGGCGGAGTTCACCAGGACGGCGGTCGGCCGCATCTTCGATAGCGCGGCTTCGTTGATCAGATTGCGCGTCGCGTCGGTCAGCGGCACATGCAGGCTGATCGCGTCGCTTTCGGCCAGGACGGTTTCCAAACTGGTCGGCGCCGCCCCTTCTGCGGCCCAGACCGGGTCGGCGGCGGCGATGTTCGGATCGTACCCGATGACCCCCATGCCGAGGGCCTTGGCCCGCCGGGCCGTCTCGCGGGCGATGCCGCCGAAGCCGATCAGGCCCAGCGTGCGCCCCATCACCTCGCCGCCCGATGACAGGGCGGGCCTCGGCCAGTCGCCGGCCAGAACGGCTTCGGTACTGCGAAAGCCGCCGCGCAGCAGGACGAAAAGGCTGCCGATGACGTACTCCGCCACCGCCGCGGCGTTGGCGCCGGTGGCCGGGATGACCTGGATCCCGCGGGCCTCGCAGGCCGCGACATCGATGTTGTCCAGGCCGACGCCCAGGCGACCGACGACCTTCAGCCCGCCGGCTCCCTCCAGCAGCGCACCGCGAACCTGGGTTCGGTTGCGCACGATGAGCGCCGCGGCATCGGCGATCGCGCCGGCCAGATCGTCCGCGCGATCGACCAGCTTCGGGTCATAGGTGACCTGGGCAACCGGAACGAGCCGGTCGACCGCGGCTTCGTCCATGAACTCGGTGATGACGATCTTGGGCATCGACAGCGACCTTACGGCTCCGTGATGTCATGGATGCCAGGCGGCGCCGAACCCGCCGTTCACGATCCCAGCCCCCGACAACAACTTTCGATGGGCGACGGGCCGCACGAGAGGCAGCACCCGGTTCTTTTCGCCCAACAACAGCGAACACCGACAACGCGGACAGGCACCTGCGCCGGCACGCCGCTTCCGGGCGCGCCGGCGCAATCGGCATGCGGTCAGGCGCTCCGGTACAGTTTGGTGAACACGTACTCCCGATGACCCAGCGCCTCCGCACAGGTCAGCCGGCCGTTGGCCACCCGCACGGTGATGTCGATCAGCGCATCGCCGGCCGTATCCAGGGTCATGTCCCGGCGCAGGATGCCCGACACGTCCAGGTCGATATGCTCCGACATGGTCTGCGCCGTCTTCGGATTGGCCGTCAGCTTGATCACCGGCTCAATCGGATTGCCGATCACATTGCCCTGGCCGGTGGGAAACAGATGCACCACATAGCCGGCCGCCGCCTGCAGGGTGACGCATTCCGCCGCCGCGGAGGAGGTGTCCATGAAATACAGGCCCTTGCCCGCCTTCGGCTCCTCCGCCGGCTCAAGCACGTCGATGAACCGGGTCGACTTGCCGATCTTCTGCAGGTTGCCGAACGCCTTTTCCTCGATCGTGGTCAGGCCGCCGGCGATGTTGCCCTTGGTCGGCTGCGATTCGGAGAGGTCGTTGGTCTTGTTGTCGTTGATGAAGTCGTTATAGGCGTTCCAGGTCTTCAGGAACTTGTCCTTCGCCTGCGGGTTGGCCGCCCGGCTGGCACAGACCTGTTCCGCACCGGTCAGTTCCGAGGTTTCGCCGAAACACGTGGTCACGCCCACCGGATCCAGCTTGTCGATCAGATTGCCGACGGTCGGGCACGAAGCGAGGCCTGACGTGGTGTCACTCTCGCCGCATTTGACCGACACCCACAGTTCGTCGATCGGGCATTCCTCGCGCCGAAGCTCGGAGGCCCAATGGACATACTCCTTGGCCTTGCGGCTGGCTTCGGCCACGGTCTGGATGTCGCCCCGCCCCTCGATCGCGAAGCCTTCCACCGGCTTGCCGGTTTGGGCGATCCCGTCGACCACCCGCTGGGTCCAGCCCGGCTCGATCCCGATCACCACGACCGCGGCGACATTCGGGTTGCGCCCGGTGCCGATCAGGGTCCGGAAGAACAGTTCCAGATCCTCGCCGAACTGCAGGCGGCCATAGGCATGCGGCAGCGCCAGCGTGCCCTTGATGTTGTTGGCCACCGCCTCGCAGGCGGCGTTGGACAGGTCGTCCAGCGGCAGGATGATAACGTGGTTGCGGACGCCAACGCGTCCGTTTTCCCGGCGATAGCCCCAGAAGCTCGTGGGCAGGGCCTTGGTCATGCGGCGGCTCCCTTACCAGCGCTTGGTTTTGGCGTTGTGCACGTGGACGTACCCACCCTTGGGAACGTCGGCCACGGCCTTACCGATATCGTTGCCGTACTTCAGCAGCGTATCGCCGGTCTTGATGTCCGTGAGCGCCAGCTTGTGGCCGAGCGGCACCCGGTCGCACACGGCGATGGCGATGGTCGCGTCGGTTTCCATCACCCAGCCCTGGGCGTTCTGCCCGGGGTCGACGGCATCGACGACGACGACGCCGACCGTATCGCTGGCATCGTGAACGATGAAATGCGGCTGCATGGAACCTCCAGAGTCGGGGACCGGAAAGGGGATCTGGGGCAGACGGGCGACCCGGAGCCCCCAGCCCGATCAGACCCACCATCGGAGAAACGGTGTTTCCTGATGTCCCGTTCATCCTAAGCGGTTGTACACAACCGGTCAATTATCATATGTCTTATAGATGACTTGGAGCCCTCTCCTTCGACCATCAGGGGCTTGGACGTGATGGCCGTCGTCCCCAAACCCGAAGCGCCGTCGCCGCCGGGTCCCACCTTCGTGCCGCTCTACCAGCAGGTGCGGGACATCCTGGTGCATCGGATCGCCAGCGGTGCATGGCGACCTGGCAGCCCGCTGCCGTCCGAACCGCGACTGGCGGCCGAGTTGAATGTCAGCCTGGGCACGGTGCGCAAAGCGCTGGACGAGCTGGTGTCCGGACGTCTGGTCGTCCGCCAGCAGGGGCGTGGCACCTTCGTGGCCGAACAGACCCCGGATTCGGCGCTCTTCCATTTCTTTCGCGTCGTCGATGCGGCGGGCGAACGGGTCATCCCGACCCATCGGGAACTGCATCGCGCCTGCGGCCCGGCTACCGAAGAGGAGGTAGCCCGCCTGGCCCTGGCACCGGGGAGTGAGGTCCTGCGCCTGCGGCGGCTTCGCGCGGCCGGCGGACGCACCGCGTTGCTGGAGCACATCTCCATCGCCACCGCCCTGGTGCCCGGCCTGGCCGACCACGAAGGAGCGTTGCCCAACACGCTCTACGACCTCTACCAGCAGCAGTTCGGCCTGACGATCCGGCGGGCCAGCGAGACGCTGCGCGCCGCGGCGGCGGATCCGGAAACGGCCGACCTGCTAGGTCTCGATGCCGGCACCCCGGTGCTGCAGATCGATCGCGTCGCCTACGGCTTCGAAGACCAGCCCATCGAGTGGCGGGTCAGCCTGCTGGACACCCGCCATTTCGCCTATGCCAACGAGATCGAGTAGCGCGGGTTTCCGAAAGCCGTGGATGGCTGGCGTCGGCCCGACTCCGCGGGATCTGCCTAACGGAAGTTGCCGATGGCGTCGGCGTCGCCGCCCTGGATGCGGGTGACCGACCAGCGCGTCAGGTGCTGGTCCAGGCGCTGAATCTCCGGATTGTCCTCCAACAGGCCCAGCTTGGCGAAGTGCGAGAACAGCTGGCTGATCTTGGCCTTCTCGATCGGCGCACCGGGGGTGTCCGGCAAGGTCATCGCCATGGTCGCCCCGGCCACCTTGGCCAGGGTGGCGAAGGTCGCCTTGTGAACCACCTTGCGGGACGGGGCCGGCCGGTTGGCCATGTGCTTCTCGATCGTCCGGCCCAGGTTCTGGTTGGCCGGACCGTTCAGGGCCGTCACCCTGACATGGCTCAACCCCTCCATCATCCCTGTCGTCTCCGGATACAGGTGATCGATGTTGAGCATGCTGGTGTCCGCCGACTTGAAATCGACGCCGAACCGGTCCTTGCAGAAGTTGTTCCAATCGGTCTCGTAGAAGCCGCCGCCCGGTCCGCCCTTGTGCCGCGGCCGGCACCACAGTTCCGGCTCGCCGGTGCTATCGATGAACACCAGGGCCCTTTCCCTGGCCTGCCTGGGAACCGGCTCGATCCGGCCGCCCAGCACCTGCGCACGCTGCTCGAGATAGTTCAGCGTTTTCACGCCGATATAGGCTTCATTGCCCATCGGGTGATTGAACTGCCGGATCAGGGCCAGGACCTGGCGCAGGACCATTTCACGCAAAGCGGAGGCGGCCATCGACGAAGACCTTCAGTTGGGCGATCGGCGGGGTGCAGTATGTCATACGGCTGCGTTTGCTCCGCATGGAAAGCGTTCCGTTATTCCTTGACAGATTTGTCTCTGATTCTCTTTCAGTACATTAGAATATGCGTTCAAAATATTGAATTACATATTATTTTTTACATTAGGGCTTACTGTCGGAAATCCCTCTGCGGGCAGCGCCGCCCCGGCAATCCGTGCCTCCGGGTGCTCGTCCCAGAAGGTCGCGACCGGCCATTCCCGCGGGGCGATGCGGGTAGCGACCGGGGCGTAGCGGACCGACAGGCGCCGGAACAACGTGGCGCAGGAACCTCCGGCGGCATGCAGCGTCCGGCTGTCGATCAGAATGGCATCGCCGGGTCCGGCCGGCGGCATGCAGGCCGCGTCCAGGGCCGCTTCTGGAATCCCGCCCGGCACGCTCCCATTTCCCGCGTCGTCGGCAGCCAGCGTGGCATCGGTCGCGGAGAATTCGACGGGTGCGAAGATTGCGCCCTGGTGCGACCGGGGCACCACCCGGAGCCCGGCGCCCGGCGGTACCGGGTCGAGGGGCATCCATATGGTCAG
>JANQIU010000253.1 GCA_028281985.1 Alphaproteobacteria bacterium | reverse complement strand
CAGTCGCAGCTTTTTCGGGCATAACCACGAGATCATTCTCCTACGCCCTCAAGTCTAAACTGCCGGGGGCGAGCTGTCTCATGATCGTTGGCACAGAGGTTGTTGTGCAGGCCGGCCAGGACGATGATGATCTTGTAACCGGCGTCGGCAGCCTTGCAGATCAGTCCAGTGTAGTGCCCGGTCTTGCCCGACTGGACATGGCCCACCACCAGCCCACGCCGATCCCACGGTCCGCTCCGCCGCGGATCCTCGAGCTGGCCGAGAACTGTATCCGTCGACAGGTCGAGACTGTCCACGGCGTTGACGGAAAGGCGTTCTTCCATCCAGTCGCGGTACCGCTGCCAGTATCGCCAGTCGACCTTGCGTCCGGCCGTAAGCCAGGCGACATGGCCTTCGTCGCTGACCAGGGTCGTGTCCGCGCCGATCCAGGTGCTCAGCCGGCGGATGAGTTCGGCGCGGGCTGCCTCGCGGTCGAGGCTTGCGCCCCAGGACGGCATCATGGCCAGCACCATGTCGATGTTTCGGTCGATCATCTCGGGCGTGACGGCCAGGCGGTCCTGTTCGGACAGCATGTCCTGGACCATGCGCACCACCTTGAACAGGATGTCGCGTGACGGCTCGGTCATCGGGGTGCGACGTCCTCGGGTGTGGATGTGTCGGCGTCCGTTTCCAGCGCGGCGACAAGGTCCGGATACTGGTGAAACGGATCGGTCTGCAGCAGGCGGCGGCGGGCCTCCGCCGGAGAGAGGCAGCGCGGACCGATAAGGTTGGCGTAGACTGTCCGCAGGACAGCCTGGACCGCGTCCGTGTCCTGGCCCTCGAAACGTGTGCGTGGCGTTTCCCGCTGTTCGGTCGTATCCAGCCAGATGCGAGCCACCGGGACAGTTTCCTCGATGACGCGCAGCATGGCACGGACATCGGCGATCAGCGGCTTTTCCGTCTCGAGCACGGCGCGGACGGCCGGATGATCGCGATCGATGCGGTAACGCACGCCGGCGGCCGTATGGTCTGCCTGCCACGCCTGCGCAACCGCGCCGGTGTGCCCGGGACGCACCGCCTTCCCCCTGTGAGCGAACACACGGCGGGCCCGGTGGCGAGCGTCCTCGGCAATGCTGGTCAGCCGCGGGCGCAGTCCGGCCGCAGGACGCGCCACGGCCTTGCGGATGTCAATGTGCCAGGCCGCGTCGGCGGCGTTGCTGATGTCCAGGCGGATCCGGGCCAGCCGGTGGGCTTCTTCCTTGGTCCAGGCGCGCCCGCTGCCCAGCCCCAGCCAGCTTCCGGACACCAGAAGGCGGTCGTTGCGGTAGACGTAAAATCCCTGCTGCGCGGTCCAGCCGTCCGGTCCGGCGGCCCGCGCGTGTTCGGCCGGGCTCAGGCGATCCTGGTGCGGGAGAACGTAGGCCCGCACACCGACCGGGGTTCCATCGGACGCCAGTCGCTCCGCCGGGGAGGCCCAGGTGGCCGGATGGCCGGACAGGAAGGGGTCCCAGGGCACCACGGGACAGCCGTTGAGGGTCAGAACAAGGCGCGGCGCCGGCCCTTCGAGAAAGCGGTGGAAAACCATGCTCAGATGCCGTTCGACGGCATCCAGACGATCCAGCAGATCCTGTTCCGTAAAGGCCGGCGGGATCATCCGGTCCAGGCATTCCCAGAGAACCAGTGTGCCCTGCGGCCTGTCGTCGAGCAGCAGCGCAAGCCGGTCGGCCGAGGCGGGGTCCGGTCCCTCAAGAAGGCGCCAGTCCTCGCCACCGCTGGCCTGAATCGCGTCGAGGTCCCAGCGCAGACAGGCCCGCGGCGCGCCCGCCGTCCGGGACGCCACCGTCAGCCGGCGGCCCTGAGAAAACGAAGCCGTCTTCAGCCCCAGACCGAACCGGCCGAGATCGGTCCGGGCACGGGTCATACGGGGATCGCGGTCGCCCAGGCGCATGGCCCGCTCCAGGGCGGCGTCGTCCATGCCACAGCCATCGTCCAGGACGGCAACGCAGCTTTCCGGCCCCGCCCAGTGCGCGACGATGTCGACCCGACCCGCCCCGGCGGAAATGCTGTTGTCGACCAGGTCGGCCAGGGCGGTGGCAGGACTGTAACCGAGCCCTCGCAGCGCTTCTGTCATGGCACCGGCGCGCGGCGGAACGATGCGCCCGCCCTGATGGTCACGACGCCCGGTCATTCGAGAAACGCCCTGAGCGGGCGGGATCTGGCAGGGTGGGACAACCGGCCCAGAGCCTTCGCCTCAATCTGCCGGATACGTTCGCGGGTTACACGCCAGGATTGACCCACCTCTTCGAGTGTCATCGCCTCGCCGTCCAGCAAACCGAACCGCAGACAGATGACCTCGCGCTCTCGCCGCGAAAGGTCTTCAAGACTGGCCCACACGGCTCGTCGCAGCGCGGCCTGCATGGCCAGGTCCTCGGGATCCGGCGCGTCCAGGGGCAGATGGTCGGCGATATCCGCCTGGTCCGGTGCCTCAAGACGCACCGGCTCTTCGACGACGGACAATGCCTTGATCACGGCCTCGGTGGATGTCCCCATCGAAATCGCGAGGTCCGTCGGTGTCGGCGGCTGCCTCGTGAGAGAGAGCCTGTTGTATTCGCGTCTCACCTTGTTGCACCAGTCGTGCATGTGGACCGGCAGACGGATGGTGGAAGCCGTGTCGGCGATAGCGCGCGACATGCTCTGGCGAATCCACCAGACGGCGTAGGTCGAGAACTTTGCGCCCGCATCGGGATCAAACCGTTCAGCGGCGCGCATCAGGCCGATCAGCCCCTCCTGCACACGGTCAGCGTAAGGCAGACGCCCGTATCGCCTCGCCTGCCAGAGCACCAGACGCATGTTGGCGATCACCAGGCGGTCGCGCGCATGGCGCGTCTTTTCCTTTGCAGCCGCGAGCGTGCGACCAGCATCGGGCACATCCGGATCGCGCAAGGCCGCTGCCTCCATCCGGTCCACCATGGCCGCGGTCAGGCCGAGCGCATGCAGGGCGTCGGTCACGTGCCGGGCCAGTGCGTCCGCCTTGTCCGTGCCGCGCGCCAGGACCATCGCGCGCCCGGCACGGACCAGATCCCGGATCGCTTCGACGAAGGCCGATGCATCGCCGGTACCGTTGCCGTGACTGCCGGACCCGGCCTGTTCGACGGCCGACGAGAGGGCGACAGTACCTGCCCCGATTGCCCCGGCAGTTTCAGCCAGCACATCCAGAGCAGCCGGGCTCCAGGCCAGCGCGGCATATCGGGCGCGGCGGGCGGCGGCCAGGTCGGCGCCAATAGCGGCTTCCTCAGCCCCGTCCAGCAGACGGTGGGTCGAGGCTTCCACGACCAGAGGCGTCAGGGGATCCACGTGGACGCAGGTGAGAGCATGCAGGAAGCGCATGGCCTCCCGGATCGTGGCCGCTTCATCATCGTCGGCCGCGTCCGCCAGAAATGCTGGCTGACCGAGTCCAGTGTCGTCATCGTCGGCGAACGGATCCTCCTCGACACGGATGCCAAGCTCACACAGAACCAGCACCAGGGCTCGTTGAACGTCGGGGTCGGCATGGCCGGCATCATCACCGCTAACCGGGCAGCACGCTTCGACCGCAGCCGGCGCGACCGAACCTTCTCGCAAACCCCGAAGCAACAGGGCCCGCACGGCCGCCCCGGCATCCGCACTCCTCAGCCTGCCCGCCAGACCGCGACCGGTTGAGGTGGGTGCGTCCGGCAAGTCTATGTCGACATCGGTCCAGCCGGCGTCGCGGGTGACCGGCGCGTGCCTGGTCAGGGCGGACTGCGCGGTCCGTGCTTTTACGAGCAGGGTACGGTCGTCAGCGGGCCTGACCGGTTCGGGCTCGGGCTCCCAGCCAGAGTCAGCCAGTTCGTTGTCCAGACCGTTTTCGGAGCCGTCGTCCAGGGGCCCCTTTGTGTCATCTTTCCCGTCCGGCACCCCGTCCCAAAGGCTGGGGGGCGGGTCATCCCCTGCCAACATTTTCAGCGGGTTCGACGGTTGCGGTTCCGGGACCGGTGCTTCGCCGGAGGCGCCTGGCCCGTCTGGAGGCAACGCCGACAGCAAAGCGGCGAGGCTGGTATGGCCAGCGTCCCGCGCCATGCAGGCCGCCGTACGCCCGTCCCTGTCCCGTCGCACCGGGTCGGCGCCGGCTTCAAGCAGCAACCGGCAGACCTCCGTATGGCCCTTGATCGCCGCCAGCATCAGAGGGGTACGGTCCCGGGCGTCCCGGCCGTCAACATCGGCGCCTCGCGTCAGGTTGAAGCGGACCAGCGTGATCGACCCCTGCTTCAGCGCGGCCCTGAACAGTGGCGAGAGACGCCTGCAGACGGTCTGTCTCGGGTCGTTCATGTGCGAGCCTCGGGGCAACACGTCCTTCTTCTCCGCCGGAGACGGTACGCTGGCGTCGGCGCCCCACTTCACCCGCCACTCAAGAGACGTCCCGGACCTGCACCGACAGCGCCAGCACGGACCCTTGATCCTTTACTCGCGCCATCTTCCAGCACGCATCGTCACATTCACGCTCATTGATGACAGCAGCGGTCACATCGGACAAGGGACGATGATGTCAAGCTTGACGGCGAACGCCTGTGGAGACAGTGCAGATCATCGATGAAAGCCCGGCGGAGGACCGCCGACGCTGGAACGGCATGGCGCGCACGCTCATGCCTGAGAGTTTGTCCGACGACTTTATGATGTTCTACAAAGCCTTCTGATCATGAGCCGGATGGAGGCGAGCTTGAGGAAGGCGAGGGCTTTGGCGTTTCGGCACTCCCAGTCCTTGGCG
>JANQIU010000197.1 GCA_028281985.1 Alphaproteobacteria bacterium | reverse complement strand
GAACGAGATCGCCCAAGGCACCTGCGCCCATGACGGACAACTCTACTGCCGTTACTGGGTCCATAACGGCTTCGTCACCGTCGAAGGACGGAAAATGTCGAAGTCGCTCGGCAACGTGCTGCTCGTCCGTGATCTGCTAGAACAGGCGCCAGGCGAAGCTATCCGCTTCGCGCTTCTGGGCGCGCACTATCGCCAGCCGCTCGACTGGAGCGCGGACGGCCTCGCCCAGGCCAAGCGCGGTCTCGATCGTCTTTATGGCACGCTGCGGGATCTTCGCGATGCTCCCGATACCGCCAGTCCGCCAAGCCTGCTCCAAGCGTTCGAGGCGGCCCTTGAGGACGATCTGAATTTCCCGGGCGCGATCGCCGAACTCTTCGGAATAGCCAAGGCGGCGCGTCGGGCCATCACCGCGGCGGATCGTGCCCGGTACAAGGCGGCCTTGCGCGAAGCCGGCGGTCTGCTCGGCCTGTTGCAACAGGATCCCGAGCATTGGTTCGCAGAGCCATCGGCAGAAGACGGAGAGATGACGAAGATCCAGCAACTGGTCGAAGCACGGCAGGCCGCTCGATCGGCGCGGGACTACGCCACCGCGGACCGGATCCGCGATGAACTCGTCGCGTTTGGCATCACCGTTGAGGATCGTGCTGAAGGTCCGGTCTGGCGGCGGACTGGCTGATGGCTGTTCACCCCGCCGCCGCACGCTCGATAGTCTGAGGTTGCTCTGATGATCCAGATCACGCTGCCCGATGGCGCCCAAACCTATGAAGCACCTGTTCGCGGCGCCGATATCGCCGCCCGATCAGGCGACACCACCGCCGACAACACGCTGGCGATAAAGGTCGATGGTGTTTTGCGCGACCTCAGTTCGCTGATCGATGAGGACGCCAGTGTGGAGATCGTAACCCGCGAACAACCCGAAGCGCTCGAACTGCTCAGGCATGACGCGGCGCATGTCATGGCCGAAGCCGTCAAAGAGCTCTATCCGGAGACCCAGGTCACCATCGGCCCTGCGATCGAGAACGGCTTCTACTACGACTTCGCCCGCGAGGACTCGTTCACGCCGGAAGACCTCGCGCGGATCGAGGACCGCATGCGGGAGATCGTGGCGCGCGACGAGCCGGTCGAGCGTGAGGTCTGGGCACGCGACGACGCGATCCGCTACTTCGAAGCCAAGGGCGAGCACTACAAGGCCGAGATTATTTCCGACATACCGGCAAACGAGACCTTGAGCGTCTATCGCCAAGGACAGTTCCGCGACCTGTGCCGCGGCCCCCACCTGCCTTCGACGGGCAAGCTCGGCACCGCCTTCAAGCTGCTGAAGGTCGCCGGCGCCTATTGGCGCGGCGATCACCGCAATCCCATGCTGCAGCGTATCTATGGGACCGCGTGGCGGGACCAAGCCGAACTCGACGCGTATCTTCACCAGCTTGAAGAAGCCGAGAAGCGCGATCACCGAAAGCTCGGCCGCGAGATGGATCTGTTCCACTTCCAGGAGGAAGCGCCGGGTGCCGTCTTCTGGCACCCCAAGGGCTGGACGCTGCTCCAGACCCTCATCGACTACATGCGCCAGCGTCAGACCAGGGCCGGCTATGTCGAGATCAACACGCCGGACATCATGGAGCGGGGCCTGTGGGAGCAGTCGGGCCATTGGGACAAGTTCGGCGAGAACATGTTCACCACCGAAGCGAGGGAGGACCGTGTCTTCGCCCTGAAGCCGATGAACTGCCCCGGCGGGATCCAGGTCTACAAGCAGGGCATCAAGAGCTACCGCGATCTACCCCTGCGCATCGCCGAGTTCGGCAAGGTTCACCGCTTCGAGCCCTCGGGTGCCCTGCACGGCCTGATGCGCCTGCGCGCCTTCACCCAGGATGACGCTCACATCTTCTGCACGGAAGAACAGATCACCAAGGAATGTCGGATCGTTTGCCAGCTCATCCTAAACATTTACCGCGAGTTCGGCTTCGACGACGTGCGGGTCAAGTTCTCGGATCGACCCGAGAAACGCATCGGCTCGGATGCGATCTGGGACAAATCCGAGGCAGCCCTAAAGGCGGCGGTAGAGGCGGCCGGCCTTGCCTACACGACCAATCCTGGCGAGGGCGCCTTCTACGGACCGAAGCTCGAGTTCGTTCTGCGGGACGCCATCGGCCGCGACTGGCAGTGCGGTACGCTGCAGGTCGACCTCAATCTGCCGGAACGGCTTGGCACGGTCTATGTCGGCGCCGATGGTGAGAAGCATCCGCCGGTGATGCTGCATCGGGCGCTGTTCGGCTCGCTTGAGCGGTTCACCGGCATTCTGCTGGAGCACTATGCAGGCAAGCTTCCGCTTTGGCTGGCGCCGGTCCAGGCCGTCGTCGCGACCATTACCTCCGACGGCGATTCCTATGCCAACGAGGTGGCCGCCGGCCTGACGTCGCTTGGCCTCCGGATCGAGACCGATCTGCGGAACGAGAAGATCGGCTACAAGATCCGTGAGCACAGTCTGGCCAAAGTGCCGGTGCTGCTGGTCGTGGGCAAACGCGAGGCGAAAGAAGGCACCGTCTCGTTGCGCCGGATCGGCCGCAACGACACGGAAACCCTCACGCTGCGTGACGCCATGGTTCGGCTCGAAACAGAGGCACTGCGCAGCACGCGTTTCCCCGTAAGCCTGCCGTCGGTTGAGGGTTGGGGCGAGAGCACGGGGCAGCTTGCAGAAACTGCGGCAGGATGACCGTGATGCAGTCTTTTGAGACCTACAACGACTGGAAGCATTGCATCACCGTGCTTTGCGGCATCCCGCTCACACCGACTTATGTCGAACAACGCCTCGCGGCGCTTCGCGACCCCGCGGACCACGGAACGCAGAAGTTCATCGCCGCCTGGGGTGAGGCCCATCTGGCGCGCGTTATCGGCTGGTTCGAGCAGGCGGAACGCGAACTGCGATGACCCTCAAGCTGTTCGGGCGCCAACACTTTCCCGATGTCCGGTCGACCTGACAGGTCATCCGACGGCACACCGGGCAGGACCAAAGTGGGTGGTCACGCCATCGCTTCCGGATACATGTGCGGCAAGACAGCGCCGGTTTGGTCATCGGCCATACCTTACTGGCACGAGAGCCCAAGCCGGACTACGGTCCGTGAAGATGCCGTTTCGCAAGACCTGTTGGGGGAAATGGCGTTGGCACCGATCGATATCGGCCGAGAAAACCTGTTGAAGGGTCGGGGTTCGCTGCCGGGTCGCTCCGACCACCCGCTGACCTGAGGCAGCACCGGACCATGAGCAGCAGCGTGTCCGAGACTGCCGTTGGCCGGCCGGCGGCTGCACCGGCCGACGTGTTCGCCGGTTCGCGGCCGAACCGCCTGGAGCATCCCGGCGATGTGATGGGGTTTGTCGCCGACACCCAGGAACGGGGCGACCGGTGTACCCTGGTGGTTGTGACCGGCACGGTCGGCGGAGCGGTCCGGGCGCCGGGTGCGATGATGGCGGTCAGCGAACACGGCGCGACCGCCGGCTACGTGTCCAACGGTTGCGTTGACGCGGACATCGTCTTTCAGGCGCGGCAGGCGATGGCGGCCGGCCGGCCGCGCCGGATCCGCTACGGACGCGGCTCGCCATTCTTCGATGTTCGCCTGCCCTGCGGCGGCGCCATCGACCTGTTGCTCGTGCCCGATCCGACAGCCCAAGTCGTCAGGAACGCGTCGACCGCCCTGGCGGACAGGCGATCGATCGGCCTGCGGCTGTCATCGGACGGCGGCATGCGTCTGCTTGACGGCAGCGGCACCGAGACGGGCTGGCGGGACGACGCGTTCACGGCACGTTACGAACCCAAGCTGCGGCTGCGGATCGCGGGCGGCGGGCCGGAGATCCTGGCGCTGACCAAGCTGGCCGTCGCCGCCGGGCTGGAGACGGTCGTTCAGTCGCCCGATTCGGGAACGTTGTGGGAAGCGGCGGAGTATGGGGCCGGGACCGTCGTCCGGCTGACGACGCCGAACGCCGTGCCGAAGGCGTCCGACGATGCCGGGACAGCGGTCGTCCTGATGTTCCACGATCACGACTGGGAGACGCCGCTGCTGGAAGCCGCCCTTGCGGGGACGGCCTTCTACGTCGGCGCGCTCGGCAGCCGGCGGACCCAGACACTGCGCCGGCAGGCCCTCGCCGACCGCGGTGTGCCGCCGGACCGCGTCGACCGGGTGCGCGGGCCGATCGGCCTGATCCCGTCGATGCGCGACGCCTCCATGCTGGCGGTTTCGGCATTGGCGGAGGTCGTTGCCGCGTTCCACGCCCGCCCCGGCGCGTGACGCCGCAGGAAACCGTCGCCCTGGTTCTGGCCGGCGGGCTGTCCCGCCGGTTCGCCGGCCCGGACAAGCTGCTGGCGACGCTCGGCGGACGTCCGCTGGCCGCCCATATCGCCGGGACCTTGGGAGATATGGGATTTGCCGACAGGCTCGCCGTGGTGCCCCAAGGCTTCGACGCGCGGGCATCGATCTTCGCCGACGCCGGGTTTCGGGTGATCGCCAACCCCGAACCGGCTAGCGGCCAGGGCGCGTCATTGGCGCTCGGCGCCCGGGCCGTCGCCGACACGCCGGCCGCCGGGATGATGGTCCTGCTGGCGGACATGCCATTCGTTCGCCGGCCCCATCTCCGGCGGCTGCTCGGGCGGATCGGGTCAGCCGCCGTCGCGGTCAGCGTTGCCGATGGCATCCGGACACCGCCGGTCCTGTTTGCCCGCCAAGCCTTTCCGATGCTCGGTGTGTTGGAGGGCGATACCGGGGCCCGGCAGGTGCTGGACCGCGTCGCCCCGGTGGTGGAGGTGTCGATGCCGCCGGGGTCGGCAGTCGACGTCGACACCGAAGCGGACCTGGCCCAAGCCGAACCGGCCTGTCGCTAGATGTTCAGTCCTGGAACGGGATGGCCAGCATTGCGGACGAGGCGCTTTCGCAGGCCCGCGATCCGACCCAACGCTGTCCCGGGACCAAACCTCTAGTCGCGGGCGCTCAGCCAGCGTTCCATGTCCGCCAGCGGCAGGGGACGGCAGTAGTGGAAGCCCTGGGCGCAGTCGCAACCCAACTGTCGAACGGTATCGACCTGGTGTTCATCCTCGATGCCTTCGGCAATCACCTCGAGCCGCAGTGTCTTCGCTACGGCGCAAAGCCGCTCAATCGCGTGAATGCTCTGGGGTCCGCGCGCGGCGTCGAAAATGAAGTCCCGATCGATCTTCATGGACGACAATGGGAACCGGGACAGATGCGAGAAGCTCGAGTATCCCGTTCCGAAATCGTCGAGCGCGATGCGAAAGCCCAGCCGGTCGCACTCCTGAAGCGTCGCTAGGGCGTCTTCCGGCCGTTCGACGAGCAGCCGCTCGGTCACTTCCAGCACGATCAGCGACCGATCGACCTCGACTTCGGCGACGGTCTCAAACAGGTCGTCGACAAAGTGCGGGCTGAAGATCTGCTGCGGCGAGATGTTGATATGCATCGCCATGTTGTGGCCTGGGCGCCGATTGCCTGTCGCCGAAAGGGTCTGCAACGCCTGGCAGGCCTGTCGGACGACATGCTGGCCAAACGAACGGATCAGGAAGCTGTCTTGGGCCAGGGCCAGGAACACCGACGGCGGCAGTTGCCCGCGTTCGGGGTGGTTCCAGCGGACCAGCGACTCCAGGCCCACCACCGATCCGCTCGTCAGATCCACGATCGGTTGGTAATGCAAGACCAGTTCGTCGTGCGACAAGCCGCGATTCAAGTCGCATTCGCGCCTGAGCGTATCGAAGGCCACATGGCGCTCAACGTCAGCGCGCGACGCTGCAGTGCCTTTCGACGCCGCCCGTGTTTCCACCCGGTCGGCAGCTTCGTTCTGCAGGCGCAGGACGGTTTCACGGAAACGCTCGAGCGTCGTCTTCAGGACCAGGCCCAGGACCGGATCGACGCTTTCCAGGCGATGCTGGATCTGTTCGTCCGGCAGCACCAACAGTTCGACATCGCCGAGGGCGCGGGCGGTCGCCGACCGTGGCTGGTCGTCGATGATCGCCATCTCGCCGAACACCTCACCCTTATGCCGTACGGCAAGGACGACCGGTTTCGTGCCATACAGCATCGAAATCTCGACCGACCCCTTCTCGATCAGATAGGCGTGGCGCCCCGGGCTTCCTTCGGTGAAGATCGTATCGCCGTCGTGAAACGAATGCCGGAAATGCTCAGACTGATCCATGCGCCGGTTCCGTTTCTCCTGGGCACCCCCACCCTAAGCGCCCATGGTTCACAAATCCTGAAGACTTGGCCCACCGAGGGCTAGAACCCTGTTCCAATTGGGAAAACCGGCGCAGCACAAGAAGACACGCTTGTCCACACGGTTCGGATCGACCAGGCGAACGCGCGCCCAGGGTTTGCGGGAGGCCCGCCACAAACATGGCGCAACACGGGACACGCCGGGTCGACGGGATCCGCTATGTGATGTTGACGGAGATCGTCACGACGTCGGTATCGGTCCCGTCGGTGATCTGATAGCTGAAGGTATCCGCTCCGACATAGTCGGTGTCCGGCGTGTACGCCCAGACCCCGGTCGCCGCGTCGATCGACGCCGTGCCGTTGGCGGCGTCGGTGGACACGCCAAAGCTCAGCGCGTCCCCGTCGGCATCGGTGGCCGTGACCCGGCCGTCGAGCGTATCGTTCATGGCGATCGTGAAGTTGTCCGTCGCGTTCCAGGAGGGGCCACCGACGATCGTGCCGTCGACACCACCCGACACGGCGTTGGTGGCGTTACTGCCGGCACCGTCGTCGAGCCGCCAATTGGCGATCAGGTTGGCCTCATCGCCGTTCAACGTCCGGCCCATATCGGCCTGGATCTCCGCCTCGCTTCGCGCGGTGCTCCACACCCGTACGTCGGCGATCTGAGATTGGTGGAAGTCCTCTTTGCCAAACAAGTCGTTGTCAGCGCCGATCAGGAAGGGATCCAAGTAGTTGACGATCCCGTCGCCGCTTGTGGTGAAGACGTTGTCGGCCGCAAACCCCTGGCCATGCGTCCAGCCGGCCGAAGAGCCGTTGAGATACCCGGTGATGCTGGAAGCGTTGGTGCCGGATTCCTGATCGATCACCAGGGCAACGTGGTGCCAGCCTGTGTTGCCGAGCGCGATCTGGGAGGCGGCGTAGGCTTCCTCGCCTCCGAACAGGTTCGTACTGCTCCGCACGACAAGCGTGCCATCCTCAATGAAGATCCGAAAGCCGTCGTCGCTGGATAGCGATCCGCCCTTGCCGACGATAGACTGGAAACCGGCGGACCCGTCGTAGTGGAACCAGGCTTCGACCGTGAGATCCCCGGTGCCCGGATCGAAGTTGTTACCGAGGTCGACGTAGCTGTTGGTGCCGCCGAAATCGAGGGCGTAGGCGCCTGCGACCACTGGCGCCGCGTTCCCGACAGAGGCCGCGTCCGCCTCAAACTGCCTAGCCACGATGCCGGTATTGCTGCCGTCCTGGTTCGTCGATTCCCAAACGGCAACGACATCGCCATGGCTGAGACTCACCAGCGCCGGATTCGCCTGGGCGTCGTCCGTTGTCGTATTGATCCGGAACTCGCTGCCCACGGCATCGCCATCGGCATTAAAGCGCTGGGCGTAGACACCGTAGTCGCTGCCGTCCTCATTTGGCGTCTGCCAAGCGATCAGGAATCCGCCATCCGCCAGCGCGGTAATCGACGGATCGCTCTGGTCGCCATTGGTCGTGCTGTTCACCACGAACTCGGATTCGACCCTGTTGCCGGCGGCATCGAACCGCTGGGCGATGATCCCCTCGCCGCTGCCATCCTGCCCGTTCGAGTTCCAGGCGATCACAAAGCCGCCGTCGTCGAGCACGGCAATGGCCGGCTCCATCTGGTCCTCGGTCGCCGTGGTGTTGACCTGGACTTCACCGCCGATCGCCGTGCCGGTCGCGTCGAAGCGCTGACCAAAAACGCCATAGCCGTTTCCGTCTTGGTTGTCGGACTTCCACACGACGAAGAAACCGCCGTCGGCAAGACCGACGACCTGGGCGTCCTGCTGGTCTTCGGCCGTCGTCGTGTTGACCTGAAACTCGCTTCCTGCCGTGGCGCCACTGCTGTCGTATCGCTGGCCGTAGACGCCCTTGGAGCCGCCATCCTGGTTCTCGGATTCCCAGATCACGACGAAGCCGCCGCCGTCGAGGCTCGCGACGTCCGCGTTTTCCTGCTTGTTGAAGGTTTCCGTGTTTACCTGGAACTCCCCGCCTGTCGGGTTGCCCTGGTCGTCGAAGCGTTGCCCGAAGACGCCGTTGTTGTGTCCGTCCTGCAGGTGGGACGCCCAGACCACGACAAAGCCGCCGCCGTCGAGGCCCGCAACGGCGGGGTCTTCCTGGTTGTTGAAGGTTTCGGTATTGACCTGGAACTCGTCGCCAACGGCGCTGCCGTCCGCATCATACCGCTGCCCGAAGACGCCGTTGTTGTGACCGTCCTGGTTCTTCGACTGCCAGACGACGACATATCCGCCATCGGATAGCGCCGCGACGTCCGGGCTCTCCTGTTCATTGGCCGTTTCGGAATTGACGATGAACTCCGACCCCGAGGTGAAGTCGACATCCACCGATTGCCCGACGGAGATGTAGGTCGTGTCGACGGCGCTCGAAAACGCCGTGCCGAGCGTCGTGTCGACGGCACCGTCGCCGCTGGCGCCGGAGCTGCCATCCCAAGCCTTGAAGGTGAAGCTGGCTGTGCCGCCGAAGCCGGGATCCGGAACGAAGCGGATCACCGCTGCCCCGTCCAAAAGCAGCGCCGACGTCTCGCTGGCGCTACCGATGGCGCTGAAGGTGCTGCCGCCATCCAGGGAGTACTCCCAGCTACCGTTGGCGGTGTCGACACCGACCACCGCGATGGCCTCGACAGCACCATCGACATCGCTGATCGAGCCGTCGATGACGATCGAGGCAACGGTATCGCCGGCCGGTGCGGTCGCGTCTGCCGCGATCGACGACATCTGCGGCGTTCCCGTTGTGTCCAGGACCGGTGCGTCGTTCACGGGATCGACCGTGATCCATCCGGTCATGGCGGCTGCCGAGAACGCCGTGCCGGCGGTCGTGTCGACGCCGCTGTCGCCGCTGGCCCCGCTGGACTGGTCCCAGGCCTTGTAACTGAAGCTGGCAGGGCCGTTGTAGTCGGCATCGGGCACGAAGCGGATCAGCGCGGCTGCGTCCAGCAGCACCGCCGCATTGGGCGATGCGCCGCCGATGGCACTGAAGGTGGCGCCGCCGTCGGTGGAGTACTCCCAGGTGCCGTTCGTGTCGTCGACGCCGGTGACGGCGATGGCCTCGACCGCGCCGTCGACATCGGTGATCGACCCGTCGATGACGATGGAAGCCACCGTGTCTCCGGCCGGTGCCGCAGTGTCCTCGGCAATAGCCGTCAGGGTGGGCGTACCGGCTGAGTGGAGATCCGGCGCGTCGTTGACCGGGTTGATGGTGATCGAGGCGGTTTCCGTGGCGATGGAGAACGCCGAACCGGCCGTCGCATCGACGCCCGTCTGACCGTCGAAGCCGCTGGACTTGTCCCAGGCCTTGTAGCTGAAGGTCGCGCTGCCGTTGTAGTCGGCATCGGGTACGAAGCGGATCAGCGCCGAGGCGTCCAGCAGCACGGCTGTGGTCTCGGTCACCGCGCCGAAGGCCGTGAAGGTGGTCCCGCCGTCGGTGGAGTATTCCCAGGTACCGTTGGCGTCATCCACGCCGGTCACGGCGATGGCTTCGACCGCACCATCGGGATCGGTGATCGACCCGTCGATGACGATCGACGCCACGGTGTCACCCGTGGGCGCGGTCGCGTCCTCGGCGATGGCGGTAAGGCCCGGCGCGCCGCCCGTGTCGAGGACCGGGGCGTTGTTGAGCGGGTCGATCGTGATCGATCCGGTCCCGGTGGCCGCCGAGAAGGCTGTGCCGGTCGTCGTATCGACGGCGGTGTCGCCGTTGGCGCCGCTCGACTGGTCCCAGGCCTTGTAGCTGAAGGTGGCCGTTCCGTTGTATGCGGCGTCAGGCACAAAGCGGACCAGGGCTGTGGCATCCAGGAGCACGGCGGCGTTTGCCGTCACCCCGCCGAAGGCCGTGAAGGTGGATCCGCCGTCGGTGGAGTATTCCCAGGTGCCGTTGGCGTCGTCGACACCGGTCACGGCGATGGCCTCGACCGCGCCATCGGAATCGGTGATCGACCCGTCGATGACGATCGACGCCACGGTGTCGCCGACCGGGGCCGCCGTGTCCTCGGCGATCGCCGTCAGCGTCGGCGTCCCGGCCGTGTCGAGCACCGGGGCATCGTTGACAGGATTGACGGTCACTGTGGCGGTCTGGGCGGCGGCTGAGAAGGCGCTGCCGATCGTGGTGTCGATGCCGCTCTGGCCGGTGGCGCCGCTCGACATGCCCCAGGCTTTGTAGGTAAGCGTCGCTGAGCCGTTGTAGTCGCGATTGGGCACGAAACGGATCAGCGCGTTGCCCTCCAGAAGCAGTGCGG
>JANQIU010000196.1 GCA_028281985.1 Alphaproteobacteria bacterium | reverse complement strand
CCAGTCTGCATGGTGAATCACAAAACCGCCTGCAGAGGAATCCCTCGCGATTCAATCAGACGCGAATCCGCTCTAGGGACGCAAAGTCGGAGGAGACCTCTGCGGCCTGATAGCCGGCGATGAAGCAGTCCATTGGGAAAGCGTGGACGCCGTTATCTATCACGGCTTCGCGTCAGTGGTGTTCGACGGGTCCAGGCTGCCGATCGCCGCGAACATCGAGATCACAGCCAGGAACGTTGCCCTTGCCGCGGCGGCCGGCGTTTCGGTCAAGGCGCGTTGGACATAGTCAGCTACGCTGGCGGCAGCGGCGCGGACCGCCGCACGGACGATACCGGTCACTCCGCCGCCTGGGAGCGGGCGACCCGGGCCCAGGCCGGCAACCAGTCGCCATGGGCGGCCAGCAGATCGTGGGTCAGCGACCAGATCTGGTCGAGGTCCAGCTCGGCCGCCGTATGCGGGTCCATCATCGCGGCGTGATAGATATGCTCGATCGACTCGGTCATCAGCGCCTCGACCACCAGCTCCTGCACCGACAGATTGGTCCGGATCAGGGCGGTCAGCTGGACCGGCAGCCTGCCGACCCGGACGGGTTGGATGCCGTTGGCGTCAACCAGGCAGGGCACCTCCACCGCGGCGGCGTCGGGCAGCGAGGATATGCACCCGCCGTTGCGGACATTGCCATAGATCACCGACGGCTGGCCGGTCCATGTCGAGTTGATGATGTCGGACGCGTACTCATGCGACCGCTCCACCTCGATCCGCTCGGCCTTCGCGAACGCTTCGGCCTGCGCCTTCCAGCTGGCGACCTGTTCGATGCAGCGGGTCGGGTATTCGTCGAGCGGGATCCGGAATCGCTCCAGCAGATCGGCGCGGCCTTCCTTGATGAACCAGGGCACATATTCGGCGAAATGCTCGGAGCTTTCGGTGACGAAGTAGCCCAGACGCGTCATCATCTCGTAGCGGACGAGGTTGGGGCAGCGCGGATTGTGCGTGTTCTCCTTCGGCAGGCGTCCCGCCGCGTATCCGGCGCGCAGGTCCGGATACAAGTCGCGATGGGTTCCGTCGGCCAGGCGCTGCTCGAACCGGGTGAAGAAGGCCATGTGATTGATGCCGGCGCACTGGTAGCGCAGGCTGTCGACCGGGATGCCCAGATCGTGGGCCAGTTCCGCCGCCGTGCCCTGCACCGAATGGCACAGGCCGACCTGACGGATGCCGGGATACTTCGCGGCGATCGCCCAGGTGTTGATGGCCATCGGATTGACGTACTGCAGCAGCAGCGCGTCGGGGCAGACCGCCAGCATGTCCTCGCAGATCGACCAGAGATGCGGCACCGTGCGCAGCCCGCGCATGATGCCGCCCACGCCGAGCGTATCGGCGATGGTCTGGCGGAGATTGTATTTCTTTGGGATCTCGAAATCGGTGACCGCGCAGGGCTCGTAGCCGCCGATCTGGAACGTCACCACGACGAAATCGGCGTCCGCCAGGGCCCGGCGCTGGTTGTCGTGCGTCTCCACCGTAGCGCCGACGCCCAGCGTCGTGACGATCTTGCGGGCCACGACCTCGCTTTCGCCCAGTCGGACGGGGTCGATATCCATCAGCGCCAGCGTGGCGCCGGCAAGGGCCGGACGCTGGAGCACGTCGCCGAGGATGTTCTTCATGAACACGGTCGATCCCGCGCCGATGAAGGTGATTTTCGGGTTGGAAATGGCGAGCCCCTTTCCCTGCGCTCAGCGTATCGGTCGACCGGCGACCGGGCCGTTCCCTTGGGACAGCGGCCGGCCGGTGGCGCACACCCCCGGGAAGCGTGACAAAGCCGGCCGGTCATGGGAATGGCGATTTTGAACTATTCTCTCCGGATTTTACAGGTACAATGATCCCGGCAGCGAGGGGGAGAGGGTTGGCGCCGCATCCGGGCACGTTCCTGGCCGTCGGGGATTACCACGTGTCGACCGACCGGCCGCATGTGATGCCGGCGGCCCACTGGCACGGCCATGTCGAATGCAATTGGTTCTATCGGGGCACCGCGGAGTATGTGCTCGATGGCCACAGGCTGCGGGTTCCCCAGGGCCAGCTCGTGATGTTCTGGGCCGGCATTCCGCATCGCCTGACCGCCCTGTTTCCCGACGGCCCGGAGCCGGTCGAAACCCTTCACCTCTCCATCCCGCTGGATGTGTTTTTGTTCATGCACCGCATCGGGCCGGTCCAGGATGCGCTGCTGAACGGCCAGGTGATCACCCTGCCGGTGGCCAGTTGCGGGGCCGGCACGATGCGGGGCTGGATGGAGGACTTCGCCTCCGGCCACCCCGATCGGATGGAATGCCTGCGGCTGGAGGTCAACGCGATGCTGCGCCGCGCGCTGGCCGGCAACGCCCTCTCCATTCGTCAGGTCGGCAGCCGGTCGCCGCGTCGCGGCAGCGCGCGCGAAATGCACCATGTGGTGGCGATGATCCGGGCAATCTCCGACCGCCTGGGCCAGCCGATCCGCACCCGGGAGATCAGCGCCGTCACCGGGTTGAACAGCAACTACGCATCCAACCTCTTCTCGCGCAACATGGGCATCTCCCTGAAGAAGTTCATCATCCGCATGCAGTTGATGAAAGCGCGCACCCAGTTGATCGGCACGAACAAAGCCGCCGAGCAGATCGCCTTTGAAAGCGGGTTCAGTTCCGCCAGCCAGTTCTATCATCACTTCAAGGCACTCTACGGCACCACGGCCGGGGCGCTGCGCGCCGCATCGATCACCGCCTCCCGCGTCACCGGACCGTAAGGGCCGCCGGGCGGTCCGACCGGGTCGCCTTCGGCGTTCAGCAGCAAGTCAGCCTTTCTTCGCCGGCGTCGCCTATGGCGGGCTGGCTGTGGTCACGGCGTCGGATCGTCCGACCTGAGGGAGCGGGCCTATGGCACCAGCCGTGGCAGTCCCGATAGCGGGGTTCCGGTTACCCACGCCGCATAGGGAGAGCGGCGGTGTCGGCCGGGGTTGCGTTGCCCGCCTGAGCCACTCTACGATCCTTCGAGTTCGACGTGGCGGCCCCCGAGGGCCTGGGAGAGATCACGGTGCGGCCGACCCATCCCGGGGGCCAACGCCGTGGCCGCGGGCGACGCGCGATGTCTCTTCGCGCCCGACGTCCCCTTTCCCATGCCCATCGTTTGGCCGGCGCGTCCCGCAACTGGGGGGAAAGCGGGTGTCCGA
>JANQIU010000090.1 GCA_028281985.1 Alphaproteobacteria bacterium | reverse complement strand
CGAGGGCAGCATCAGCCTTACGGTGTCGGGCAGCCGCTCCGCGTACATCTCCACGACCGGCCGCCGGGCGGAGAAGCTCAGGCCGAACTCACCGCCGGCAATGTTGCGCAGATAGTACCCGTACTGGACGACGATGTTCCGATCGAGCCCGAGCAGCGCCAGGAGTTCCGCGCGCTCGGCCTCCGGGCTGTTCGGCGGCAGCAGGTGCTGGGTGGGGTCGCCACTCATCCGGGTGACGAAGAACACCACGGTGACGACGACGAACAGGGTCAGCAGCGCCCGGCCAAGCCGTTTCAGGACGAACATATCAACGCCCCTTGCTTCGACACCGGTTTCATCTGCCTGGCTTCGGCGCGGTCCCGTGGTCACCCGCGAACGACGGGGCAGTGCTAAGCGAGCACGTGCATTCTGAAAATCAGAATTTCTGGTTGTTGCAGTTCTGTGTTTGCGAAGATATTGGGCCGTCACTGACCTCGATGCGATCAGAAGATGTTGAACAATCTCAGGCACTTGGAGTACATCGTCGCCGTCGCGCGGCGGGGCAGCCTGGTCGAAGCCGCCGGCGACCTGAACGTGTCCCAGTCGGCGGTCAGCGCCGCCATCAAGGCGTGGGAGACCGAGCTGGGCTACGATGTCTTCGTCCGCCGTCCTGCCAAACGGCTGACGCTGACCGCCCTCGGCCGCGAATTCGTCGGGCACGCCAACGTGCTGCTGGAGCAGGCCTCGGCGTTCTCCCACGCCTCGAAGGGGTTGAAGGAAAGCGAGAGCGGCGAGCTGGCGGTGAGCTGCTTCAGCTCATTCGCAGGGCAGTTTCTGCCCCAGCTCGTCGCCCATCTCAGGTCGCGGCATCCGGACCTGACACTGACCATCTCCGAGGACGATCATCCTGCCATTATCCGAAAACTGAAGTCGGGACGCATTCAGGTCGGGATCACCTATGACATCGTGCGCGACAAGGACATCACCTTCACGCCGCTGATCAGCAGCCGGCCAACGGCCATGATGCACGCCGACCATCCGCTGGCGCGGCAACGGGTTGTCGACCTAGCAGACTTCGCCGGCGAAGACCTGATCACCCTCGATATGCCGCTGATCAGCGAATATGCCGTCGGGCTGTTCGCCGCCAACGGTCTGCAACCGCCGATCCTGCGCCCCGTGAAGACGATTTCCCTGCTGCGCGGGCTCGTGCAGTATCGCCTCGGCTTCAGCATCGGGTTCTTTCCCGTCGCCCGAGACGGTGATATCGGCTCGGGGATCCGGTGTAGACCGGTCACCAACAGGGTACCGTCACACCAGGTGGTCGCTGCCACCTACCGCCCGCTGACGGTGACCCGCCGAGTGGCGATGGTCATCGACGCGTGCCATGCGGTTTTCGCCGACAACCGGCTACGCTGGCAGAAGGCGGGCTGAACAGCCGGGCACACCCGCAATCGGCGCTCCCATCCGAAGGGTGAGCGACGGACGTTGCATTCGCCAAGGAGATGATCCCGTGTTCCGCCATGCCCCCGAACCGCTGGTTCTGGAAAATGTCGTCGTGCGACTGGAGCCGCTCGTTCCCGAACATCGGGACGGGCTCCGGCAGGCTGCCCAAGACAGTCGGATCTGGCCCTACATGCCCGTCGACGGCGGGACCGAAAACGGATTCGCCACCATGCTGGACGAGGCGACCGGGGAGATGGCCGCAGGACGACAGGTCGTCTTTGTCGTCCGACACCGGACGACCGGTGAGGTCGTCGGCTCTTCCCGGTACCTCAACATCGACCGGTCCAGCGCCAATCTGGAGATCGGCTGGACCTGGTACACGCCGACGGTCTGGGCCGGGACGGTCAATCCGGCCTGCAAGCGGCTCCTGCTGACCCACGCCTTCGAGACGCTGGGTGCGGTCCGCGTCGGCCTGCGCTGCGACGCCCGCAACACCCGCAGCCACGACGCCATTCTGCGCCTGGGCGCCGTCAAGGAAGGCGTGTTCCGGCGGCACAAGAGGGTCCAGCACGGCTTCGTGCGGGACACGGTTCAGTTCTCGATCCTGGACGATGAGTGGCCGGCCGTCCGCGGCGGCCTGGATGCCCGTCTGGCCCGCCAACCGGAAGTCGCCGGCGACGCTGCCTGATGCCCCTTCCGCCGGGCGATACCCGCCCCTAAAGTGCGCCTTTGGCAACGAAAAGAACCAGAAAGGCTGTTCCTGATGTCCGGACGCGTCGATGCCCGCTTGGCGGAACTGTCCATTGCCCTGCCGACGGCGGCCGCACCGGCGGCCAACTATGTGCCGTGGGTGGTCCAGGAGAGCATGCTCTACGTTTCGGGTCAGGTGCCGATGCGCGACGGGGCACTTCACTATCAGGGCAAATGTGGGCACGACCTGGATCTGGCGGCGGCGCGGGACGCTGCCCGGCTTTGCGGCCTGAACGTCATCGCCCAGGCCAAAGCCGCCCTTGGCGACCTCGACCGCGTCGCCCGCGTCGTCAAGCTCACCGGATTCGTCAACGGTACGCCGGAATTCGATCAGCAACCCCAGGTGATCAACGGCGCCTCTGACCTGATGGTCGAAGTCTTTGGTGACGCCGGCCGGCACGCCCGGTCGGCTGTCGGCGTTGCGTCACTGCCCTTCGGCGTCGCCGTGGAGATCGAGGCGATCCTGGCGGTCGCCTGAAGGGCGATCCTGCCCTTCGCGCTCCGGCCTGCGTGCCGCAGGCGGCAGGCTTGCCGCCGGTCAGGGTGAAGGCCATCTCTCTTCGGTATCAATGCCGCAATCGGATTGCCCATGACACAACCGGAGGCCGTCCAGGCGACCGACGCTGACATGTCCGTCGTCCTGAAGGTCGTGAAGGACATCACCACGGTCCCGGCCGATGCCTGGGACACATGCGCCGGGTCTGCCAATCCGTTTCTCAGTCACGCCTTTCTGGCCGCCTTGGAGGAATCCGGGTCGGCAACGGCGCGCACCGGCTGGCTGCCGCAACACCTGGTTCTGGAGACCGAGGGTGGTGCCGTGCTCGGCTGCGTGCCCATGTATCTCAAGGGGCACTCGCAGGGCGAATACGTCTTCGATCACGGCTGGGCGCATGCCTATGAGCAGGCAGGCGGCCGGTACTATCCCAAGCTTCAGGTCGCCGTGCCGTTCACGCCGGTCACCGGCCCCCGGCTGCTCCTGGCGCCCGACGCGCCCGCGACCACCGCCGAAACGCTGATTGCTGGTCTGGAGAAGGTGGCCGAAGCCCACGAGGTGGCGTCCCTGCACGTGACCTTCCCAACGGAACGTCAATGGGCCCAGTTCGGCAAGGCCGGCTGGCTTCAGCGCACCGGCCAGCAATACCACTGGCAGAACGCCGGCTACGGCAGTTTCGACGATTTCCTGGCCGCCCTGGCATCACGCAAGCGCAAAGCGATCAAGAAAGAACGCCGCCAGGTTGCCGACGCGGACGTATCCTTGTCGGTTCTGACCGGCGACGACCTGAGGACAGAGCACTGGGACGCTTTCTTCGGCTTCTACGTAGATACCGGAAGCCGGAAATGGGGGTCGCCCTATCTGACGCGCAAGTTCTTCCAGCTGATCGGCGAGCGGATGCCCGAACGCGTCGCCCTGGTGATGGCACAGAGCCAGGGGCATTGGGTCGCGGGGGCGCTGAACTTCATCGGCGGCGACACACTGTACGGCCGGCACTGGGGATGCGACCGGCATTTCCGCTACCTGCATTTCGAAGCCTGCTACTACCAGGCGATCGACTTTGCCATCCGCCGCGGGCTTGCCCAGGTCGAGGCTGGCGCGCAAGGCGAGCATAAGATCCAGCGCGGATATATGCCGCAGCGGACCTATTCCGCCCATCTGATCCGAGATGCTGGGCTGCGGGCCGCAATCGCCGACTACCTTCGCCGCGAAACCGCCGCGGTGGATTGGGAGATCGAAGCCTTGTCCGAGCAGGCCTCCCCCTTCCGCCGCGCGGACGGGGACTGCCCCGACCGGGGCTGAAACGCCGGGCCGCTACCGGTCGTCCTCGCGCAGGATCTGCCACATGATGATGATCAGCCAGGCCAGCAGGAAGGGAACGACATAGGCACCGGCGTTGCGCCAGATGCCATAGGGGATCATCTGCGCCCACCACGACCACAGGGTGCCGACAACGCTGCCGACCTCCCCAGCCATGAGTTGGTTCCACAGCCAGGGGGTGGTGGCATGCAGCAGCCATAGGGACGCCAGGCCGCTGATGAACAGGCCGACGACCAGACCGAACCACAGCGGCACCAGCATCGCGCGCGCCACCAGGATTCCCCCGGCGAGGCCGATCACGATCATCAGCACATAGGCCCCGGCCAGCTGCGTCGGCATGTCCGCCCCCCTTTTGTTCTCAACAGCCACCGGCTCCCCCCGATCGGCGACCGAAAGCATGAGTCAATAGGGTATCTTGTCGTCCTTGGCCATCCACGCATCGAACACGACCCGCGCCTCGGCCCCGAGGATCCGCTGAATCGGCATCGCCTGCACCGAGAGCGGTTTCCCGATCTCCCCATAGAGGAAGGCATCGTCGAAACCGATCGACGCCGCATCGTCACGGGTATTGGCGAAGTACAACCGGTCGATCCGCGCCCAATAGGTGGCTGCAAGGCACATCGGACAGGGTTCGCAGCTGGTATAGAGGTCGCAACCGGCCAGCGTGAAGGTCTCCAGCCGGCGGCAGGCGTCCCGGATCGCCATGATTTCGGCGTGGGCCGTCGGGTCGTTGGCCGACGTCACCCGGTTCCACCCTTCGCCGACGACGATCCCCTGCCGCACCACAACGGCACCGAAGGGCCCGCCGTCGCCGGCTTCCATGTGCATTCGGGACAAGGCGATGGCCCGCTGCATATGCACTTCCGGGCGATCCCGATCCGTCATGGTGTCCAGTCCCCGAGGAAAATGCTACCGGGTCCGCCGATCAGGGTCCGGCCCCGCGGCCATACCGGCTGCGGAACACCAGCGGTGACTCCTGCGGCTCCGCATCCGTGGCCTGGGCCGCGGGCGGGTCGCCGGTCCAGGCCGGTGGACGGTCGGGGACGCTCCAGTTGGAGAGCACGCCATCGACCGCCGCACGGACCATCGGCGGCCGTTCGGACGGTTCGCCATCGTCGAAGATCATCGGCGACCGAACCTGCAGGCCTTCGTAGCGATCACCGCCGGCGCGGACCGAGCCGCGCGACCTGAGATGCGGGTGGTGCGGCACTTCTTCCAGCGACCAGACCGGTTCGACGCTGCAGTCGATCTCCTGAAACACGCCGTACCAGTCAGCCAGCGTTCGCTCCCGCACCACCGCGGCGACGTCGTCGATCAGCCGCCGTTGGGGCAATGGTTCGCGCTGGCGGGCAATCCACTCCGGCCGGGCGATGCCGTTGCAAAAAGCCACCCAGGCCGTGCGATCGACCGCTCCCACTGCCAGATGCCGGGAATCACGGGTCCGGTAGACCTGATAGCCGGCCAGGCCGCCGGTCAGCAGATCCTGCCGCCGTTCCGGGGGATGGCCTCGCCAGGCTTCGTTCAGGGCCGGCGACTGCCACGCCAAAACGGTTTCCACCTGGCTGATTTCGATGAACGCGCCGCGCCCGTCGCGCATGCCACCAACGGCCCGGCGGGACCGCTCGCGGCGGAACAGGGCCGAGACCACCGCGGTCGCCGCCTGCATGCCGGCAGCATGGTCCGAGGTGGGCGGATAGGCCGGCACAGGCCCTACCGACGACCCGGAGACATCCAGGCCGCCGCCCAGCGCCATCACGGCCACATCGGTGGCATCCCGACCGGCATAGGGGCCGCTGCGCCCCCAAGCGGTCAGCGACACGTGGATCAGCCCCGCATTGAGGACGGTCAAGCGTCGGCGGTCGAAGCCCAGCCGTTCCATGACCCCCGGTTTGTGGGTGTCGATCAGGACGTGGGCGCGGAGCAGAAGCTCCGACAACCTGGCCCGGTCGGATTCGGCACGCATATCCAGCGCGACGATGGTCTTGCCGGCATTGGTCGCCTTGTACCCGGCCGATACGCCGTCGGCATCCATCACACCGGTTTGTGCGGCAGGATCGCCTTCGGGCGCTTCGGCCTTGACGACTTCGGCGCCCAGATCGGCGAGTGTCAGGCCGGCATAGGCCCCCGCAAGGGCCTGGCCGATCTCAACGACTCTGATTCCCGTCAGGCAAGCGTTCGCGGGTCGTGTTCCCAATCCGTCAGTCCACCAGGGCCGGCGTTTTTTCCGGAGCCTTGTCCGTCGGCGGCTGGGTGAATTCGAACGTCAACTGATCGTCTTCCACCGCAACCTTGACGAGCCCCCCCTTCACGAGTTTGCCGAACAGAAGTTCGTTGGCCAACGGTTTCTTGATGTGCTCCTCGATGACCCGCGCCAGGGGTCGGGCACCGTAGAGCCGGTCATACCCCTTCTTGGCCAGCCACTCGCGCGCCGCGTCGTTCAGATCGATCGACACCCGGCGGTCGGCAAGCTGGGTCTCCAACTGGATGATGAACTTGTCGACGACCTGCTGGACGATCTCCATGGTCAGATGACCGAAGGCGATCACCGCGTCCAGGCGGTTGCGGAACTCCGGCGTGAACAGCTTGTTGATCGCCTCGGTATCGGCATCGTCATGGGTACCCGCCCCGAATCCGATGGCCTGCTTCGACAGCTCCGACGCGCCCGCATTGGTGGTCATGATCAGGATGACGTTGCGGAAATCGACCGTCTTGCCGTTGTGGTCGGTCAGACGGCCGTAATCCATGATCTGCAGGAGGATGTTGAAGACGTCCGGATGGGCCTTCTCGATCTCGTCCAGCAGCAGGACCGAATGCGGGTGCTGGTCGACGGCGTCGGTCAACATGCCCCCCTGGTCGAACCCGACATAACCGGGCGGCGCGCCGATCAGGCGGCTGACCGAATGCCGCTCCATGTACTCCGACATGTCGAAACGCGTCAGTTCGACTCCAAGGATCCGGGCCAACTGGCGCGCCACTTCGGTCTTGCCGACGCCCGTCGGGCCGGAGAACAGGTAGTTGCCGATCGGCTTCTCCGGCTCGCGCAGGCCCGCCCGCGCCAGTTTGATGGCGTTGGCCAGCGCTTCGATCGCCTTGTCCTGGCCAAAGACCAGCGTCTTCAGGTCGCGCTCCAGGGTCCTGAGTGCTGCCTTGTCGTCGCGGCTGACCGTCTTCGGCGGGATGCGGGCGATTTTCGAGATCACCGACTCGACATCCCGGACATTGAGCGTCTTCTTCCGCTTGGACGGCGGCAGCAGCATCTGTGCCGCGCCGACCTCGTCGATCACATCGATCGCTTTGTCCGGCAGCTTGCGGTCGGAAATGTACCGCGCCGACAGATCAACGGCCGATCGGATCGCCTCGTTGGTGTAGCGGACCTTGTGGTGCTTCTCGTAGTAGGGCTTCAGGCCCCGCAGGATCTTCACCGCATCCTCGATCGACGGCTCGTTGATGTCGATCTTCTGGAACCGGCGCACCAGCGCGCGGTCCTTCTCGAAGTAGTTGCGGTACTCCTTGTAGGTCGTGGACCCGATGCACCGCAGCGACCCCGACGCCAGCGCCGGCTTCAGCAGGTTCGACGCATCCATGGCACCGCCGGAGGTCGCGCCCGCGCCGATCACCGTGTGGATCTCGTCGATGAACAGGATCGCGCCTTCCATGTTCTCCAGTTCACCGACGACCGCCTTCAACCGCTCCTCGAAATCGCCCCGGTACCGGGTGCCGGCCAGCAATGCGCCCATGTCCAGGGCGAAGATGGTCGCGGTCTCCAGGACCGGCGGCACTTCCATGTCGACGATCTTCTTGGCCAGCCCTTCGGCAATGGCGGTCTTGCCCACACCGGGGTCGCCAACGAACAGGGGATTGTTCTTCGACCGGCGGCACAGGATCTGAATGGTCCGCTCAACCTCGGCGTCGCGCCCGATCAGGGGATCGATCTTGCCGCGTGCCGCCTTCTCGTTGAGGTTCACGCAATAGGCCTGCAGCGCCTCCGAGCCCTTCTTGACCACTCGGTCGCCCTGGGCGTCGTCGTCCGAACCGGAAACCCGCTTGGCCTCGCTGCGCTGCGGCGCCTTGGCGACGCCGTGGGAGATGTAGTTCACCGCATCGAACCGGGTCATGTCCTGCTCCTGCAGGAAGTAGACCGCGTGGCTTTCGCGTTCGGCGAACAGCGCCACCAACACGTTGGCACCGGTCACCTCTTCCCGGCCGGAGGACTGGACGTGGATCGCGGCCCTTTGCAGCACCCGCTGGAACCCGGCGGTCGGTTTGGCCTCGTCCGGTCGAGTCGTGACCAAGTTGACCAATTCGGTATCTAAGTAATCAACCAGTTCCTTTCGCAGCCGCTCGACATCCACGTTGCAAGCCCGAAGAACCGCAACGCAATCCTGGTCCTCGGTAAGCGCCAGCAGCAGGTGTTCGAGGGTTGCGTACTCATGGCGCCGCTCATTCGCCAGGGCCAGCGCACGATGCAGCGTTTGCTCGAGATTACGGGAGAGCATGTCCGATCCGTTCCTTACCCGAAGAGGGTGATGTGTTCAGTCATAATACGATCGTACCCAATGACGTTGTTTCCCCCGGCCGGTTTGGCAAACGCCGACCGCCGGCCGTTCAGTCT
Source organism: Alphaproteobacteria bacterium (assembly GCA_028281985.1). GTDB lineage: Bacteria > Pseudomonadota > Alphaproteobacteria > DSM-16000 > Inquilinaceae > JANQIU01. The sequence goes on along the minus strand of JANQIU010000090.1, from coordinate 17,591 downwards.
TTTTCCAGCACGCATTGTAACGGGTGCTGGTGCCGTCTGGCGAAATCCATGACCTGCGTAACTTTGGTCTCCGCCACCTCGTATGTGAAGACGCCACAGATGCCGACGCCGCGGCGATGGACGTGCAGCATGATCGTCGTGGCCTCCTCCCGCGATTTGCCGAAGAACCGCTCCAGCACGTGTACGACGAATTCCATGGGAGTATAGTCGTCATTCAGCATCAAAACTTTATAAAGGGACGGCTTCTTGGTTTTGGGTTTGTCATCGGTGATGACGCCCGTCCCCAAGTCGACGTCGTTTTCGTTCGGATCACTCATGGGCTCGACCCGTCGATTGTCACTCCCCGTCCGGTGTCCATCGCACCCTCACCGCACAGGCATGATAGGAGATAGTGTGAGCCCTGCCAAAGGGCCACAACGTGCCGGCGACGGGTTCTCCCCACGGCACCCGCCTTCGCGGCGGCGGGCCGGCGGAATCCATCGCCAGCGTCCAGAAACGGGGTGCGGACGATTCCGGCCCCTCCCCGTCAGCATGTGTACATGGGATCAACGAGGCCGAAAAACCACTTCGGCGTTGCGGATTGTCCGGCCGATTGGATCGGCCGGCGCTAAGACCGCTCCTCCAGCTGCCGCAGTTTCTCCACACGGCGCCGAAAATCGCCGTCCGTGCTGAATTCGGCACCTAGGAAACCTCTCACCAGATCCCCGGCAAGCCACGGGCCGACGATCTGCGCCCCAAGGCACATGACGTTCACATCGTCATGCTCCACGGCCTGGTGAGCCGAGTAGGTGTCGTGCAACACCGCCGAGCGGATCCCCTTGATCTTGTTGGTGGCGATTGCCGCGCCGACCCCGGTGCCGCAGACCATGATCCCCCGCACCGCCCGTCCGGACGCGATCTCGTCGGCGACCTTCTCGGCGATGTCGGGAAAATCGACCGGCCGCTCATCGTGGCTGCCGACATCGGTAACCTCGTAGCCCAAGGCCTCGACGGCCTCGACGACGGCAGCCTTCATCGGGAATCCGGCATGGTCGGATCCAATCACAACACGCATATCCGTTTGCCTTCTTCCGGTTCTCGTATCCGCATTACCGCAGCATCCGCGGTATCCAAAGGGTTACATCTTCCACGTACGTGATCATCAGCAGGGTGCCGATCAACGGCAGGTAGAAGGGCAAGAGTGCCCGCAACAGCGCCCGCATCTGGATGCCGGCGATGTCGGCGATAAGAAACAGGGAAAGCCCCATCGGCGGCGTCAGCAACCCGATCATCAGATTGAAGATGACCACAATACCCAAGTGGACCGGATCCACGCCCGCAGCCACGACCGGCGGCGCGACGATCGGCACGATCAGTAGGGTGGCCGTGGTGCTGTCCAGGAACATACCGGCGATCAGCATCATCAGGTTGACCAACAGCAGCAGCGCCCAGGGTTCGGACGTGATGCCAAGCACGAGACGGGCGAAGTCCTGCGGGATCTGCTCAATAGCCAGGATCCAGCCGAACAACATGGCCGCCGCCACGATGACCAGGATGGCGCTGGTATTGCGGACGGTGTTCATGGCCGCCACGATGATATGCTGCCACGTCATCTCCCTGTAGATGACGATCCCGATGAACAGCACGTAGATCGCGGTAACCGATGCTGCCTCGGTAGGCGTGAACAGCCCCAAAAGCATGCCGGCCACCAGGAGGACCGGCGCGAACAGCGCAGGTAATGCGGGCAGCATGGCGCTGATCACCATCGCCGGCGACGGCCAGCCCGCACTGCGCGGATGATTGTGGCGCAGGGCGAGGACTGCGGCAGTTGCCATCAGAAACCCGACGCAGATCAAGGCCGGAACGATACCGGCCAACAGCAACTGTATGATCGATACGCTGGTGACCGAGCCGTAGACGATCAACGGAATGCTGGGCGGAAAGATCGGGCCGACGACCGCCGATGCCGCGGTGATCGAAGCGGCATAGGGAGCCGCAAAGCCGCGTTCGCGCATCGCCCTGATCTCGATCCTGCCGAGCCCGCCGACATCGGCCAGGGCAGCGCCGGACATGCCGGAAAAGATCAGGCTGGAGAAGATATTGACCTGTGCCAAACCGCCGGGCACCCGGCCGACGGCCGCATCGGCGAACCGGAAGATGCGATCGGTGATTCCGGCCGTGTTCATCAGATTGCCGACGAAGATGAAGATCGGCACCGCGATCAGCGGAAAGCTGTCCAACGCGTAAGTCACCCGCTGAGCCAGGAGATCCAAGGGGAACCCCCCCAGCACCACATAGACGACGGCAGGGATCAGCACCGCGTAGACGACGGGAAACCCGGCGACGAACAGGCTGATGAAGGCAAGGATGACCACGTAGCCCATGTCAGCCCCCGGAGCCTCCGGAACCCCGACGACCGGACCGCAGCAGGATCATGACGTGCAGGATCGACGCGCCGGCAAAGGCAACGAAGGTTGCCGACAGGAACAGCCAGAACGGGATGTTCAGGGTCGGCGTGGCGTTGTTGAGGTTGCGCGAGATCGTGACGATCGTGGCCACGCACATGACCGCCGCGACCGCCGCCCCCATGGCATGCGCCAACAGCGTCAGGAAGTGTCGCGCTCTAGGCGGCAGCGCATTCCTGGCCTCCTTCATGGCGATGTTTTCGTCGGCTTGCACGACGAGCGGGTAGCCGGTGAACACCAGGCAGATGAGCAGGAACCGGGAGAACTCCTCCGCCCCGATGAACGGAAGGCCCAGAGCACCGCGAAAGAACACCTGCCCGGCCGGTACCAGAACCAGCGCGATGAGGATGGCACAGGTGAGCGCCCCGAGAACGGCGGTGGAGAAAGGCGGTCGCATGGCGGTCAAACAGCCGGGCGGATCGATGGACGCGGCGGTCCGGGAAACGCCGCGTCCACCGAGAAACGCCTGACTACTGGGCGTTTATCATGTCGATGTAGCGCGCGAAGCCCGGGAAATCCCGGTCGACTTGGGCCAGGACCGCCGTGCGGAACGCTTCCAGGTCGAGGCCGTTATCGACGGTGGTGAAGGTGACGCCCTGGCTGGTGATCTCCTCGATCAGCATCTCTTCGCTCTCCCGTGCCCAGTCCAGCGACGCCCAGGCCATCTCGTCGAGGGCTTCGACGATAAGGTCCTGGTCGCCGGCACTGATCGCCTGCCAGTCGTCCTCGTTGATGAACACAGCCAGGATCGACTGCATATGACCGGTCAACGAGATGTGCGACTGCACTTCGTAGAGCCGGTTGGCGTTGATCATGGTCAACGGGTTTTCCTGGCCGACGACCACGCCCGTCATCAGCGCGGTCGGCAGCTCGGAGACCTCGATCGGCGTCGGAATGGCACCGAACCCGGTGACCATCGATACCCAGAGCTGAAGCGGCACCGCCCGGAAAGGCATGCCCTCCAGATCCGCTGGAGACTGGACGGGGAAGTTGCTGGAGATATGGCGGGCGCCGCGATAGATGCGGCCGATCACCCGCACGCCGCCTTCGGCGATCAGCACCTCGTTGATCTCGCTGACGGCGGGCGACGATTCCGGATCGGTCGCCGCCACCGCGTGTTCGCCGTCACGATAGACGAACGGGGCGTTGAAGACGGCGACATCGGGCGCGATGCGCGCCAAAGACGCGAAATCGTGGTGGCCCATGGCGATGGCGCCAGATCGGACACCGTCGACCATTTCCGCGACACCGCCCAACTGGCTGGCCGGAAAAATGGTGATGTCGATCCGCCCGTCGGAGCGCTCGCGAATCAGGTCAGCCGCCTCCTGGGCATAGCGGTGCTGGATGTCGCCTTCGGTCCCGACATGGGCGTAGCGCAGCGAGACCTCCTGCGCCGCCACCGACCCGGCCGTCATCGCCACGACGGCTGCGGTTGCAATCAAGAACTTCATGGTGGTGATCCTCCTGATTTATTGGTTTTTTGGCCGCGCACGCACGGCCGCCGGTCGCGCCGGCAGCATGGCCGGTCACGTCTCTTCAACCGCCCCCTTCGGCGGCGAACTTCCGGGCGAGCATCAGCGACACACCCTTCCGCCTGAACTCCTCGCCGATCGTGAAATGCGAGCGGAGTTGCCGGTCGGCGGCGTTCGGATCGCGGTTGAATAGCGCCAGAAAGATCTCGCGATGCGCTTCGACCAGGTACGAGCGGATACCGTCGATATGTACGATCGTCCGGCGCCGTTCCACATGCAGGGGTCGCAGCAGATCGATGATCGCGGAATAGAGGACGACCAGCGGCTGACAGTGGCTGGCCGCAACGATCATCGAGTGGAACTCATAGTCCGCCTGACCGCCGGCGACCCGATCGTCGAGCGTGGCTACGATGGCCTCCAGCTTGCCCTCGATCTCGGTGATCTCGCGATCGGTCGCCTTTTCGCAGGCCACCCGGATGGCCTGGCATTCGATGGCGATGCGGGCCTGCATCGCATCGGAAAGCGCGTTGGGCAGCGGCGCTAAGGTCAGGGTGGTCATATCGCGCAGGATCTTGGCATCCGGCTCGCGGACCGTGGTGCCCTGCCCATGGCGAATGTCGACCAGACCGATCAGCGCGAGCGCCCGTAGCCCTTCGCGCAGGCTGGTGCGGCTGACGCCGATCGCGGCGGCGAGTTCGCGCTCCGGCGGCAGCCGCTCCCCCGGCGTCAGGTTGCCTGAGAGCAGCCGCTCTTTGACATGCGCCACCACCCGATCGACCGCAGTGCGCCCCGGTTCGGTTCCGATATCGACGATCTTTCCTCGACCCGGCTCTGGCATCGATTTTGGCCTGATCTCATAAGTCTATTGGTATGACCAATTTTATTATGTAGACAGGCCACGTGATTGGCAAGGTAATATCTCTTGCGTTGGGAGCATCGCCGCGCACCGACCGGCGACCAGGCGGGCCTCAATGCTCAAGCGGCAATGCGATCGAAGCAGGCTGGCGCCCATACGAAAAAGGCCCAGCCGAAGCCGGGCCTTCCCGTACAAGCGGAAATGTCAGATCGTCTACGCGACTTTGCGCAGGTTCAGCGCTTCGGCGGTTGCGTTCAGGCGATCGTTCAGCGGCGCCGCGGCGTCGTTGGTCGCCTTCAGCGACAGTTCGGACAGGGTCTTGCCCTCGTCGACGAACGCGTCGAGCGTGCGGCGGGCATAGGACGACTGGAGGTCGAACAGTTCCTGCATCGTCTTGGCGCTCATGAACGCCTTGGCGGCTTCCGCCCCGCGCTCGGCTTCCTGGCGGGCAAAGCCGTACCAGGACCGGCTCATGTCCTGGGCTGCCGACGACACCGTTCCGGCGACCGCCATCATGGCTTCCAGATTGGCTCGGCTGTACTTGACCAGATCGTCGACCGCCGACTGGTAGCGCTTGGACAGGTCGTCCAACTGCACGCGGCCACGGCTCAGCGCGTCGCCGAAATTCTTGGTGGCGGCGTCCTTGCCGGCCTTCACGGCGCCTTCGACGGCGGCTTTCGCCTGGCTGGTAGCGTCGTTTGCCGGCTTTTCAGCGCCTGCCGGCTTGGGCGTGGTGGTCTTTTCCGTCATCGTCTTCAACTCCTGGGTCAGATCTTGGACGCGCGCCCGCCGTTTCCGAGCGGCGACCCGGCGGGAAGCGGGTGCCGGCATGTGGCCTGCCTCTTTGCTGCGGTGCAACATAACGGCATATTGGCACGGTCACGGGCGCTGTCAACGCGGAATTGTTGCACTGCACAATGAGCCGCCCCGCGTGTGGCGCATGGCCGTCCGGCGGCTTTGGGCACCGCGTCCGAAACGCCGGTGCCGCCCCGCCCGTCGGGACGGAATCAGTAGCCCCGCAATCCGTTCTCCCCCACGGTTACCAGGAAACAGAGCGACTCGTTGCGGGTCGGGTCCTGGTCGCCGCGGCGACAGGTCAGGCTGTTCACCGATTCGTCTCCCGGGCGCGGCTGTCGGGCCGGCACCCCGGTAACGTCGTGATCGAAGATGACCTCGTCGAACGCCACGGCATCGAACGCGGCCGAGGGCGCGCGAAACGCCGTCAGGAAAAACCCACCGTCGCGGCAGCCGCTGACCAGCCAGTAGTAGCGGCGCGAATCCAGCCGCAGCCCGACCGGCGGGGGTTCGAAAACCCCGCTTTGGACAAGCGCCCGTTCCAGTTCGTCAACCTCGGCCGCGGTTAGCATCACCCGGCTGGCCCGCGTCCCGACCGGATCCAGCAGCGGGTTGCCGCCAGGCCCGAAGCTCAAGCCCCGGTCGACCCAATGCTCCATCACCGCGCTGCCGTCCGGCCGGACCACGATATCGTAGGCGCGGGCCTGTCGGTTGAAGTCGGCGTTGTAGGTCAACCGCGTCCGATCCGGGCCACCGGCAAGGCAAGCCTGGCGGAAGTCCGATGCGCTGATGAAGCTGAACCAGGTCGCACGCGATCCCAGGAAGTTCTCGGGTGCTCCGTCGAACACGCAGGCCGAAAGCAGGAAGACCAGCCCGAACAGCATGACTGCGGGCAGGCCAACCGCCCGGGTCACCCGTGCTGGCTGCGGTTCGCGTCTGGCCTCACCACCGAGTCGTTGATCGGTCAGGTTAGTTTTGCGCACGAACATCCCCTAACAATTCCTTCAAAGAGTTCATGTTTTTTAACATGGATCGCGGATAGTTTGCTGGACAACGAATCACCGAATCTCGTAGTTTTTGATGATCCAGTAATGTGGAAGGAAAACGGCAGCGTGATCCGGTCGACATCCGGCAAGACGGCCAACGGCCGTTGCCATAGCCGTCGGACGGGGACTTCGATCGGGGCCCTCGCCGTCATCCTGATTGCTGTCGTCACGGCCGTTACGATCCTCGGCGGCTTCAGCCATCAGGCCAAGGCCAATCAGCGATATGCAGGGTTGGTGATCGACGCCGCGACCGGGGAAATCTTCTACCAGGAGAATGCCCAGCGATCGCTTTATCCGGCGTCGCTGACCAAGATCATGACCCTGTACATGGTGTTCGAGGCGCTGCGCGACGGGCGGCTTACGCTCGACCAGCCGCTGCATGTCTCGGCAACCGCCAATGCCCAGCCGCCCTCGCGGATAGACCTGTCGACCGGCGGCACGGTCACCGTCGAACAGGCCATCTACGCGCTGGTCACCAAATCCGCGAACAACGTTGCCGTCGTCGTCGCCGAAGCCCTCGGCGGCACCGAGGCGGGGTTCGCCGAAATGATGACGCAACGGGCGCGGCAGCTGGGCATGACCGACACGGTGTTCAGAAACGCCTCCGGCCTGCCCAACTCCAACCAGCGCAGCACCGCCTGGGACATGGGCATCCTGGCCCGGGCGATGATCCACGATTTCCCGCGCGAGTACGCCTATTTCTCCACCCAGAACTGGCGGCACCGAGGCACCTCCTACCGCAACCATAACCGCCTGCTGGGCCGGTACGACGGTATGGACGGCATCAAGACCGGATACATCCGCGCATCCGGCTTCAACCTGGTCGCTTCGGCCCGGCGCGGCGAACTCCGACTGATCGGCGTGGTCTTCGGCGGGCGAACGGCGGCCTCGCGCAACGAGCATATGGCGGATCTGCTGGATCGTGCCTTCACCAGCGAACGCGGCCAGCACTTGATCGTCCATGGCAGCGTGCCGGAGTTCCCGCCGCCGATCCGCCATCCCTGGCGGCCGGCCTTCGTCGCCTCTGCCGATCCGGCCCAGATCATGCCGGCGCCGGCCCAGCCGGCGGCGCCACAGACGATCACCCTGGCCGAAGCGGTTCTTCTGCGCATGGCCGAGCAGCAGCCGACACCGACCCTCGCACCGGCCGCGCCCATCGCGGCGCTTCGGCCGATGCCGGTCGATCTGGCCGGCCTGCCCCCGCCCCCGCGGCCACCCCTGGCGCATCGTGCCGACCTGGTGCCCGACACACTGACCGGCACGCCCCCAGCACAGGGTGCGACGGCAGCCCCCATCCAGATCGCCAGTGCTCCCCCACAGCCGACCGGCCTCTCGCCGGCGGAACCTGGGGGCGCCTGGGGCATCCAGGTGGGCGCCTTCCGGACCCCGCAGGAAAGCAGCCGGGCACTCGACCTGGCCCAGGCACATGCGGCGCGGCTGTTGGCGGCGGCGGAACCGCAGGTCGTTGCCGTCGACATCGATGGCCGGGGCCAGCTGCACCGGGCACGGCTGATCGGCCTGTCGGCCGAGGGTGCGGGCGCCGCCTGCAGCCTGCTGCTCCAGCAGGGCATGGCGTGCATCACCCTGGCGCCGGGCGGTCAGTTCGCCGCCAACTGACTTTGCTCTCATCGATCATCAGAGCGCGATTCACAGGTTAGGCGGAAACAGACCTGTTTCCGCCTAACCTGACCGCGCTCTAGTGACCGCCGCCGGCAAAGTCGGGGGCCGGCAGGCCGCTGGCCTGCAACTGCTCCGCCAGCAGGGCCTTCAGGCGTTCCAGGCCATCGGCGGTGTTGCTTTCGGCCCGGGCCACCAGCACGTCCTGGGTGTTGGAGGCGCGCAGCAGCCACCAGCCGTCGGGCGTATTCACCCGAACCCCGTCCAGATCGACCACATCGGCACCGGCATCGGCCAGCCGGCCGCCGATTTCCTCGATCACCTTGAACTTGCGCGACTCGTCTACCTGGAACCGGATCTCCGGTGTGTTCAGGACCGACGGCAGCCGGTTGCGGATCTCCGACAGGGGCAGATCCTGCTTGGCGACCAGATTGATCAGCCGGATACCGCCGTACAGCGCGTCATCGAAGCCATGGTTGTCGCTGAAGAAGATGTGCCCGGACATTTCGCCGGCCAGCGGCGCGCCGGTTTCGGCCATCTTCGCCTTCAACAGGGAATGGCCCGTCTTCCACATCATCGGCTGGCCGCCCAACCGGGCAATCTCGTCGAACAGCGTCTTGGACGATTTGACATCGGCGATGATGGTCGCACCCGGGTGTTCCACCAGCACGTCGCCGGCATAGATGGCAACGAGCTGGTCGCCCCACAGGATCCGGCCCTGATCGTCGACCGCCCCGATCCGGTCGCCGTCGCCGTCGAAGCCAATGCCCATGTCGCAGCCTTCGCGGCGCACGGTGTCGATCAGCGTGGTCAGGTTCTCCGGCACCGTCGGGTCCGGATGGTGATTGGGGAACGTGCCGTCGATATCGGCGAACAGCAGGATATGCTCGCCCGGCAGGCGTTCGGCCATCCGCTGCAGGATCTCGCCCGCAGCGCCGTTGCCCGCATCCCAGGCCACCTTCAAGGGCCGCGGTCCCGTATGCGCCGCCACCAGCCGGTCGACATAGGCATCGTCCACCGGCGTGGTCTGCTCGCTGCCGGAACCCGACGCGAAACTGCCGGCAGCCGCGATGCGCCCGATCTCCTGGATGGCGTCGCCGTACACCGGCCCGTCGGTCCAGGTCATCTTGATGCCGTTGTACTCCGGCGGATTGTGCGAGCCCGTGACCATGATGCCGCCATCACAGCCCAGATGCTTGATGGCGAAGTACTGCAAGGGCGTCGGGCCGCGGCCCACCCGGTGCACCGTCATGCCGGCCGCCACCAGCCCGGCAACCGCCGCCGCCTCGAAATCGGGCGAGCTCAGGCGCCCGTCATAGCCGATGGCCACCGTGCTGCCGCCGCGACGGGCCACCATGGTGCCAAAGGCGCGGCCCGTCGCCTCCAGATCGGCTTCGGTCAGGGTATCGCCGACCAGCCCGCGAATGTCGTATTCGCGCAGGATCGACGGATCGAAGTCGTGACTTCCGCTGCCCATGAGTCGCGCTCCCTTATCTCTGAACGGCCTGTCGCCGCGACGTATCCACGGTAGCCAGCGCGGGCGCGAAACTGGGGCGTCCGACGCTGTGGTAGACGAACCCGGCGGCGGCCATGTCCCGCGCCTTGTAGATGTTACGCAGATCGACGATCAGCGGCTGGCTCAACAACTGACGCACCCGCCGGAGATCCAGCGCCCGGAACTCGTTCCATTCCGTCAGAATGACCAGGCAGTCCGCCCCTTCCAGGGCGGCATAGGCGTCCTCCCGAAACGCGACGCCCGGCAACAGCTTCTCCGCCTCGCGCCGGCCTTCGGGATCGTAGGCCTGGACGTTGGCGCCCGCCTGCTGCAATGCGGGGATGATGTCCAGGCTGGGCGAATCCCGCATGTCATCGGTGTTGGGCTTGAAGGTCAGGCCCAGCACCGCGATCGTCCGACCGCCGACATCGCCGCCCATCGCCCCGACGATCCGATCGGCCATGCGCCGCTTGCGACGATCATTGATGTCGATCACCGCTTCGATGATCGTCTGCGGCGCGCCCGCATCCCGGCCGGTCTGGGCGAACGCCTTGGTGTCCTTCGGGAAGCAGGACCCGCCGTAGCCCGGCCCCGGATGCAGGAATTTCGGCCCGATACGTCCATCAAGGCCGATACCGCGGGCCACATCATGCACATTGGCGTCGACCTTCTCGCACAGGTCCGCGACCTCGTTGATGAAGGTGATCTTGGTCGCCAGGAAACTGTTGGCCGCGTATTTGGTGATCTCCGCTGTTTCCAGTGTCGTCACCACGATCGGCACGTCGATCAGGTTCAAGGGGCGGTAGAGGCCGCGCAGCACCTCCACCGACCGTTCCGATTCAGCACCGATCACTACCCGGTCGGGGCGCATGAAATCGCCTATGGCCGATCCCTCGCGCAGGAACTCGGGATTCGACGCGACATCGAAGTCGGCGCCGGGGCGAACCTCGCGGATGATCTGCTCCACCTGCCGGCCCGTTCCCACGGGAACGGTCGATTTGGTGACCACAACCTTATAGCCGTCCAGATGGGCGGCGATCTCGCGCGCAGCGGCAAACACATGGGTCAAGTCGGCGTGCCCTTCGCCCCGCCGGCTGGGCGTGCCCACGGCGATGAACACGGCATCGGCCCCGTCCATGCCCTCGGCCAGGTCGGTGGTGAACGACAACCGTCCGGCGGCGACATTCTTGGCCACCAGCCCGTCCAGACCCGGTTCGAAAATCGTGTTCTCGCCGGCCTTCAGGCGACGGATCTTCTCGACATCCTTGTCGACACAGATCGTTGTCACGCCGAACTCGGAAAAACAGGCGCCGGAAACCAGCCCCACATAGCCGGTTCCGATCATCGCAATGCGCACAACAGGACCCCCGTTTGCTTACACTTGACCAGGCCAAAGCACCCTTCGCGTCGACACCCGCCCTGGACCAGGCGGGCGCCGATGCGGTGCCGGCGGCCCGCGCCTTCAGACAGCTTGTTTTTGCGGTCCCGCAACGCCGGAGTCGAGCATTCGATGTGCGGCCGCGCGAACCGGCGCCTCGATATCGGTCCGCGCCAGAGCGAAAGCTAAGTTGGCGGCGACGAAGTCGGCCCGATCACCGCAATCGTACCGCTCGCCCTCGAAGCGCATGCCATGGAAGGGATGTCCGCCAAGGGTCTTCGCCATGGCATCGGTCAACTGGATCTCGCCGCCGGCACCGGCGACCGCCCCTTTGACAGCCTGATCCAGGTGATCGAGCACATCGGGCTGCAGAAGATAGCGACCGACGATCGACAGCGTCGACGGTGCATCCGCCGGTGCGGGCTTTTCCACCATCCCGCGCGCCGGCACCACGATACCATCCCCCGCGCCCGCGGGGTCGAGGATGCCGTAGCGGGAGGTCAGCGCCGGTTCGACCTCGCGGACCGCCACGACATTGCCGCCGACTTCGTTGTAGGTCTCGATCATCTGCTTGAGCAGCGGTGTTCGGGACAAGAACACTTCGTCCGGCAGAAGAACGGCGAACGGATCGTCGCCGATGATGTGCCGGGCGCACCAGACAGCGTGGCCCAGGCCCATGGGCTCCGGCTGGCGTACAAAGCAGAACTGGCCGGTCGGCAGCTCGCTGCCCCTGGCCTCGGCCAGCTGCGCATCCTTACCGCGCTGCTGGAGCGTGTGATACAGCTCGAACTGCTGATCGAAGTGATCTTCGATCGCCGTCTTGCCGCGGCTGGTGATGAAGATGAACAGCTCGATCCCGGCCGCGCGCGCCTCGTCGACGGCGTATTGGATGATCGGCCGGTCGACGACCGTCATCATCTCTTTCGGCACGGATTTGGTAGCCGGCAAGGATCGGGTGCCCAGTCCGGCCACCGGAAACACGGCTTTGCGCACGGGTTGTGGCATGGCGACAGCTCCTGGAGCAGGATCGCAATGCCGGGAACCGCTTGGGCGATCCCGGGCAGTGGGCGGTTCCTGCCCTCATCTTGCGTCGAGAGCGCGATCGCCGGGGCTTATGCACCAGCCCCCCTTTCCTCGCAAGGGGATGGGACCCTTCAATTAGAAAACTTAACATCCCACTCCGGGAGTTGCTCACCGGCCTAGCAGCAAGTCCTTGGCCTCGTTGAGCTTCGCCGCCAGATAATCGGACCCGCCCTGATCCGGATGCAGCTTCTTCATCAACCGGCGGTGCGCTTCCTTGACCGAATCAGGGGAAGCGCCGGGCTCCAAACCCAGGATGGCGTAGGCCTCGTCGACGGTCATCGGCCCGTCGGGTCGCCGGGTTTCGCCGTCACCGCCGCCGCCATCGGCTTCGCCCCGCCAGCCGGCGCCGAAGGACCGGTCCAGGAACGCTTCGAGGATCTGCACCGACTGGGGATCCGTCCCCCGCAGTTCGGCCAACAGGGTCATCAGGTCGTTCAGCGACAGGTCGCTCAAGGCGCGGCCAGCAAACCGGCCCGACAAGACCTCGCCGGCGATCTCGCCACTGTCGTGATCAAGGGTCACCCGAAGATGGGCCGTCGTGACATCGGACGCCTGGCCGGGCGAGGGCCCGCGTGCCGCGCGCATGCGATGGGCCATCGCACGCCAGCGAGCCAGCATCGGAAACAGCACGAAGGCAAGGCCCATGGCCTGGAACAACCGGCCGGTCACGGCCAGCACCACCACCACCACAACGACCACCACGATCGCGGCGATGCGCAACGCCCGCAGTATGGACCGCGGTTCGGCGTTGACGAACCAGCGGAGGATCAACAACCCGCCTGCCAGCACGCAGACGCCAAGTACCAGAGCCGGCAGCATCGCCCGTTACCGTCGGTTCATCTGATGGGTCAATTGGCGGACGTCGCCGCCGCGCCGCCGCCCGTAGTCTTCCAGCGCCGTCCGACCCCCGGCGGCGTATACCGCCACCGCCCCCAGCAGGTCCTTCAGTTGCTGGGCGCTGGCAGCATCGAACCGACAATAGGCGCCGCGGGTCAGCGTCGCGATCTGCTGGAACACCCGTCGGGCGATCGGGTCGCCCCCTTCGTGGAACATGAAGGCCGGGACCCCAAGGAGCCCCAACTCTCCGGCCTTGTGGCAGACATCGTCCACATCTTCCTCGAAAGAGTCGCCGACGAACACCAGAGCATTCACCCGCGCCTTGCGGGTTTCGCCGATCGCATGGTGCAAAACCCGGCCGATCTGGGTGTGGCCGCCCAGGCAGCGCACGGCAGTCATCCGCTGCAGCAGTGCCCGGCTGTCGGAAAGCCAGGGGCTGGACTTGCACTCGCGAAAGCCCCGGTAAAAGACCAACTGAACGTCCAGTCCCCCCAATTCGGAGGTGGCGGAGAACATTTCCGCCTGCAGGTGGCAGGCGCGGTCCCAGGTCGGCTCGCGACTTGCCGTCGCGTCCATAGCAAACATCAGCCGCCCGCGTGCCCCGGACGGCTTGGCCGCGGGCCGCGCGGCGACCTGGCGCAAGAAGCTGTCGATGTCCTGTTGGCTCGAGCGGCCCACGCTGGGCAGCCCACTATCCTTGTCGCCTGTCATCCCTACCCGGTCGCACCGTTCCATCCCACTTTTCTGAAATGTAGGCGAACCAGCCCGGGATGTTAGGGTCTTTGCGCCGGTGAGCGCGTTTCCGCGATCACTCTGCGGCAATCCGCTTGGTATCGACCGGTCCGGAAAGGGCCGGCGCGGGCAGGCCCAGCCCGATCGCCTCGGCCAGGGAACGCACCTCCTGGCGGGCCGCCACATGGCTCATGGTCAGCCCGCCTTCGGGGTCGGTATCGCGCAGGTCGAGCAGCGTCAGCCCCTTCAGGAACAGTTCGCGGAAGATCACCCGCTCGCCGAACCCAGGCGCCAGCCGGAAACCGATGCGCCGGGCCAGTCGGTCGAGGATCGCGCCCATATCCCGCTTGTTGCGGGCGTCCAGATGCGCCAGACGGTTGCGCAAGACGACCCAATCGATCGGCCGCCGCCGCCGCGCCATGCGAGCCTTGCGCTGTTCGAACACCATGTCGGCGTACTGGCTGGGGCGCAGGATCTCCAGCGTGTCGGGGTCGACGGTGGCCAGCATGTCGAGATCGACGAAACTGTCGTTCAGGGGTGTCACCAGCGTGTCCGCGGCGGCGTGACCCAGCCGGCTCAACGGGCTGTCGCTGCCCGGCGTGTCGATGACGATGTAGGCGCAGTCCCGGGACAGATCGTCGATGGCCGCCTGAAATTCTTGGGTTTCCACCGCCACGGTCGACCGTTCGACGGCGCGAACCGCCGGTACGGGCAGATCAAGCCCGTGGCGCTCGGCATAGGCCGCCCGGTTGCCGACATGCCGGGTCAGCGTGCCCTGTCGGGCATCGAGATCGACAACGCCGACCGTGTGCCCCGCGCGCAGCAGGAACACGGCCAGATGAATCGCCGTGGTCGATTTGCCGCTGCCACCTTTCTCGTTACCCAGCACAATCACATGCGGCTGCATCCGCGACTCCAAGCTGCCGATCGGTAGGGCACTAAACTTTGCCCCAAACACCAGCCATGGTGCTCTGTGCGTTGGCTGACATCAAGTCCTGGTAGGTGCCGGGATGGCCTCAAGAGAGTGACGATCACGTGCCGACGAAGGAGAGTGCCTCCTCAAGCCGGTCATCGCCCCAAAACAGCTCCTGTCCGACGACGAAGCTGGGGGCGCCGAAGATGCCGAGCGCCTTAGCCTCGTCCACGGCATCCCGCAGCGCCTGCTTGCAGGCGGCATCGCCCGCCCGATCGACGAGATCGGCGACCAGACCGGCGTCGGTCAGCAGCCGCCGAAGAACGGCGGGGTCGGCGATGTTCGAACCGTCGGCGAACTGGGCCTGGAAAACGGCCCGGCAGAAATCCGCACCGCCGGGTGCCGCCAGCGCCAGCAGCGCAACACGCGCCGCCAGAACGCTGTTCTGGGGAAACGGCTCCGGCCGGCGGAACCCAATGCCCAGCGCGGCAGCCCTGCGGGACATGTCGCGCCACATGTAGCGGCCCTTTGCCGGATAGAGATTGAACGGCGAGGTATGCCAGCCCTGATCGGCGAAGATCGGCCCCAGCAGAAACGGACGCCACTCGACCTCCACGCCACGGCGTTCGGCCAGGGCGCCGATCCGCATGGCGGTCAGATAGGAGTAGGTCGAGGCGAATTCGAACCAGAAGGCCAAGCGCCCAGCCGGCATGAGGCTCCTCGCGTCTGCGGCAGTATCAAGCCGATCCATTGGACCACATCCTTCGACCCGGTCGAAGCCCTGCGCATCGGACGGTCTAGCGATCGCCGGTTGGCGCAGGGTCTCGACTCTTGCCGCCCGGCCGCGTTCAAAGGCAGGAACGACGTCGAGGCGCGTTTGCGCGCCATCCGATCGGGAGCGTTTGGGATGAACTGGCGATCCGTCTGCGTGGCCCTTCTTGTCTTGTGCGTCGCCGTCGCACCCGGCGCCGAAGCGCAGGAGACCAACCCGCCCCTGGTCATCGCTGCCGGCGGGCCGGGCAGCGCCGACCATGCCTATGCCGCAGTCCTGGCGGACCTCGTCGCGGAGGATACCGGTCGTCCGGTGGAGGTGCTGGTAACCGGCGGGCCGCAGCAAACCGTGACCCTGGTCGAAGCCGGGCAGGCGCAGGCCGGCGTCCTGCCGCTTTGGACCGCGGTCGCGGCATGGCGGGCAGAAAACCCGCTTTCGCCGGGGCTGGCGCACACGTCGCTGCGCATGGGCTGGCCGGCGCTACGGGTCCCGATGGTGCTGGTCACCGGGGCGGGCGACCCGGTCGACGGATTGGCCGAGCTGGACCTGACCGCCCCCGTGGGTGTCGGCCCGGCCGGGGGGCTGGGCGACCTGTACGGGCCGCGGCTGATCGCGCCGGAGACCGACGCGGCGCTGTTGATCCGTAACGGGGCGCCCCTGGAGATGGCCCAGCAGCTTCGCGACGGCCTGGTCGGCGCCATGCTGAGCGTCGGCGTGCCGCCCACCGAGGACGTGGCCTGGCTGGAAACCGAAACGCCGTTGCGGCTGATCGGCCTGCGGCAGGTCGACGGCATGGAGGACATCGGCGTGGCGCCGTATGCGGTACCGGCCGACCGCTATGCCAGCCTGCGAGAGGATCTGGAGACCTTGGCCGTGTGGTCGGTGGCGGTGGTCCGCGCCGACCTGGACGATGCGACCGTCGCCAGCCTGTTGGGCATTGCCGACGGAGCGGCACCGCAACTTGCCGAAGCCGTCTCCGGCGCCCAGGGGGTCGGGCCGGAACTCCGGCTGATCAACACGGTGGTCCCCTTCCATCCGGCCGCCGCAGCCTGGTACCAGGCCCGTGATTTGCCGGTTCCCACCCATCTGCTGGCCGACTAACAGCCGGACACCGGTTGAACCATAGGCCAGGTGTCCACCGCGACCTCACGGGGAATTGCCCATCAATCGCCCCAATTGTCCCATGGCGAGACCAAAGAGCATCACCACATTGTAACCATCCGAAGGTCGTGCCTATGCCTTTGGGTCCCCTGACTTCGGGGGCGGAACAGCGGCAACCCGCCTGGACCGCCCCCGATTGTTTTCTCGACATGGCGCCACCGTCTGACCAGATTGCACGGGAGGGTTCGGCGATCCCGGACGGGCGGCGTCCGGACCCGAAACCTCGTGCCGACGGAACGCGCCATGCCCAATCAGGTCGAGCTGACTGCCGAACGGGTGGATCACGCTGTCAGGGCCATCCTTGGCCGCCGGCAGACGCCGTCCGCGGCCGCGGTTCGGGCGGAGCTGGGCGGCGGTGACGAGCAGCAGATCAACAGTCTTTATCAGGATTGGCTCGACACCCACGACAACTCGGTGGTGCCAGCCGAGCCGGAAGGCGTGGCGATGCCGGCAACCCCGACCGTCCCGCAGCGGGTGGTGTCGGTCCTGGACGCCCTCTATGACGCGATCCTGCAGGAGCTCGATGCCCAGGCGGACCGCGTCCGGCGCGAGCGCGACGCGCCCGCCCAGGGGCTTTTGGACGAAGCCAAGACCATGCGCGCCGAGGCGGAGCGGACGGTCGCCGACACCGATGCGCGCCTGGAGGCAATGACGGCGGAGACGGCGGCTCTCAAGACCGCAGTGTCGGACCTGGAAACGACCAAGGGCCGGCTTGAGGCCGAGCTTCGCACCGCCAGGGAAACGGCCGCCGCGGCGCGGGGCGACGCGGATCGGTTGAAGGGCGAATGCGAGCGGCTGAAAGCCGAACGGGACCGAATTGCCGGGGACCTTTCCGGATCGGCCAAGCGGCTTGAGGACGCCAACACGGCGCGGGAGGCCGCACGGCAAGAGGCGGCGTCGCTGCGCGGCGAGCGGGATGCCTATCGGCGGATTGCCGAACGGGAGCGCATTGCCCGGGGGGGTCGGTCGCCGCGCCCGACGGTCCGCCCG
>JANQIU010000172.1 GCA_028281985.1 Alphaproteobacteria bacterium | reverse complement strand
GTCAAAAACAATACAGCTTCCCCGGACAACGATGTTCAGGTTGATTTTCATTTTTGATCCGTCATGAATCCCGTCATAATAGACATAACTTTTTCCGGGGTAGGTGCCGTCAGGAATCTGTTCGATTTCTTTTCTGACCATTTTTTCAGTCACATCAAAAAGATAGGCCACATGGCGGTTGAATGTTTCAATGCCGTATTTTTCAAGAAGGGCTTTGACCCCCCTTTCGCCGACAATACAGCCGCCCATTTCAGCTTTTATGTCTTCTTCCACGATGTCGTACCGGATATTGGCAAAAATCATATCCCAGACATCCCTGCGGAATTTCCCGGCTTCGTATATTTTGACAGGGGGTATGCGAAGCGCCTCCTGCCAGACTTCCCTGGCTTCCGGGTTATATCCGCCCGCGACTGCGCCGCCGATATCCGCCTGGTGCCCCTTGCAGGCCGCCCAGGCCACCAGTTGTTTTTCATGAAAGACCGGTTTGAACACGGCGACATCGGCATTCTGGTTGCCGCCTGAAAAAACATCATTATGAAGAATCACATCGCCGTCATGAATATCGTCTCCAAAATAGCGGGTAATATATTCACATGCGGGCTGGATCGCAAAGGCGAGCACCGGTATATACTCTGTCTGCTCAAGCATCCGTCCGCGGCGGTCATACAGGCCCGTGACAAAGTCCCGTGCTTCATTGAGAATAGGGGAACGGGTGGTCCGCAGGAGCGTCAGCCCCATTTCTTCGGTAATGGATTTGAACCGTCGCTGGAAAACCGAGGCCAGGATCCGGTCAATTTTATTTTCCATGGTTTCCTTCCTTTCCATCGACCGGGAATCGGTCCAGAAGGAAGTGCTGGACCGATTCCATGCGCAGCATCCGCATGACCACCTCCATCGCGAAGCTCTCAGGCAGCAGCCCGAGCACACGTGCGGCGTGGTCGGATTTGATCTTCGACAGAACGACGGCGACGGTCTGCGGGTACTCGTTCTTCAGATAGTTGGCGAGCACCAGCTCGTTCACGTTGGCCAGCTTCTCCCACATCGTACGGCCTGCGGGGCCGCGGATCTCCTCCATGATGTTGTCGACCCGGTCCCGGTCGAGCACCTTCATCAGCAGCCGTTCGGTGCTTTCGTAGGTGCCGACGAGGGAGCCGGTGCTGGAGATCTGCTCGGCAAACTCGACGCACAGCCGCTCGACCAGCGTGGCGCTGATGGTGCCGAGATTGGCCATGGTCTGCGACAGTTCCTTGATCTCTTCGTCGTCCATGAAGCCGAACAGACGGGCGGCATGCTCCTCGCCCAGCGCCAGCATCAGGACGGCCGCCTTCTCGGGGCCGTTCAGGCCGCGATAGTCTTCTCTGACCTTGATGGTTGCCATGT
This sequence comes from Alphaproteobacteria bacterium, assembly GCA_028281985.1. Taxonomy (GTDB): domain Bacteria; phylum Pseudomonadota; class Alphaproteobacteria; order DSM-16000; family Inquilinaceae; genus JANQIU01. Next base: position 14,557 of record JANQIU010000172.1, on the reverse strand, counting down.
GATGTCTCGTCTGCCCTGGGCCGGCGCGTCAGCTTTCCTGGTACATCCAGGAGCGAATGATGGAGACGGCCTCTTCGGGGTGTTTGTCGACGATTTCGCCGACCTTCTTCAGGGATGAGGCCCGGACGCGCCCTTCGACGCGGTTGATGTCGATAAGCTGGTCCAGGTCCTCGTCGGGTTCCGCCAGGACCGGGGCGGCCGGAACCGGCATGTCGCCCATCGGCGCCAGGGCCGGGCCGGGGGATCCGCCCACCGGAGCCGCCAGGGCCGGCGCCAGACCGGACTGGTCGGTCAGCAGGCCGTCGAATTCGTCGGGGGGCGCCTGACGGCCGGTTTCCAGAACCCGGCTCAGCAGGGGCCGGACCACCAGCAGCAGCACCAGGACCGCCACCACGCCCAGGACCAGCATCTCGGCAATGCGGAAGATGTCTTCGCGGGGCAGGCCCAGGATGGTCGACGGGTCGTCGCCTTCCATCAGCGGGGCTTCGGTGACAAAGCGCAGATTGGTCACCGTCACGGTGTCGCCGCGGTTGGCGTCGAACCCGACGGCGGCGCGGACCAGGTCTTCGAAGACCGCCAGCTCTTCGGCGGTTCGGGACACGTAGACCGTCTCGCCCGTTGCGGGATCCGGCTCGTACAGCCCGTCGATGACCACCGCCACCGCCACCCGGCGAACCATGCCGGTTTCCCGGACCGAGGTCTCCACCTGGCGGTCGATCTCGTAGTTTACCGTCTCCTGCGAACTGGACTGTCGGCTGGTCGGGCCGGCCGGTCCGGGGATCGATTCAGCGGTCTCCTGTTCCGGAAGGGTGCTGCCGACGGTCACCGGGTCGCCCATGCCTTCGGACGATTCCGACTCGTCCTGGGTGAACACCATGGACCGGGCGACCTGGCTTTCCGGGTCATAGGTCTCCGAGGTCACGGTGACCCGGTCGAAGTCCATCTCTAGCGACACTTCGGCGCGGACCTGACCGTAGCCGACGACGCTGGACAGCAGTTCCGTGACCTTGTTGGTCAGGCGCCGCTCTTCGGCCAGGCGCATCTCCTCGGTGTTTTGGAGACGCATCTCGCCTTCGTCGCCCACCGTTGCGGAGGCGAGGACGTTGCCGCGGTCGTCGATGATGGAGACGTGACTGGGATCGAGCTGGGGGACGGCGCCCGAAACCACGTGCTGGATGGCGGCGATCTGCTCGCTGGAGAGGCCGCCATACCGCATGCTCAGGATGACCGAGGCGCTGGCCTCCTGGTGTTCCCGGCTGAACAGTTCCCGCTCCGGCAGGACGAGGTGGACCCTGGCCTGCCTGATGTCGTCGAGGGTGGCGATGCTGCGGGCCAGTTCGCCTTCCAGCGCGCGCAGGCGGTTGATGTTCTGGACGAAGCTGGAACTGCCGAAGCCGTCGGAGCGGTCGAACAGCTCATAGCCCAGGGAGCCGCCACGCGGCAGACCTTCGGCCGCCATGGTCAGACGCAAGCGGTCGACCTGGGCAGACGGCACCAGGATCGTGGCGCCGCCATTGCGGACCTCGTAGGGCACATCCTGCTGCTCAAGCTGGGCAGCAATCTGGCCGCTGTCGGTCAGATCCAGGTCGCTGTAGAGCAGCGCCATGTCGCCGGAGGACAGGTTGGCCGTCAGGAACACGAAGAACCCGACCACGGCCACGGCCACGCCGGCCATCGCCGCCAGGCGCAGGGTCCCCAGGTTCTTGAGCGTCTGCAGCAGGGCGTTCACGCTGATTGTCCCGAAAAAGCTAACACTTTGAGGAGACTATGCGCGGACGGTGAATTGTTCCTTAATGACTGGGCAAATTTTTCCCAGGAGGTTCGAAGCTTCGGCAAGATTTGCCTACCGGAGAGAAATAGCGGTAAATGATCTGAGAATATCGACAGAAATTTAGATCGAATTTTATTTAAATGAAGCAGCCTGAGATATTCATTGTTTCCAGGGAATTAGCGGGCGATCTGCCGGTAGTCCTGCAGTCTAGTTGCGCGCAGCCCGGCAACGCCGTGGCTTTCAAGATGCCGCTCCCAGGACAGAAACTCCTCGACGGTCAGGTTGTAGCGGGCGCAGGCGTCCTGGAGGCTCAGCAGGCCGCATCGCACGGCGGTGACCACCTCGGCCTTGCGCCGGCTGACCCAGCGTTTGGTGCTCGGTGGCGGCAGGTCGTCAAGGGTCAGCGGCGAGCCATCTGGTCCGACTACGGAGACGGTTCTGCCGCTCGTCCGCACACCCATTCGATCATGCTCCGGTGGTCGACTTGTTAAAGCAATCCATGGGCACAGGCTAAATTCCGTCGAATGAACAAAGGCCTAAAGGTCGCGGTTAACGGAGGGTGAAGGGTGCAGCGGCCGGTCCCAACAGAGGACCGGCCGCGTCGCCAACGCTATGGCGGATCACCTCTACCGTTTGATGCGGACCAGCTCCTCGAGCATCTCGTCGGACGTGGTGATGATCTTGGCGCTGGCCGAATAGGCCCGCTGGGTGATGATCATGTTGGTGAACTCGTTGGCCAGATCGACCGTCGAGGCCTCCAAGGCGCCGGACTGGATAAGGCCGGCACCACCGGTGTTGGCTTCCCGCAGGAAGTAGGGGCCCGACCGGTCGGTCTCCAGGAAGGCGTTGCCGGTCTTGGCCGACAAGCCGTTGGCATTGGAGAAGTTGGCCAGCGGGATCTGGTAGATCTTCAGGGATCGGCCGTTGTCGAAGAGCGCGGTGACGATGCCGGACTCGTCGATCGTCACACCGGAGAAGGAGCCGAACTGAACACCATCCTGCTCGATCTTGGAGACGATGTACTCGGTCGAGAACTGGGTCAGACCGTTCACTGAACCCTGGTTGCCCACCTCGATGGTGAAGACGTTGGTGCCATCGGCCCAGCTCGCCCCATTGCCCGGGCTGTAGGCCGACATATCCAGGGAGAGGTTCAGGGCCGCGCCAGGCGCCGGCACCGGATCGACGCTGGTGGACGCCATCCTGCCGCTGGAGTCGAAAGTCACGCTGCCGAAGGAAGCACCCCATGTGGCCGGGTCGTCCGGGTCGCTGGGGGCGCCGGTCAGGCGTTGGCCGTCGGACACGCGCGTGATGTCCTGAACGTAGGTATCCCAGGTGGAGTTCACGGAGGTCGCGGCGCTCTTCACGAACCGCAGCGTGACATTGTAGGCGACACCCAGCGTGTCGAAGACCTGCACGGTCATCGGATAGGTGTCGGACACGGACGAGTGTGCCAGCGACGGCGAGCCGTCGGAGGTGCTGGCGACTGTGGTTGCGTTGGAACTGTCGGCCGTCGCCGAGTAGTCCATCGTCGGGGTGACGCCGGTCACGCCCAGGGCCGCCAGGTTAAGCGTCACCGTGTCGGTGGTGGTGCCGCCGGTGTAGGTGACCGATCCCTGGGCCGCGGTGCCGGCGTAAACGCTGGCACCGGTCGAGTCGGTGATGCCGGTGACGGCAACGTCCCACACACCCGGATCGCCGGGCGTGGAGTTGGTGTAGGAAAGGTCGACGGTGTAGGGCGCGCCGGCACCGTCATAGACCTGAACCGTCTGGGTGATCGGCGAGTCCGCCTGGTTCAGGTTGCCGCTCATGGTGATGTTGCTGGTGACCGCCGGGCTGATCACCCGGGCGTCCGCCGGCAGGTTGGCGCCAAGGCCGATCGTCGTCGTCGATTCAACCGTGCCCGTGAGGTTGGCGACGCCCACCGATTCCAGTCCGGACAGGACGTTGGGGTTGACGCCGGACGCCAGCGAGCCGTCGGCGTTCAGCCGCCAGCCCTGCAGGTAGAACCCTGCGGAGTTGCGCAGGTACCCAAGCTCGTCGGTCGAGAACGACCCGGCGCGGGTGTACATGTAGTCGTTGCCGACGCCCGGATTGGACGCCTCGTTGACGATGAAGAAGCCGTTTCCGGACACGGCGATGTCCGTCGCCGAATCCGAGGCGGTCAGCAGGCCCTGGCGATCGATCATCTGATGCGGCGACGAGCGGACGCCACCCGGAGCGTGGTTGGTCGGCGTCGCGCTGCGCGTTACCAGCGTGGAGAAGCGCGCGCGGGTCTCCTTGTAGCCGATCGTATTCACGTTGGAGATGTTGTCGGAAATCATGCCCATCGCCTGGCTCTGGGCGAACAAGCCGGACACGCCCGAGAACATAGCGCCATAGATACTCATGTTCGATCTCCTGTACCCGCTGCGGGCCTTCAGTTGCCGTGCCTACCTGGTGGGCCTACGTGGCGGGTGCCGACCTAATTGGTCGTCTTGCTTTCACGGATGGCCAGGATGTTGGCCAACGAAACGGTCTGGTTGCCGATTTCCAGGGTGATGTCGCCGGTGGCCAGCGAAACGCCCGTCACCAGCTGTTCGGTGCTGGTGGTCACCTGCATGGGCTGGTCGGCGGCATCCTTGGCCACGACCTGGATCCGATAGGTGCCGGGAACCGCCTGGCCGCCGTCGGACCGGCTGCCGTCCCAATCGAGACTGTGGCTGCCGGCGTTCGTCTGGCCGCCGGTGCTGTACACGATGACCCCGGCCTCATTCATGATGTTGATGGTCGTCTCAGCCGCCTGCGCGGGCAGTCGGTAGCCGAAGGTCAGCGTGCCATCCTGCTCCAGGTGCCCGGCATTGCCTTGCAGCTCGACATACTTGCCGGACAGCGACGCCGCGAACGAGATCTGGTTTGACCCCTGCAGGCCGATCAGCGTGTCCAGACGCTCATTGGTCTGGATGCCCTGTTCCACCTGGGAGAACCCGACGAGCTGGTTGGTAAACTCGTTGGTTTCCATCGGTGAGCTGGGATCCTGGTACTTGAGCTGCGTGGTTAACAGCGTCAGGAAGCTGTCATAGGTCTCGCTGATCGAGTCGCGAGACTGCTGCGTGCTGCTGGTACCGGCGGCGGTCGTGCTGGCGATTTCCATGCCGTGCGCTCCTCTATACCCGGACGTCGACGCCGCCGAGCGTCATGCCCATTGTGGTTTCGCCGATGGCAGCCAGGGCGGCGCCTTCCGCGTCGTCGGTTTCCATTCCGTCGGCAGCGCCGGGCTGGGTCGATCCGTGCTGGCCGTCCTGACCGGAGGCCTGACCCCCCTGGTCGCGCAGGCCGAAGTTCAGGCTGCCGGAATCTGCTTCCAGACCGGCGTCCTGTAGCGCCTGCTCAAGCATCCGGGCGTCGCGCTGGAGCATCTGCAGGGTCTCCGGCCGCTCCGCCGTGATGGTGGCCTGGACGCGACCGTCGGCGCCGACCTCGAGCCGGATGTCCACCTGACCCATCTGGGCCGGTCGCAGTTGCAGGTTGATGCGGTCCACACCTTCGGCCACTGCGCGTTGGATGCGGACGACGACCTGGTCGGCGGCATTCGTGGCCGACGGCGTGTTGGCGGCACGGGCGGCTTCCAGAACGGTCCCCTTGGCCAGGGAGGTTCCGGTCAAACTGCTGCCCAGCACGGGTGATCCCGCCGGGTCGACCGTCGCCGAGTTGGCGCTGGCGGTGCCGGCGTGGCGTGCGTTGCTGCTGGTGGCCTGGGCGGCCTTGGCCATCTCGGTCGCGATCGACGACCAGTCGCTGCGCGCGCCGAACGAGTCCTGGCCGCCCTGCTTGCCGCTGTCCGCCGACGTGTTGGCGGCCTGGGCCTGCGGGTCGGCCTGGCCCACACCAGCGCCAGCCTTGCCGGCCGGTCCGCTGTTGTTGGCGGCCTGGGCATTGGCCTGTGAGCCGTTAGCGGCGGCCTGGCCGGGTGCCGCGACGGCGTGTTCGGCCGTTGCGCCGGCCCCGGATGCCGCGACAGCGGCGGCGTCCAGCCCGTCGGTGCCGTCGGTCTGGCCGCCGGAAGCGGTTGGATCCACCGCCTCGCCGGTGGCCGCTGCCGTCGTGCCGGCTGACGGGTCCAGGGTGTCTACGGCATGTTGCGTATTCGCGCCGTTGCCGGTCTGCGCTGTCGTTGTTCCGGGCATTGCCGGTGCTGCGGATGCCTGGGTCGTGTCGGTCCCGGATGACGCCGCGCCAGCCGTTCCGTCGGCCGGACCTGCGTCGGTGTCCGCCGGTTGGGTATCCGAAGCGGTCGGCGATTCCGGTTCCTGCGCGTCGTCCGCGTCCGGATCGGTATCCGCCTCTGCGCCGGCCGTGTCGTCTTCGGGCGCCGCCTGGGCGGTGTCGTCGGATGCCTGGTCGTCGGACCGATCGCCATCCGACTGTTCGTCCGTGCGGTCCCGGGCGTCGTCCGCCGGCCGATCGGCGTCCGCGGCCCGGTCGTCGTCGGTGTCCGGGCGGTCGGCGTCGGTTGCGGTGCGGTCGGGCGCACCGACATCGTCGGTGTCCTCCGGTCCGGCCTCCCACGGCGCCGACCGCGCTTCAGAGGCACGCTGCTCACTCTGGAGGATCTCCAGGAAGTCGCTGCCGCTACTGGCATTCCGCTGGGACGCTGCGGAAGGGGTGGCTGCCAGGCCGGACAGGTAATCAACGGGCGAAACGGTCATCGGGTCGGCAATCCCTTGGACGACGTTGGTGTCGGCATCGAGGTCAGCAAGGTTCGGGCCAGTTGCGGCAAGGCCGGAGATCCCAGGTTTTCAGCGGCGCCTGGATGTCCGCCGGTCGGTCGGGTGCCCGGCAAAAGCTGCACGCCGGTGGCCTTTCTTGCCGGGGTGGAACCGGCTGGACGCTGCGACCCACGGGCCGCGTCGCCGGTTCGCCGGGCCGGCTCCCAACCGGAAGGGCAAGTTGAGATGATTCTAAGGGATTGATCCGGCCGATCCATTTGCCCCAAAGTGCGGGCCTGCCGGGTTTGGGGGAGCCGGCGCCTGCGGACGCTTGGGCCGCCATGCTCCCATCTCCAGCCTCCGGTTTCTTCTACCCCGCTCCGAAACCGCGAGGGTTACGCGCGATGGCGATCCCGCAGAAGCTCCTGGAGACCCTGGAGCAACGTCGTAAGTCGGTTGCCGCCGGCGGTGGCGAAGACAAGATCCAGAAGCGCCGTGACAAGGGCCTTTTGAGCGCCCGCGAACGGCTGCTGGCCCTGTTCGAAGAGAACAGTTTCCAGGAGTTCGGCGCCCATATCCGGCACACGGCCCGGCATTTCGGGATGGAAGCCAAGGAGCTTCCGGCCGATGGCGTGATCGTCGGCACCGGTTATGTCGACGGCAAGCAGATCGCCGCGTTCAGCCAGGATTTCACCGTTGCCGCCGGGACGCTGGGCAAGATGCACGCCCACAAGATGGTGGATTCCATGCGCTACGCCCTGAAGATGGGCGTACCGATGGTGGCGTTCAAAGACAGCGGCGGGGCGCGCATCCAGGAAGGCGTGGATGCCCTGTCCGGCTATGGCGAGGTTTTCTACAACAACGTGCTGTTGTCGGGCGTGGTGCCGCAGATCGCGGTGGTCGCCGGGCCGTGTGCCGGCGGTGCATCCTACTCGCCGGCGCTGATGGACTTCATCGTTATGACGGAGTCCAACGCCCACATGTTCATCACCGGCCCCGAGGTCATCAAGGCCGTCACCGGGCGCCAGACCTCGATGGACGAGGTGGGTAGCGCGGCCGTGCACGCGACGGTCAGCGGCAATGTGCATTTCGTTGCCAAGGACGATCAGCACGCCGTCGCGCTGGTCCGCAAGCTGTTGAGCTACCTGCCGGCCAACAACAGCCTGGACCCGCCGCACCACCTGGCGACCGACATCGATCTTGTCGAAGACCCGGAGATCGAGGCGCTGATCCCGGAGACGTCGAGCGAGCCGATGGACGTGTCCGCGGTGATCCGGCGGATCGTGGATGACGGCGACTTCTTCGAAGTGCATGCGGGTTTTGCCCGCAACCTGCTGATCGGCTTTGCCCGGATTTCCGGCGTGGTCGTCGGCGTGCTGGCCAACAACCCGATGGAGAAGGCCGGCGCCCTGGACATCGACGCCTCCGACAAGGGCGCGCGGTTCATCCGGTTCTGCAACGTCTTCAACATTCCCCTCGTCACCTTCGTCGATGTGCCGGGCTTTCTGCCGGGCGTCGAGCAGGAGCGGGGCGGCATTATCCGGCACGGCGCAAAGATGCTGTTTGCCTATGCCTCGGCCACCGTTCCGAAGCTGACGGTGATCCTGCGCAAGGCCTATGGCGGGTCCTACCTGGCCATGTGCAGCCAGGAGATGGGAGCCGACCTGGTGTTCGCCTGGCCGACCGCGGAGATCGCGGTGATGGGCGCGGAAGGGGCCGTCAACATCCTCTACCGCAAGCAGTTGCAGGAAGCCGAAGACCGGCGGGCCAAGGCAGCCGAACTGGCGGCGGATTACCGGGCCGAGTTCGCGTCGCCCTATCTGTCGGCGTCGCGGGGCTACATCACCGATGTCATCCGCCCGTCGGAAACCCGCGGCATGCTGGCGCTGGCGCTGCGCAAGACGCTGGACAAGCGGGAAGTCAGGCCGCCGAAGAAGCATGGCGATATCCCGCTCTAGGGACGGGACCGGGGGAAGGGCATGGAACAGGAGATAGCCAGCACCGCCGAGGCCGTGGCCGAGGTCGTGCCGATGGACGTGATCATGCAGTCGCTGTGGATCTACGGCCTGGCCATCGTGATCTCGGTGGTGATGGCCGTGTCGATCCGGGGCATCGTCGTCGCCTTGGCGGTGACCCAGCGCCAGAAGGCGCCGGCCGCGGTGCCGGCGGTTGCCGGCGCGGGGCCGGCGGCGGTCGAGGAGGGGATACCGGCCGACGATGTGGCGGCCATTTCCGCCGCCGTGGCGTCCGTCTTCACGGCCCACCGCATCGTCCATATTCAGCCGCTCCAGGATACCCACGCCTGGGCGACCGAGGGCCGCTGGCAGCACCAGACGTCCCACCAGCCATCACCCCGTCACCATCGGTAACCGGGCGCAGTCCCCGACCGCTTGCGAGGAGCCGTAGCATGCTGAGGACGTTCAAGATCTCTGTCGACGGCCGTCCCTACACGGTGACCGTCGAAGAGGTGACCGACGGACCGGGGATCTTCATCCCGCGGCCGGGCGACATGTCCGTGCCCCAGCCGGCCAGACCTGCGGCCCCGGCCGCGCCCGCCGCCCCGGCAGCGGCGGTCGCGCCCGCAACCCCTGCCGCCCCGGCCGCCCCCGCGGCGGGCGAAGGCGATGAGGTCAGCCCGCTCGCCGGGGTCGTGGTCTCCATCGACGTTTCCATGGGCCAGGCGGTCAACGAAGGCGACAAGGTCGCCACCATCGAGGCGATGAAGATGAAGACCATCGTCGCCGCAAAACGCGCCGGCAGCGTCACCAAGGTCCACGTACAGGCTGGTGACGGGGTCGAGCCGGGCCAACCGCTGCTGACCATCGGGTAGGCTGCCGCCCTTCTGCCGCCGACGCCGCGGCGCCCGCCCACGCCTGGGACACGTACCATGGAAATCGAGCTGCTCAACGTCTTCCAAGGGATCGCCACGCTGGTCGATTCCGAGCCGGACGTGCTGATCATGCGGTTGTTCCTGATCGGCCTGGGCTGTGCGCTGATCTATCTCGGCCTCAAGGGTGTCCTGGAAGCGCTGCTGATGCTGCCCATGGGGCTGGGCATGGTGGCGATCAACACCGGCGTGCTGTTCCTGCCAGGGGGCGAACAGGGCACGCTGTTCATCGATCCGCTGGTCGACAGCCGCGCCGATCCGGCGCTGTGGATGGATCGATTACAGGTGGACTGGCTGCAGCCGGTCTTCACCTTCACGCTGTCCAACGGTCTGATCGCCTGCCTGGTGTTCCTGGGGATCGGTGTGCTGCTGGATGTCGGCTTCGTCATGGCCCGGCCGTTCCGCAGCATGTTCATCGCCCTGTGCGCCGAGCTGGGGACGGTCGCGGTGTTCCCGATCGCCCGGATGGTCGGGCTGAGTCCCGGCGACGCTGCGGCAACGGCCACCATCGGCGGTGCCGACGGGCCGATGATCCTGTTCGCCGCCCTGCAGCTCTCCCCGGAACTGTTCGTGCCGATCACCGTGGTCGCCTACCTCTATCTGGGGCTGACCTATGGCGGGTACCCGTACCTGATCAAGCTGATGGTCCCGCGGCACATCCGCGGCATGAAGATGCCGCCGGAGAAGACGAAGAACATCACCCCGGCCCAGAAGATCACCTTCTGCGTTGTCGCGACCATCGTGCTGTGCCTGCTCTTCCCGGTGGCTGCCCCGTTGATCCTGTCGTTGTTCCTGGGCGTCATCGTCCGCGAGAGCGGGCTGGTGAAGGTCGCCGACGTGCTGTCGGGACCGATCCTCTATGGGGCCACCTTCTTCCTGGGACTGCTGCTGGGTGTGCTGTGCGAGGCCAACACCATCCTGAACCCGGATGTGCTGATCCTGCTGCTGCTGGGCATCCTGGCGCTGCTGATCTCCGGCATCGGCGGCCTGCTGGGCGGTTACATCCTGTATTTCGCCACCGGCAAGAAGTTCAACCCGGTGATCGGCATTGCCGGGGTGAGCTGCATTCCGACCTGCGCCAAGGTGGCGCAGAAGTCGGTCGCCGAAGTGACCCCGGATGCGGTGATCCTGCCGCACGCCCTTGGCGCCAGCATCAGCGGCGTGATCACCTCGGCGATCTTCGCATCGATCTTCATCTCTGTGGTCGGGTCGGCCGGCTGAGTTTGCCGGCGGTCCCGATGGCCCGGCGCAGACGCGGCCGGGCCGGAGCCGGCGGTCAAGTGGCGGTCAGGATCTTGCCGACCGTGTCGTAATCGGGATGCGGCGCCCAGCCGCGGTTCTGTCCCAGATAGCTGGTGTCGTCGAGTTCGAGCAGACCGATGATCACCTCCGCCACGATCCGGCCCCCGACCGGCCCGAGGCCGTCGCCCCGGTCATAATGGCCGGGGGTCGTTTCGCGGCCGATCACCTCGGCCTCCGCAAGGACATAAAGCCATAGCGGGGATCCCGCGGTGATGCGGCCCGACGACACCTCGTCGACCCTGGCCATAACCGCCGCAATCTCATCGTCTGCCCGACTCATGGCCGCTGCCACCTTGTCACCGGCCGGCAGCCGGAGCGTGTTGCCGCGAAGCAGGGTGCGGGTGCCGAAGGAACCTTCGTGCGCGGCCATAAGGTGGGCCGGCAGTCTGGTCGTCAACCGCCCGGCCGTCTGGACTTCGCCTTGGCCCGGCGTGAACAGCAGCTCCCGCCAGTCGACGACCGCGTCGGCGGAGGTCAGCGGGGAGAAGCCCTCGCCCAGTACAGATCCGCGCAGGGCATGGCTGCCGCCATCCTTCTGCACGGCCACGGTCGCCGGCATCATCGAAGGGGCGAACTGGAAGGCGGCGGCGGAGAACTCCACCGGGATGAACGGCTCGGCGGGGCGAAAGAACTGCCGACCGCCCGCCAGAACGCCCGTGACGACCGGAGCGCCGCATATCTGCACCAGAAAGTCGTTCACCACGGCCCACTGGTACTGCCAAATGGTGCGGCGGCGCGCCTCGTCGAACAGCGGGCGGCCTTCAAGCCCCATCGCAGCGCCGATATCGATACAGATCTTGTTGTGGAACCGGACCATGCCGAGGTGCATCTGGCTGATCATCCGGTGTTCGTCGTTGCGCGGATTGCCGATGATCGCGCGGCCGCGGCCCCCGCCGGGCGCCCGCGGCACCCGCAGCAGGTCTTCAGCCGTGATCGCGTCGGCGCCGGCTTCGTCGGCACCGGTGAGGAGTTTGGCGTCCCCGAACTTGCCGGCGGATTGGTACAGGTACGGCTGGGCGTCGGGTCCGGCACCGTAGACGCTACTCAGATCGAGCCTTGGCCTACCCTGGGCGAGTTCCGGGCCGCGGCCCTCGGGCTGTGCGAAATCGGCGGTGATGGCGATCGTCAGATCGTTGTCGACAAACTGGCCGAAGACGATCTGGCCGACGGCGACCGAGGCGCTTGGGTCGCTCTGCGAGCCGCCGTCCATGGGGCCGCCCGCCTTGCCGATGTCCGCCAAGACCGACGAGGACACGTAGGCCGGCGGCAGATCCGGGAACATGCGGCCGATCTGGTCCGGCGGTGACCGGCGGCGGCGATGGGGGGTGGGTGGCTGAATGCGATGGAAGGCACCAATCTCATGGGTTCGATACATGAAATCAAATCCCCGAATAAAAGCGCCGATAATCGTCGTTTTTAGCACTCGGGGCGCATTTTCGCTACTGCAACGTGTTGTTGGACCAAAGACGCCGCGCCCCTGAACTTAATGGGCCAGGGGATCCCGGCAGCGGCCCGGCGCAAGCGGCCCGGGGGCGATGTGATCGGCCCGCTATCCGGTGGCGCCGAGACCGGCGGCGATGGCATTCATGGTCAGCAACAGCCCGGGCACGAGCCTGTCCGCCGCTTCGTCTTCGCCCGCGGCGCGATGCGACCGCCAGCGGCGAAGGAGGTCGATCTGCCGGGCGTGCAGCGGTGTCAGGGCTTCCTGTCGAAGCTGCAGCAGATGGTGGATGCGCGGGCGGGCGATGGCGAGCGGGTCGCCGTAAATCTGCTCCAGCATGCGTCGGGTCAGCGCGTACTCCGCGGTGATGTCGGCCAGCAGCGCCTCGCGCACGACCGGATCGTCGACCAGGTCGGCATAGGCTTGCATGATGTCGGGATCTGCCGTGGCCACGGCTGTCGCCGCGTTGCTGATCAGATACTCCAGAAAGCGCCATGAGCGATCGCGCTTGCTGGTTGCCAGCCGCTCGAAAGCCTCGGGTTCGTCGCGCTGCAGCCCGGCCAGGGCGGTGCCGAAACCGTACCATCCCGAAAGGTAGAACCGCGCCTGGTTCCAACTGAAGACCCAGGGAATAGCGCGCAGATCGGCGATCGATCGGCGACCGGTTCGCCGCGCCGGGCGTGATCCGATCCGGCTCATCTCGATGGCGTCGATCGGCGTCGCCTGGCTGAAGAACGGCAGGAACCCGTCGCGGTGCAGGAGACCCTGGTAGGCCTGTCGGCTGTCCAAGGCCAGCCGCTCCATCACCGGGGCCAGGGCGTGGGTGTCGTTGGGGGCAAGGCGGTCGGACAAGCTGGCGCCAACCGCCCCGGCGATCAGGAGCTCCAGGTTGTTGGCGGCGGTTACACGGTTGGCATACTTCTGGGCGATCGTTTCGCCCTGTTCCGTCAGGCGCAGGTCGCCGTCGACGCTTCTGGGAGGCAGCGCCCGGATGAACCGGTGGGTTGGACCGGCGCCCCGGCTGATCGTCCCACCGCGGCCATGGAAGAACCGGATCCGTACGCCGTGTCGGGCCCCCACTCGGGTCATGGCGTCCTGGGCCTTGTACAATCCCCAGAGGCTGGCAGTGATACCGCCGTCCTTGTTGCTGTCGCTGTACCCGATCATCACCTGCTGGACGGGCCGATCCTGTCCATCGGCGGCCTGTCGCCAGGCGAGGCTGGATCGGGTCACCGGATGCGCCAGGAACCGGTCCAGAATGTCGGGCGCGCGCTCAAGGTCATCGATGGTTTCGAACAGCGGCACGACCGGCATCAGGCAGGCCGGTTGCCCGTTGTCGAAACGCAGCAGCCCGGCCTCCCGGGCCAGAGCATAGACGACCAGAAGGTCCGACAGGGTGCGGGTCATGCTGACGATCAGGGCGCCCAGGCCATCGCGGCCGTTATGGGCGATTTCCGTCGCCAAGGCCCGATAGGCGTCCAATACCGCGGCGGCGTTGCCACCAGGATCGGCGCCCGGGTGGAGGAAGGGGCGGGGCGATGTCAGTTCCCGGCTCAACAGCTCCAGGCGCCCGGCCTCATCCCAGTCGGAGAAGCGGCCTTGGCCGATGCCGGAGGCCTGCAACAGCTCGTCCATTGCCTGGTCGTGGAACCCGCTGTTCTGGCGGACATCGAGAACGGCCAGGTGAAAACCGAACGTGCTGGCCAGGGCGCGCACGGGATCGACGTCGGAGCGGGCGATCCGCGCGGCGCCGATATCGACGAGCGACGACCGCAGGAGGTCGATATCGGCGACAAGCTCCTCGGCCCGGCCATAGCGGCCGTCTCCGCCGCTGTCCGGCAACGCCGCGATCATCAGGTTGACGAGTTGCCGCCAGGGCTCGCGGGGGTTTCGGTCGACGGCGGCGGCGCCCGGTTCCCCCAGCAGGCTTGCCAGCGTAGCTATCCGCTCGATCAGGGCCCGCGGCGGCGACTGCCGGAACTCGGACAGGCTGAGCAGGGCGGCCATCTCCACAAGCCGCGTCCGCAGCATAGCCAGGGCTTCGGACCGCAGCGTCTTCAGCGCGTGGCGGGTCACCGTCGCATCGACCAGGGGATGACCGTCGCGGTCGCCGCCGACCCAGGTGCCGAACGTCAGCCGCGGCCGCCGCTGCGGATCGTCCAGCAGGGAGGTGTCGAAGCCCGCCTCCCGCCAGGCCGACTTCAGGCGAAGGTCCACCCAAGGCAAGACTTCCGGCAGCACCTGGCGGAGATAGTGCACCACGTTGGCCAGCTCTGCCGCCACTGTCGGCTTTTCCAGATAGATCTCGCCGGTCCGCCACAGGTGCTCGAGCGTCGCCTTGATGTCCTGGCCGAGGCCTTGCCGCTCCCCCGGCGTCCACATCTGGTTCTCCCGTTCCACCAGGAGCCGGTAGAGCGAGCGGTGATGGGACAGCACCGACGCGCGCTTGGCTTCCGTCGGATGGGCGGTGA
>JANQIU010000141.1 GCA_028281985.1 Alphaproteobacteria bacterium | reverse complement strand
GCGGACATGCCGGGGAACACGTCCAGCACCTTGGCGGTCAGGGCTTCGTAATGGGCGGTGTCCAGGTCGCCGCCATGCACATCGACCGGGATTTCGATGCCCAGCGACTTCTGGCAGTCCTCCTCGTTGGCGATACCCACATCGACGTGCTTGACCAGTTCGGTCATCACCTCTGGCGCCGACTTGCCCCATTTCCACAGCTTGCCGCGGTAGTTGAAGTCGCAGGAGACGGTGATGCCCTTCGCCTTGGCCGCCTGCACCGCCTGCATCGACAGCGCGGCGGCCCCTTCCGACAGGGCCGGGGTGATGCCGGTGATGTGGAACCACCGGGCGCCGGCCAGGGCCGCGTCCCAGTCGATATCGCCCGGCTTGGCCTCGGCGATGGCCGACCCGGCGCGATCGTACACCACCTTGGACGGCCGCTGGTTGGCGCCGGTCTCCAGGAAGTACAGGCCCATGCGGCCGGGCTTGCGGATCAGCCGCGTGGTATCGACGCCGAAACGGCGCAGTTCGCCGATGCACGCATCGCCGATGGGGTTGTCCGGCAGCACGGTGACGAACGCGGCGTCCAGGTCGTAATTGGCCAGCGAGACGGCCACATTGGCTTCGCCGCCGCCGAAGGTCGCCTCCAGGGCCGGCGACTGGAACAGCCGCTCGCGCTCCGGCGATTTCAGGCGCAGCATCACTTCGCCGAACGTAACGATCTTCTCCGACATGGGGGATGTCCTCCTACCTGCTACCTGCGCGACTATGCATGCGCCGGTCCTGGCGGCCGGCATGTTGGGGGCTGTCAGCCCCGGGCGGCGGCGGCCAGGGTGACCGCTTCGCGGGTCAGGTTTTCGATCTCGTCGAAGCGGCCCTGATCGATCAGGTCGGCCTTGACCATCCAGCTCCCGCCGATGGCGTGCACTTTGGGGAAGGCCAGGTAGTCCGGCAGATTTGCCGCGGTGATGCCGCCCGTCGGCACGAAACGGACCATGCCGTACGGGGCGGCCAGGGCCTTCAGCGTCTTCAGCCCGCCGTAGGATTCGGCCGGGAAGAACTTCAGCGTGGTCAGGCCCAGCTCCAGCGCCGACTCGATATCCGACGGCGTGCACACCCCCGGTGTAATCGGGATGCCGCGCTCCTGCGCCCGGCGGATGGTCGTCGGGTTGCACCCCGGCGACACCAGGAACCGGGCGCCGGCCGCTTTGGCGTCGTCCACCTGCTCGGCCGTCAGCACCGTGCCGGCGCCGACCACCATGTCGGGTTCGGCCTGGGCAATCGCCTCGATCGCCGCCTTTGCCGCCGCGGTGCGGAAGGTGATCTCGGCCAGCGGCAGCCCGCCGGCCTTCAGGGCGCGGGCCAGCGGCACCGCCTTTTCGGCGTCCTCGATGGCGACGACCGGCACGATGGCATGCCGGCCGATGACCTCCAGAACCGGGTCCATCGTGGTTGTTCCCCCAGCATCGATAATGGGTGCCGGCGGCTGCTGCCGCCGGGGACCGGGGTTGCCAGCCGTCTGTCGCGGCGGTACCCGACCCGGTTCCAGGGGGTGCGCGCCGATGTCCATTCTGTCAAGCAAGGTCGACCGGGCCGATCCGGTTTATCAGGCCAACACCGCTGCCATGCGCGGCTTGGTGGAGGATCTGCAGGCGATGACCGCGGAAATCGCCGCCGGCGGCGGTTCGGCGGCGCAGGCCCGGCATCTGTCCCGGGGCAAGCTGCTGCCGCGCGACCGGGTGCGGGCTCTGCTCGACCCCGGCACGCCGTTTCTGGAGCTGTCGTCTCTCGCGGCCCACGATGTCTATGACGAGCCGGTGCCGGCGGCCGGGTTGATCACCGGCATCGGTCGGGTCAGCGGCCGCGAATGCGTGATCGTCGCCAACGATGCCACGGTCAAGGGCGGCACCTACTACCCCCTGACCGTCAAGAAGCACCTGCGGGCCCAGGACGTGGCGGCGCAGAACCGGTTGCCCTGCCTCTATCTGGTCGACAGCGGCGGCGCCAACCTGCCGCGCCAGGACGAGGTGTTTCCCGACCGCGACCATTTCGGCCGGATCTTCTACAATCAGGCGACGCTGTCGGCGGCCGGTATTCCGCAGATCGCCGTGGTCATGGGCTCGTGCACCGCCGGTGGGGCGTATGTCCCGGCCATGGCCGACGAATGCGTGATCGTCCGCGGCACCGGCACCATCTTTCTGGGCGGCCCGCCCCTGGTCAAAGCGGCGACCGGCGAGGATGTCTCGGCCGAGGATCTGGGCGGTGCTAGTGTGCATGGCCGGGTGTCGGGCGTGGTCGACCATGTGGCCGAAGACGACGCCCATGCCCTGGCGATCGCCCGACGGATCGTCGCCAACCTGAACACGGTGAAGCGCCCGCCGCTGGATCTGGCGGAAACCGAGGCGCCGCTGCACCCGCCGGAGGACCTTTACGGACTGGTGCCCGCCGACCTGCGCCAGCCGTTCGACGCGCGCGAGGTGATCGCCCGGCTGGCCGACGCCAGCCGGTTCGACGAGTTCAAGCCGCTTTACGGGACGACCCTGGTCTGCGGCTTTGCCCGGCTGTTCGGCATGCCGGTCGGCATCGTCGCCAACAACGGCATCCTGTTCTCGGAAAGCGCGGTGAAGGGCGCCCATTTCGTCGAGCTGTGCTGCCAGCGGCGCCTGCCGCTGGTGTTCCTGCAGAACATCGCCGGCTTCATGGTCGGCCGGAAATACGAAGCCGGCGGCATTGCCAAAGACGGTGCCAAGATGGTCGCCGCCGTGGCGTGCGCCGCCGTCCCGAAACTGACCGTGGTGATCGGCGGCAGCTTCGGCGCGGGCAATTATGCCATGTGCGGCCGCGCCTACGACCCGCGGTTCCTGTGGATGTGGCCCAATGCCCGCATCTCGGTGATGGGCGGCGAGCAGGCCGGCAACGTCCTGGCCCAGGTGCGCCGCGACGCCCTGGCGGCGCGCGGCGAGGACTGGCCTGAGGCCGAAGAGGCGGCATTCAAGGCGCCGATCCGCGATCAGTACGAACGCCAGGGCCACCCCACCTATGCCAGTGCCCGGCTGTGGGACGACGGCATCATCGATCCGCTGGACACGCGGATGGTGCTGGGCCTGTCGCTGTCCGCGGCGCTGAACGCGCCCATCCCGGACACCCGCTTCGGCGTGTTTCGGATGTAGGTCAGTCGAAAGCCGACATACATCAATGCACCTATCGCGAGAGCCGGCACCATTGGGCTGCCGTCCCTAAGCGCGAGGTTCGAAGCGGTTTGGACCGTCGATCTGGCAGTCGTACCCGCACGCACGCCCCCGTCCGCACGCCGGGCCGGGGGCCGCACGATTGGCGCGCGACGGGCGTTTGCGTCGCCCTGGGTGCTGTGGCGTGGGTCGCGTGCACCGTTGATCCGCGGCCGGTCTGCCTCGGTCGGTCCAGGACTGTGTTCAATCGGCGGTACGGGGCGGGGACGGACCCATGCGATCCCGGATAGCATCCGATCCGCCGCGCCCGCGCCCTCGGCGCAGGATCCTCGCCGCTGGCCTATGGCTGCTGATGGCTTGCATTGTGGCGGGGACCGGCTGGCTAGCCCTGGGCGCTTGCGGGCTGCGCGCGTTCGGTGCGGCTCCGCTGCTGGACTTTTGCCCGGTGCCGCCGGATCCGGTCGACAGCGCCGATGCGGCCACCCAACTGGCCGCCCTGCAGGCCCGTGGTGACGTTCTGGAGCGTGATTTGCACCGGCTGCGGGTCTCGCTGATCAACGTCGCGCCCTGTCCTGATCCGGAACCCCCGGCCGGGGCAGGCATCGAGGCAGCGGTCACGCCGGAACCGCTGCAGTGCCCCGCCGAGGACCCGACCGAAGTGATCATGGTCGTCGATACCTCCGGTAGCATGCAGTACAACCTGAATGCGGATCCTGCCCTGGAGCGCCAACGCCGCCGGGTCGTCGAGCAGTTGAATGCTCTAGACGAGGCGATCGCGCGAAACCCATTTGTCTCCATCACCGAGGGACTGCGGTACAACCAGTTGGAGCGGGAGCTGGAATCCCTCGAGCGGCGGCTGACCACCGGGCCGGGTCCGGACCGTATGCGCGTCGCCAGAGACGCATCGTTGGACCTTGTCGACGTCTTGCCGCCTGAGGTCGCCATCTCGCTGATGACTTTCGACGATTGCACGCGACACCGGCGATACGGCCCCTTTGACGATGCCGAGCGCGGCAGCCTGCGGTCGCGGATCAGGGGGCTCGACGCGACCGGGGGCACACCGCTCGCACACACCATCCGATCGGTGATCGACGCCACGGCTGCCGGGCGCTCGCCGGACCAGCCGATCAACGTCGTGGTCTTCTCTGACGGCGACGATAGCTGCGACGGCGACCCCTGCGCCGCGGCACGAGAGGTCCGGTCGGCCATGCCCTATGCGCCCATCAGCGTGGTGGCGATCTCCGCCGACCTCGACCGCTTGCGGTGCGTGGCCGACATCACCGGAGGCCTGTTCCTACAGCCCGATTCCGCCGCCCGCATTGGCGACGCGATGCGTCAGGCGGCCGGGCAGGATCGCCCGCCCGGTTGCCCATAGCGAACGTGTACTGACCCGGGACCGCGCCACGCCGGCGGTGCGGAGCAGATCGGCCGCGCGGCCGACGACGCGGCCCATCTTGGCGTGGGTCTTCGCCACAGCACCATGAAAAGGGCACTTTCGGCCTGGCATTTTGGGTGATCGGGATCCGTCAAAGGCGAGGTCAGGCGTCGTGGCCACCCCCGGCAGTCGCAGCCAGCCGCTTAGTACATCGCCGCGCCGCTCCGGGCGCTGGTACCGCTCCTGGCCCGCATTGCTGGCCGGCTGGCTGGTTCTGGGCGGGATTTTGGGCGGGATCGGCTGGCTGGCGGTGGAGGCTTGCGGCTTCACAGGCTTCGGCGGCCGCCTACACCTCAGCGTCTGCCCGGCGCCGGCGCCTCACCCGGGGACACCCGAGTCGGCCTTTCGCCTGGAGGCCGAGCAGGCGCGGACTGCGGTTCTCGAGCAGGACCTGGAGCGTCTCGAACTGGCCCTGGCCAATGCCGAAGCGTGCCCGGTGCCCGAGCCCGAACCGCTGCCGGAACCCGAGCCTGAGCCGCCGGTTCAGGCGGCCGAGGCACCGCCGGAGCCCACACCCGAACCGCCCCCGCCGGAACCGGTTCCGCCCGAGCCGGTGGAGACCCCGGCGCCACCTGCACCTGCGCCAGCTCCGGAACCGGAACCAGAGCCAGCGCCAGAACCGGCGCCCGAGCCAGCCGAGCCGCCGCATGAAACGGCTGAACTGCCGACCTGCCCGGTGCCGGATCCGACCGAGGTCATCTTCGTCTTCGATACGTCCGGCAGCATGCGCGATCCGCTGCGTCGTGGCGGTCCCGACCGTATCGATGTGGCGCGCCAGGCGGCGATCGATCTGGTCGACGCCCTGCCGGCGGATGTCGATCTGTCGATGCTGACCTTCGAGGGCTGCGGCTTCGACCGCCATGGTCCCTACGACGCCGGGTCGCGCGGCGCGCTGCGGTCGGTGTTGCAGGGGCTCCGTCCGGGCGGCGACACGCCGCTGGCCCACAGCCTGAACGGCGTGCGGCGGATCACCCGGGCCGGCCGGTCGCCGGACCAGCCGATCAACATCGTGGTGTTTTCCGATGGCAACGACAGTTGCGACGGCAACCCCTGCTTCATCGCGCGGCGCCTGCGCAATGCCATGCCCTATGCGCCGGTCAGCGTCGTGGCGGTGACCGACGACGTCAGCAACCTGCGCTGTATCGCCGACGCCACCGGCGGTCTGTTCCTGGAGCCCGCATCCTCCGCCGAGGTGGCCGAGGCGGTGCGCCAGGCCTCTGGGCAGGAATCGGCGCCCGGCTGCCCCTGACCGCCGGTAGGCGCTTTGCCGGGCCGGCGCGCCTGTGCTAGCCCCCAAAGGATGGACGACATCCCGTTGATCACCCGGGTCGACGGTTCGGTCGGCCGGTTGCGGCTGAACCGGCCCGATCGGCACAACGCCTTCGACGACCGGCTGATCGACGATCTGACCGCCGGTATCCGCCGGCTGGGCGGTCTGGCCGACATCCGTGCGATCGTACTCGAAGGGGCCGGCCCCAGCTTTTCCGCCGGGGCCGATCTCGGCTGGATGCGCCGGCTGGCATCCGCCTCGGAATCGGAAAACCTGGCCGACGCCCAGGCCCTGGCGGGGCTTATGGAAGGCCTGGCGACGGTGCCGAAGCCGACCATCGCCGCCGTTCACGGCAACGTTTTCGGCGGCGGCGTGGGCCTGGTTGCCGCCTGCGATATCGCCATTGCCGCCGACGATGCCTGGTTCGCCCTGTCCGAGGTGCGGCTGGGCCTGATCCCCGCGGTGATCTCGCCCTATGTGGTGCGGGCTGTGGGCGCGCGCGCCGCCCGGCGGCTGATGCTGACCGGGGAACGCTTCAGCGCGTTGGAGGCCCAGCGGATCGGCCTGGTGCACGATGTCGTGCCCGGCCATCTGCTCGAGCCGGCCGTCCGGACCCTGTTGGACCGGCTGGCCGACGGCGGACCGCAGGCGCAGGCGGCGGTCAAGGCGCTGCTCGACGACATCGAGGCGCGGCCCGCATCGGCAAGCATCGACTTGACGGCCGGGCGCATTGCGGCAATCCGTGCCTCGGCAGAGGGGCAGGAGGGCGTCCAGGCGTTTCTCGAGAAACGGCGACCCGCCTGGTCCGGCGGGAGTTGACCCTGCCGACCGCTTCCATTGGACAAGGATCTGCCGCCATGCCCGCCGATCGGATCGCCCTGGTCACCAATGCCGGTGATTTCGCTGGCCCGCCGGCCGTGGATGCGCTGTTGGCCGACGGGTATCGCGTTCTGGCCCATGACCCGGCCTTTGCCCGCACCGCCGACCGGGATGCCTTCCTGGCCCGGCATCCCGGCGCGGAAACCGCCGGCCATGCCGAACCGGACGACCTGGTGGCGTGGGCTTGGGATCAGGCGGGCGCCGTCGACGTCGTGGTCAGCAACGACCACTATCCGGCCATCCACGTCGCGGTGGAGGATGCGGCTGCCGACGACCTGCGGGCGACGCTGGAGGCACTGGTGGTCTGGCCGTTCCGCCTGGCGGGCGCACTGGCCCCGCGCTTCAAGGCGCAGGGGCGCGGTGCCATCGTCATGATCACCTCCTGCCGGACCCGCCTGCCGCGCCCCGGCGGGGCGATCCCGGATGCCGCCCGCGACGCCAACAACGCGCTGGTGCGGTCGCTGTCCATCGACCTGGCGCCCTTCGGCATTCCGGTGAACGCGGTGGCGCCGAACTACCTGTACAGCGAGGCCTACTATCCGCGGGCGAAGTATATCGACGACCCTGCCGGCGCCGCGTTCGTCCGCCAGATCGTGCCGGCCGGGCGCCTGGCCGAGCCGGCCGAGATCGGCGAGGTCATCCGCTTCCTGGCCGCTGCCCGGACGCCGTTCCTGACCGGCGCCATCATCGACTTCGCCGGCGGCTGGCCCGCCGCGCCGATGCCGCCGGCATAGGCGCCGTCCAAGCTCAGGCGAAGGCGCCGGCCTGGTTCCCGGGCGATGGGTTGAAAGGCCCTGCCGGCGGGTTCAAGTTGCCGACGCGCCGTTCCTTGCGTTCCGTCGCCCCACGACTTCCATGGCCGATCTGATCCTGCAAGCCGCCGTCATCTTTCTGGTGGTCATCGACCCGATCGGCCTGTTGCCGGTGTTTCTTGCCCTGACCCAGGGCGAGGACGCGGCGTCGCGGCGCCGGATCACCATCAAGGCCTGCACGATCGCGCTGGTGGTGCTGGTGTTCTTCGCCTTCGTCGGGGACCGGTTTCTCGACCTCCTGGGGATCAGCCTGGAGGCGTTCCGGGTCGCGGGCGGCTTATTCCTGCTGGTGCTGGCCTTCGAGATGGCGTTCGCCAAGCGGACGCCGCGGCGCAGCCAGTCGGCCGAGGAGATGCAGGAGCGGGTGGAGGACGTGGCGGTGTTCCCGCTGGCCATGCCGCTGCTGGCCGGACCCGGCGCCATCACCTCGGTCCTGTTGCTGATGGGCGAGCAATCCGGCGACCCCGTGGGCCAAGCCATCGTTCTCGCGGTCATGGCCGGCGTGTTGTTGATCACCTTCACCCTGTTCCTGTTCGCCGGGCCGCTGGAGCGGTTTCTGGGGCGCACCCTGTCCGACGTGGTGACCCGGATCCTGGGCATCCTGCTGGCAGCGCTGTCGGTGCAGTTCATCCTGGACGGCGTGCGGGCCGCGTGGACCGGATAGGGCGGCAGCAATGATCAAGACCCTGCTGATCGCCAACCGGGGCGAGATCGCCTGCCGGATCGCCCGCACCGCCCGCCGGCTGGGTATCCGGGTCGTCGCGATCTACTCCGAGGCCGATGCGCAGGCGGCTCATGTCGCCCTGAGTGACGAGGCGCACGCCGTCGGCCCGGCGCCGGCCGCCGACAGCTACCTGAATGTCGACCGCATCCTGGCGGCGGCTGCGGCGTCGGGGGCGGATGCGGTGCACCCCGGCTATGGCTTCCTGTCGGAAAACGCCGATTTCGCCGCTGCGTGTGCCGCCGCCGGTCTGATCTTCGTCGGGCCACCGCCCGATGCCATCCGCGTCATGGGCGACAAGGGCCGGGCCAAGGCCCTGATGGCGCAGGCCGGCGTGCCGGTGCTGCCCGGAACCGATCTGGACGGCGACGATCCGGCCCGCTGGGCCGCCGCGGCCGCGGAGATCGGACTGCCGGTCCTGGTCAAGGCGGCGGCTGGCGGCGGGGGCCGGGGCATGCGCATCGTCACCGATTTGGCCGATCTCGGTGACGCCGTCACCGCCGCCCGGCGGGAGGCGGCCGCGTCCTTCGGCGACGACCGCGTCCTGCTGGAGCGGCACCTGTCGCGAACCCGGCATGTGGAAGTACAGGTCCTGGCCGATGCGGCGGGCGCCTGTCTGTCGCTGCACGAGCGCGACTGTTCGCTGCAGCGGCGGCATCAGAAGGTGCTGGAGGAGGCGCCGGCGCCCGGCCTTGGCACCGCCACCCGCCGGGCCATGGGCGAGGCTGCCGTGCGGGCCGCGCAGGCGGTCGACTACCGCGGCGCCGGCACGGTCGAGTTCCTGCTGGGCGACGACGGCTCGTTTCACTTCATCGAAATGAACACCCGGCTCCAGGTCGAACACCCGGTGACCGAGCAGGTGACCGGGCTCGACCTGGTGGAATGGCAGCTGCGGATTGCCGCCGGCGAGGCGCTGCCCTTCGGCCAGGACGACGTGCCGGTGGACGGTCACGCCATCGAAGTGCGGCTGTATGCCGAAGACCCGGCACGCGGCTATCTGCCGTCGCCGGGACGCTTGCGCCATCTGCGGCTGCCGGGCAGCGACGGGGCGGGCGCACCGTTCCTGCGATTGGAAACCGGCGTACGGGCTGGCGATGCGATCCCGCCCGACTACGACCCGATGATCGCCAAGCTGATCGTCTGGGACCGGGATCGCCCGTCGGCCCTGGCCCGGCTGCGGGCCGCCCTGGCCGAAGCGCAGGTTGTCGGCGTCGCCACCAATCTCGACCTGCTGCGCGCGATTGCGGCGCATCCGGGGTTCGCGGCGGCCGACCTGGACACGCGGTTTCTGGACCGGCACGCGGCCGACCTGCTGCCCCATCCGCCAGCCGCGGAAGACAACGTCCTGGCATTGGCCGCCCTCGCCGTGCTGTTGGATCGGCGCCGGGCGGCCGAAGCCCGCGCAGCCGCCTCGGCCGATCCGGGCTCACCCTGGCATCGGGTGGATGGCTGGCGCCTGAACGCGACCGCGACCGAGGATCTCACCTTCCGCCCGGCCGGCGACGGTGCAGAGGTCACGGTGGCGGTGACCTACCGCCGGGATGGCCGCTTTGACCTGTCGTGGCCGGGCCACCGGGCCACGGCCGGCGGGCGGATGGACGCGGACGGCACGCTGGCCGCCGATCTCGACGGGGTCCGTGGCCGCGCTACCGCCCTGGTCTCCGCGGAGGAAGTGGTGCTGCTGGGGCCTGGAGGGGCTGTCCATCTCGACCGCATCGATCCGCTTGTGCGTGCCGCCCGGGCGGAAGCGGCCTCCGGCGGTGCGGTCGCCCCGGTGCCGGGCCGCATCGTCTCCGTCCTGGTCGCCATCGGGGATCGCGTCGGCAAAGGCGATCCGCTGGTGGTGTTGGAGGCCATGAAGACCGAACACACATTGCGGGCCGACACGGACGGCGTGGTTCAGACGGTCGGCGGCGCGGTCGGGGATACGGTTGAGGAAGGAACGGTCCTCGTCGGTCTGGAGGCCTGAGGGCGGGCCTGAAGGCTCTGCGGATCAGGCCGCCTTCCCATCGTCCGGCCCGGTGCCCTCGATTTCCGCCCGGCGGGCCTGGTAGGTCGCCTCGTCGATCAGCCCGCGCTGGCGCATCACGTCGAGCGCGCGCAACTCGGCCTCCCGGTTGTCGCCTTCGTTGCCGCTTTCGGTGTCGGCGTGGCCCGAGGCCGCCGCGGGCCTGGCGAACAGCCGGGGCTTCCGGTCCTTGCCCCAGACACTGGTGAACTTGTTCGCCATCGTCGCGCCCCTCCAAGAACGGCTTCGGGTCGGGCGCAGTGTGCCGTTGTCGCCGGGGAAGACCAATAGGCTGGTGTGATCACGGGATTGACGCTGGGTGTTTGCGCGCGGGCGGGGCATGGCTTAGCGTCTGCATCGTTCTGGCAATAGGCTGCGGGGCAGTGATGCGACGGGTGCGCGCGACGGGGTTTTCGGCGATCTGCCTGATGGGGCTGGCCGGCTGTACGGCCGGCCCGGGCGCGGAGGTGGCGGTCGCCGCCCAACAGAGTCTGGTCGGCATGCATCGCGCGACACTGGACCGCTGCCTGGTCGAGGTCGATGCCGTGCGCCACGTGACGGTGGGCGAAGACG
>JANQIU010000080.1 GCA_028281985.1 Alphaproteobacteria bacterium | reverse complement strand
GATCCCATGGGCGGCAACGGCCCGGTATTCGCCGAGGTGTTGTTCCAGTGCCACGGCGCGACCGTGACTCACGCCGTCGATCTGGAGCGACCGCTGGCGGTTCTGCCGCCCGTCGCGGTCGCCGCGGACCCGCCCGCGCTGATCCTGAACCGGGCCCAACCGGCGGTCGATCTGTCGACCATGGTCCACCTGACGCCGATGGGCGGCCACACCGACCCCGCGTTGTTGACGGTCGCCGCCCCCGAGGGCTGGACGATCGACCCGGCAACCGCCCCCTTGCCGACGGATGTTCCCGTCTCCTTGCAGATGGCCATACGCTCGCCCGACGCCCCGCCGACGGGCATGTACGATTTTCACATCTCTGTCGACGGCAGGCCGGCAGCCTCGGTGAACCGGTCGGATTATCCGCATACCGGCGTCGTCCTGCGCAGCGCCCCCGCCCGCCTGACCGTCCGCGCCGTCGACGTGGCGCTGCCGCAGGGCCGGATCGGCTATGTGGGGGGCGGCAACGACCAGGTCGCCGCGTGGCTGCAAAGGCTCGGCCTGGCCGTCGACATGCTGGACGCCGCAACGCTGCGCAGCGGCGACCTGTCCCGCTGGAATACCATCCTGGTCGGTGTCTTCGCCTTCCGCACCCGACCGGATCTGGCCGACGCGACGGCCCGCCTGCACGACTGGGTCCGCGCCGGCGGCAATCTGGTCACGCTGTATCATCGTCCGTGGGATGCCTGGTCGCCGGACCGCACGCCGCTGGCCCGACTGCAGATCGGCCAGCCGTCGCTGCGCTGGCGGATCACCGACGAGGCGGCCGCCGTGGACCACCTGCAGCCCGACCATCCGCTGTTGAACACGCCGAACCGCATCGGAGCCGACGACTGGGCCGGCTGGCAGAAGGAGCGGGGCCTGTACTTCGCGGCCGACTGGGATGCCGCCTACACGCCGCTGTTGTCCATGGCCGATCCCGGCGAAGCCCCGCTGACCGGCGCCCTGCTGTCGGGCCGGTTCGGCGCCGGCCGGCACACCCATACGAGCCTGGTCCTGCACATCCAGATGGAACGGATGGTCGAAGGGGCGATTCGGCTGATGGCCAATCTGCTGGCGCCGGCGCGGCCCTGACGGGGCATGGCCGACGCGACCCGGTCGGCGGGCCTGAACGACAATCTGCGTGGCAGCCTCTGGCTGATCGGCGACATGACGCTGGTCGTGTCGATGCTGTCGATCGTCAAGGCCATGGGACAGACCTACCCGGCGGTGCAGATCGTCTTCATCCGCTGCCTGGTCGGTCTGATGGTCATCGCGCCGCTGATCTGGCGCGGCCGGCGCCACCTGTTCGCCACCCGCCGGATGCCGATGCACCTGCTGCGGGTCGGCTGCAACGCCATCGCCCTGACCGCCAATTTCACCGCGGTGACCAGCCTGCCGCTGGCACTGGTCACCTCCATCGCCTTCACCCGGCCGATGATCCTGATGTTCATGGCCGCGGTGTTCCTGGGCGAACGCATCGGCGGCCGGCGCTGGCTGGCCGCCGCCGTGGGGTTTGCCGGCGTGCTGGTGGTCGCCCGGCCGGGCGAGGTGCCGCTGTCGATCGGGCTGGCCGCGGCCTCTCTGGCTGCCCTGTTCGGCCCCGGTGCCGTCGTGGCCACCCGCAAACTGAAGGGCGAAAGCCACGTCGTCCTGATGGCGTTCTACACCATCGCCCTGACCGGGGTCACCGCCGTGCCGGCGGCGATCTTGTGGCAGCCGGTGGCCTGGACCGACCTGGGGCCGTTGGTCGCCATCGGCATCCTGGCACAGGTCGCCCAGCTCTGCTTCCTGCGCGCCCACCACACCGCCGAAGCCCGGACGCTGGCGCCGCTCGGCTACCTGCACCTGGTCCTGTCGATCCTGGCCGGCCAGGTGCTGTTCGGCGAGGTGCCGACGAACAGCACGCTGATCGGCGGTGCCGTCATCGTTGCCGCCGCCATCGCCACAACGATGATGCGCGACGGCCGGAACCCGCCGACCTGACCGGCACCGGACGACCTAACCCGCCCCGCCCGCGCCTTATCGGGATCGTCGGTTGCGACATTGGCAACGATGTGTCGGACGGTCATGCCACCCCTACCCCAATCCCGGGGGACGCTCGACGAAGGTTTCCAGGGGCCGTTCCTTGGGGCCGCCCTGGGTCAATTTCACATACATCATCGCCGCCATCAGGGCGTCGTTGAACGCGTCATGCTGGCTGAGCGCCGGCAGGTCCAGGGCCTCGGCGATGGTGGCGAAGCGCAGGTCGATGTACCGGCCCCGGTCCCGCCGTACCACCTTGTCGTAGTACAGGCCCGAGACCTCGATGCAGCGGTTCGGCAGGGAGATGCCCAGGAACTCGAGCATGTACTTGTCCAGCATCGCCACATCGAATTCCAGGTAGTAGCCGACCAGGGTCCGGCTGCCGACGAAGCGCAGCAGCGTCCGCAACGCCTCCTCCATCGGCAGGCCGCCGGCCAGATCGATCGGGCGCAGGCGGTGCACCTTGACGTTTTCGTCCTCAAGCTCGGTGGTCGGCTGCACCAGGATTTCCAGCCGTTCGCTGGTGCAGATCCGGTTGCCGCGGATCTTGATGGCGGCGATGGAGACGATCTCGTCCACCCAGGGATCGAGCCCGGTGGTCTCGCAGTCCAGCGCCACCAGCGCATCCCCGGGATCCCGGTCGAACAGGAAGCGAAACTCCCGGTCGCGCAGTTTGAAGCGGTCTACCTGCCGCCGGATCGCCCGCAATATCGGCATCAGAATACGTTGAGCCGGAAATGGTGGCGCACCAGTTCCCGGAACAGCTTGACCACATACAGGGCATCGCGCAGCAGGTCGCGCTCCAGCGTGGTCAGGTCGTCCGGGCGGACCAGCGTGTCCGGCGGCAACCCCTTGTGCCGCCCCGCCAGTTTCGACTTGAGCTGCAGCTCCAGCATGAAGTGATAGGCCTCAATCAGGTCGTTGGCGAAGCTGCGTTCAAACAGGTTCAAGTCGCCCAGGCGCAGGATGCGCTCCGTCGTGTTGGTCTCCTCCAGCTCCTTTTCCAGGGCCAGGCTGCGCACCCCGTGCACGATCGGGAAGATGCCGCCCTTCTTGAGATCCAGCGCGTCCCGCCGTTCGCCCTTGCCGACGACCAGGTTGTGGAACAGGCCCAGCGGCGTGACGAAGCTGTCGATGGCGCGGGCGAAATGGGCATGGAAGGCGCTGTTGCCCCGGGCCAGATCGAACAGCGCATGCTTGGCCTCGTGCACCAGGTCGGCTTCGCCGGCCACCGCTACCGCGTCGTAGAAGATGGCGACGTTCATCGGCGCGTCCTTGTCCGGCGTCCGCACCCAGTTGCGGAAGTCGTCGCGGTAGGCGGCCAGCGGTTTCGACCACAGCGGATTGTCGATGGAGATCTTGCCCGGGCAAGGCGGGTAGCCGAATTCCAGCAGCGTGCCGGCGAAGCGGTCCCGCAAGACCTGCAGGTCCTCCGGATCGACCGGCTGACGCAGGATCACGCCGTTGTCCTGGTCGGTGCGCAGCGACTGTTCCGCACGACCCTGACTGCCCATGGCGATCAGGCACGCCTGCCCGGCCAGGCTTTCCGGGGCGACGAAGGCGTAGAGGCGGGCGAACAGCTTGCGGCTGAGTTCCGCCACCAGCTCGTTGATCAGCCGCACCTTGACACCCTGGTGGTGCATGGTCTCGACGATGCGGTTGATCTCGGCTGCCGCGGCGTGCAGGTCGTCCAGGTTGGCCGCCCGCTCGATCCGGTCGGCCACCACATGGCTGTTGGACGACAGGAAACCCAGAACGTCGATCTCGTCCAGGATGCCTAGGAACGTGTCGCCGTCCTGGACCACCAGGCGCCGCTTGTCGTGCCGGGTCATCAACAGCAGGGCGGAGAAGATGAAGTCGTTCGGCCGAACGGTCACCAGGTCGAAATGGCTGGCCTCCTGCACCAGCGTATCCAGCGGCCGGCGGTTCAAGATCACCGCCTTGGACAGGTTCATGCCGGTGACGATGCCGATCGCACCGTCCGCTTCGTCACCGACCTTGCGCACCAGCATGGTGTTGGTGTTCAGGTCGCGCATACGATGGCCGGCCTGCTCGATCGTCGCGTCGCCGTCGATGATCGACGGCGGATGCAGCAGCGCGTCCGAGACGCGGGCGGTCATCAGCGCGTTGAGCTGACGCTGTTCGGCCTGAAGGGCCAGGGCATCCAGCTTGCGCGAAATCTCAAGATAGAAGAAGGCGCCGAAACCGGGATTGGCCCGGATCAGATCCAGCACGATCGGCCGCGGAACCGCGTAGCACAGCGCTTCCTCTTCCACCACGAAGGCATGGCCGTGGGGTCCGTGCACCAGCGAATGGCTGTCGAAACTGTCCTCGGGACCGCGGATCGCGACCACCTCCCGGCCATCGCGTTCCTGCACCAGGCCCTTGATGACGACGTAGAACTGGTCCGGCTGGGCACCGGGCGGGATCACGGTTTCCCCCGCCTTCAGGAAGACGATGTCCAGGGCGGCCGTGAAGGTCGCCCGTTCCTCCGCCGTCAGCCGGTCGAATGGCGGGTTATAGAAGCGGAATTCCTTGGGCATTCCATGCGCTCTCGGGCGGATCGATCGTGGCACCGCCGCCCGGTTTGCGGGCTGGCGCCAGCCCGTGCCCCATCCCGGTCGCCCCAGGACCCACTGCCTGAAGCGGTCGGGCGCGGGCCGGCGCCCCAAGCGGCAGCGCGGTCGCCCGCGCCCCGCAAAGCGGCCATCCGCCTAGTGGGCGACGGCCGAACTGACCCCGACACCCGTCTGCGACCGGACGAACTGCGCGGCGAACGCCTTGTGTTCGTCCTGCGCCGACTGGCTGCGGTCCAGCTTGGAGAACAGCCAGATGCCGACGAAGGCCGTCGTGACCGAGAACAGTGCCGGATAGCTGTACGGGAACACCGGGTTTTCGAAGCCCAAGATCGCCACCCAGACGGTGGGGCCCAGGATCACCAGCGTCACCGCGGTGCCCAGTCCCAGGATGCCGCCATAGAGCGCCCCCCTGGTGGTCAGCTTCGACCAGAACATCGACAGGAACAGCACCGGGAAGTTGGCGCTGGCGGCAATCGCAAAGGCCAGACCGACCATGAAGGCGATGTTCTGCTGTTCGAACAGGATCCCCAGGCCGATGGCGACCACGCCGAGCGTCACGGTCGCCCGGCGCGAGACGCGGATCTCGTCGAACTCGTTCACCTTCCCCTTCTTCAGCACCGAGGCGTAGAGGTCGTGGCTGATCGCCGACGCCCCGGCCAGCGTCAGCCCCGACACCACCGCCAGGATGGTGGCGAACGCGACGGCGGAGATGAAGCCGAGGAACAGGCTGCCGCCGGTCGCCTGGGCCAGATGGATGGCCGCCATGTTGTTGCCGCCGATCAGCGCACCGGCACTGTCGAAGAAGTTGGGGTTGGTCGACACCAGGACGATGGCGCCGAAGCCGATGATGAAGGTCAGGATGTAGAAGTAGCCGATGAAGCCGGTGGCGTAGAACACCGACTTGCGGGCCGCCTTGGCATCGGCAACGGTGAAGAACCGCATCAGGATATGCGGCAGGCCGGCGGTGCCGAACATCAGCGCGATGCCCAGCGAGATCGCCGACACCGGATCGGAGACCAGGCCGCCCGGCTCCATGATCGAGCCGGCCCGGGCATGCACCTGGGTGGCTTCGGTGAACAGCGCTTCCATGTTGAAGTTGGTGTACCAGAGGACCGCGCCGGCCATGAACGTGGCGCCGGACAGCAGCAGTACCGCCTTGATGATCTGCACCCAGGTGGTGGCGATCATGCCGCCGAAGGTGACATAGATGATCATCAGCGTGCCGACGACGATGACCGCGATCTCGTAGGGCAGGCCGAACAGCAGTTCGATCAGCTTGCCGGCGCCGACCATCTGCGCGATCAGGTACAGCGCCACCGTGGTCAGCGACCCGAAGGCCGACAGGGTGCGGATTTCCGTCTGCCGCAGCCGGTAGGACGCGACATCGGCAAAGGTGTATTTGCCAAGATTGCGCAGGCGCTCGGCGACCAGGAACAGGATCACCGGCCAGCCGACCAGGAAGCCGATCGAGTAGATCAGCCCGTCATAGCCGGAAAGATAGACCAGGCCCGATATGCCCAGGAACGACGCCGCCGACATGTAGTCGCCGGCGATCGCCAGCCCGTTCTGGAACCCGGTGATGCCGCCGCCGGCGGTGTAGAACTGGGCTGCGGATTTGGTCTGGCGGGCCGCCCAATAGGTGATGCCCAGGGTGCCGACCACGAACAACAGGAACATGACGATGGCCGGGATGTTGACCGCCTGGCGTTCGACGTCGCCACTGATCGTGTCGGCCAGGGCGGCCGGCCCGGCGGCGGACAGGGCGGCCAGGAGCGCGATCGCCCCGACGCCGCCCTTCAGGATGGGGCGCAAGGGGCCGGTCATTCCGAATCCTCCAGGATCGACGCCATTTCCGGATCGAACTCGGCGTTGGACCGCCGGACATAAAGCCCGGTGATGACGAAGGCGGCGATGATGATCAGGATGCCGACGGGGATACCGATGGTGGTGACGGCCCCCGGCCACAGCGGCGTGCCCAGGATGCCCGGTGCGAAGGCAACGACCAGAATGAACCCGAAATACAGCATCAGGATCACCGACGAGAGCTGCCAGGCGAAGCGGCTTCGTTTGGCAACCAGGGTTTGGAATCGGGGATCGGATTGGATCTTTTCGACGCGGTCCGGGTCCATGGGGCGCACCTCCTCTGTTGCGCCGGAAGTCCAATCCTCCGACGGATGGGCGTGTCCTCTTGCCACCGCACCGGTCTAGCCGTGCGACATGCTTGGTCTTGGCCCAGACGGGCGTTCAGGACGGCCATTCCATTCCCGACCGCAGGCCGCCCCGAAGATCGGAAGAGTCCTAATGAAGGTTAACGGGCCTGCCAGGGAATGATGTGGATCAAACCGATGCCCTATGGCGCAGTATGTTATCCTGGACGGCGCCCGCGGCCCTTCGGCAACCGCGCCGGTGCGGGCTCCAGCGCCGCAGTATCACGGCGTTCTGCCGGAGCGGCTCTTTCCCCAGGGGAAGCACCGCCCGGCCGCTGCCTGCCAAACCGCTGCGGCCGGATCCATGCAGAATGCGCGCCAATCGTAGAATAGGGACATTAATGACCTAGTAAGTTTCTTGGTTATTTATCCGGCTCTGGTTCGGTCGCGATTTCGACTGTGTGGCATCTTGCCAGAGGCGCTCACAGACATCTTATAGAGTGAGAAAGACATCGTCCCCAACCCGATGCCCGATCCCGCGCCACCGACGTTCGCAGGTCGCACCGACCGGCATCGGTTCCCCTCGACGAAAGCAGGAGTGTGTTGCATGGCCGTTCCCCCGGATGGCGAAAACTCGGCGGCGGCCGAGGCCGAAAACCGCCGCACCTCGAAGGCGCCGGCGCGCCGCAAGGGCCGTTCGGAGCCGGTTGCGCCGCCAAGCGACCCGCTGGATGCACTCGTGGGCCGGGTGCGCGAGGCGCAGCGCCAGTACGCCAACTTCGACCAGGTGGCCGTCGACCGCATCTTCCGCGATGCCGCCATGGCCGCCGCGTCGCAGCGCATCCGCCTGGCCAAGGCGGCGGCCACCGAGACCGGCATGGGCGTCGTGGAAGACAAGGTGATCAAAAACCACTTCGCCGCGGAGTACATCTACAACCAGTACCGTGACACGCCGACCTGCGGCGTAGCCGAAGACGATCCCGGTGCCGGCTTCCGCCGCCTGTACGAGCCGATCGGCCTGATCGCCGCCGTGGTGCCGACCACCAACCCCACCTCCACCGCGATCTTCAAATGCCTGCTGGCGCTGAAGACGCGCAACGGCGTGGTGGTGTCGCCGCATCCGCGCGCCCGCCGGTCGACCGCTGAGGCGGTCCGCATCGTCCACGAGGCCGCGGTGGCCGCCGGCGCCCCCGAGGGTATCCTGGGCTGCCTGGAGGAACCGACGGTGGAAAGCGCCACGGCGCTGATGCACCACTCGGAAATCAACATGATCCTGGCTACCGGCGGACCCGCCATGGTCCGCGCGGCCTACTCCTCCGGCAAGCCGGCGATCGGCGTCGGCGCCGGCAACACACCGGTGATCATCGACGAACGCGCCGACATCAAGATGGCGGTGTCGTCGGTGCTGATGTCGAAGACCTTCGACAACTCGATGATCTGTGCGTCGGAACAGGCGCTGATCGTCACCAAGGCGGCGGAGGACGCCGTCCGGAAGGAGCTGGTGCGGCGGGGGGCCCTGTTCGTCACCGGCAACGACCGCGCCAAGCTGGCAACCGCGCTCAACGACGGCCACGATCACGTCACGGCAACCGTCGTCGGACAACCCGCATCGGTGATCGCCGAACGGGCCGGTTTCGAAGTCCCGGCCGACACCAAGGTCCTGCTGGTCGACTGCGACGAGGTCGGGGAGAGCGAGATCTTCTCGCGCGAGAAGCTGTGCCCGGTGCTGGCGTTCTACAGCGTTCCCGATTTCGACGCGGCCCTGGATACCGCACGGCAGATCCTGATGTTCGGCGGCGCCGGCCATACCTCGGTGCTGTACACCGACGAAGGCCAGGCCGACCGCATCGCCGCCTTCCAGGACAGCATGGTCACCGGCCGTATCCTGATCAACATGCCCTCCAGCCTGGGCGCGATCGGTGACGTCTACAATTTCCGGCTGGCACCGTCGCTGACCCTGGGTTGCGGCAGCTGGGGCGGCAACTCGGTGTCGGAGAACATCGGCGTGAAGCATCTGCTGAACGTCAAGACCGTGGCCGCCCGGCGAACGCACATGCAATGGTATCAGGTCCCGCCGAAGATCTACTTCGACACCGGCGCGCTGGAACAGGCGCTGAAGGAGCTGAAGGGCCGCAAGCGGGCCTTCGTGATCACCGACCCGACCATGGAACAGCTTGGCCATGTCCGCCGGGTGGGCGATCTGCTGGAATCGGTCGGGATCACCTGGCGGGTCTATGCCGGCGTGCGGCCCGACCCGGACATCAGCAATGTCCGCGAGGCGCTGGGCGAGTTGCAGGGGTTTGAGCCGGACGTGCTGGTGGCGCTGGGCGGCGGCTCGCCGATGGACGCCGCCAAGATCGCCTGGCTGATGTATGAGCACCAGGAAACCGAGTTCGCCGAGATTGCCCTGCGCTTCATGGACATCCGCAAGCGCATCTGCACCTTCCCCGAACTGGGCCGGCGGGCGATCATGGTGGCGATCCCCACCACCTCGGGCTCCGGCTCGGAAGTGACGCCGTTCGCCGTGGTCACTGACGAGGCGACCGGCGTGAAGTACCCGATCGCCGACTACCAGCTCACGCCGGACGTGGCCATCGTCGACCCCAACCTGGTGATGACGCTGCCGCCGACCCTGGCGTCGCATACCGGCCTGGACGTACTGACCCACGGGATCGAGGCCTTCACCTCGATCTTCTCGTCCAACATGACCGAAGGCCAGGCGCTGGAGTCGATCCGGCTGACCTTCAAGTACCTGCCGCGCAGCGTGAAGCACGGCGCCGCCGACCCGACGGCACGGTCCAAGATGCACTACGCCGCGACGATCGCCGGCATGGCCTTCGCCAACGCGTTCCTGGGCATCTGCCACTCCATGGCACACCAGCTGGGTGCCGCCTTCCACCTGCCGCACGGCCTGGCCAACGCGCTGCTGATCGGCCATGTGATCCGCTACAACGCCACCGATCGGCCGACCAAGATGGGGGTCATGCCGCAGTACCGGTACCCGTTCGTGAAGGGCCGCTACGCGCGCATCGCCGACTATTGCGGCCTGAGCGAAGGGCTGGGCGCCGATCAGGTGGACGCCAAGATCGACCGGCTGATCAGCGCCATCGAAGCGCTGAAGGCGGACCTGGGCACGCCGGTTTCCCTGCGCGAAGCCGGGATCAGCGAACCGGCCTTCCTGTCGGTGGTCGACGAACTGGCCGAACAGGCCTTCGACGACCAGTGCACCCCGACCGGCGCCCGCTATCCGCTGATCGGCGAGATCCGGCAGATCATGTCCGACTGCTTCTACGGCGTCGATCCGCTGACCGGCCAGCCGCGGCCGCGCAAGGCGGAGACCGCGTGATAAGCTGATGGGGATACAAGGTGCCGGGGCCGGTCGCGACTAGTCCCGGCACCTTTCCTTCGAGATCGCATGCCCCGGCGATCTGCGGACGAAATCAGAAACCGTCGACACAGCATTCCCGGGCTCACTGCACTAAGCCCAGGAACTCTCGATCAGGGAGTAGATCGACCTAATCGATGACTTCCACCTTGCTGATCACGTAGGTGAAGTTCTCAGCGGCATCGACAGCCTGAACATAGAACTTCCACTCCCCGTCTTTCGTCCGACAGCCGATCACCGAGGCGTAGTCAGTGTACTCTGCGCCCTTGCGGACCATCTGTGGTATGTCATCGAAGCCCTTGAATACCGCCAGAAGCAGATCGTTCGACCGTTCCGCGCCAGGGGCTTTCTTCAAGTTCGGCTGAATATGCGACACCAGCGTCGCCCCCTTTGCCGACGAACCGACCCCGAAGGCGCAGCCGGAAAGCTTCGACGTGATCATGAAGTCCGGGCCACCCTTGGTCGGTAGCGAGAAGTGGCTAGACCCGGTCGATGCATCCTTCGTCTGCATCATCGGGACATAGTAGGCATTGAACTCGTCCGGGCCCGGCGTGGCCTTCGCAGGGCCGCCAAGCTTGCGAACCCTCGCTGTTTCGCGGTCTTTTTTCTTGCCTACCTTCCCGCTAAGGCCCGTGGTGAACCCGACCACAGTGTCGCCTTCCTTCATCTCGACTTTGAAGGTCGAGATGGGCGCCTGCCCATTGGCCGCCGCCGACGCCGAACCACCGGCAATAAGCAGCCTGCACTTACGCAGCAGCGTCGCTGGGTCACTGAGAAGTCCGATAACGCCAGACGCATCCATGGGCGGTCTCCAACTGCTAAAACGACGTCAGCCGTTCTCGGCTTGATCGGTTGTTGCGCCGAAGCTCGGCCTTCGGGCCGATCCACTCAAATCGGGATCGTATCATAGAACCATAGTGACTGCAGCCGCTCAGAACGGCAGCCGGACCGCCGCGAGCTGGTGTCCGGCACAAACCGACTGCCGTCATGAGGGTTCGCCAGCGGATCGCCCGCTGCTGGCGGGATACGGCTTTCGAGGTTCGGCCTTTGGAGTTAGGCTGAACCTCGAGACGATCGCACTAGGCCACCAGCGGTTTCTGCCCTTCCGGATCGACCTCGGCCACCGGCTCCGGGGCGGATTCGTTCAGGATCAGGGCCGCCGCCTGCAGCGCCGCATCGCGGAACGGCATCAGCACCAGATCGGCCCCCGCCTGGCGCACCTGCTGGGCAATCTTCTCGCTATGCGCGGCGATCGCCACGCGGCCGGTGAAGTTCAGGTCCGTCAAAGCCCGCATCAGCGACCGGCGCGGGTCGTCATGGGTGATCCCGGTGTCGTGCTCGGGCACGGCGGAGATCACCCACCGCGCCCCCTTCAACGGCAAATGCGCCAGGAACTCCGGATCGGTGGCGTCGCCGAACACCACGTCGATATCCTGGGTGCGGGCGTGGCGGATGGCCACCGGGTTGAAGTCGACGCCCAATACCCGCTGACCGGCACTGCTGAGCTCGTGGGCGATGGCCGACCCGTAGCGCCCCAGGCCGAAGACGATGGCGTCATAGGCGGCACTTGCCTCCCAGGCGTTGTCTTCGCGCTTGCCGGTGCGGCGTTCGAAGATGCCCAGCAACGGCTCGATCCGGTCGTAGATCTGGTGGGAGTAGCTGATCATGTAGGTCGACGCCGCGATGGTGATCAGCCCGACCAGCGTGACCAGGCCCATGGCCTCGCCGGCCACATGCCCGATGGTGACGCCCATGGCCATGAAGATCAGCGAGAACTCGCTGATCTGCGCGACCGTCAGGCCGGCCAGGAAACCGGTGCGTTTGCGGTAGCCCATGGCGCCCATGATCACTAGGACGATCAGCGGGTTGCCGACCAGCACGAACAACGAGAACAGCAAGGCCGGACCGACGCTGGCGCCCAGCACCGACAGGTCGAGCGACGCGCCCAGCGCGATGAAGAAGAACAGCAGCAGGAAATCGCGCAGCGAGGCCAGGCGGGCGGCGATGGCCTCGCGGAACGGGGTCGACGCCAGCGAGACCCCGGCCAGCAGCCCGCCCAGTTCCTTGCCGAAACCGAGATAATGGCCCAGGGCGGCGAGCAGCGCGGCCCAGCCGATGGCGAACGACACCAGCAGCTCCGGCGCCCGGGACAGTCTTTCCACCAGCGGATTGGCAAGGAAGCGGACGAACAGGCCGACCGCCACCAGCATCAGCGCCCCATAGCCGAAGACGATCAGCACATCGAGCAGCGCGCCGTCCCCGGCGGCCCCGACACCCAGCGCCGACAGCACGATCATCGCCAGAACCACCACCAGGTCCTGGACGATCAGGAAGCCCAGGGCGATCCGCCCGTGCAGGCTGTCGATCTCGCGTTTGTCAGACAGCAGCTTGACGATGATGATGGTCGACGAGAAGGTCAGCGCGATGGCGACGTAGAGGCAGGTCACCGGGTCCAGCCCGACCGCCAGGCCGATCAGGAAGCCGAACACGGTGGTGAAGATCACCTGGCCCAGACCGGTCATCAGCGCCACCGGCCCCAGGGTGCGCACCAGGTTCAGGTCCAGCTTCAGCCCGACCAGGAACAGCAGCAGCGCGATGCCCAGTTCGGCCAGCAGGTCGATCTGTTCGTCCGACCGGGCGATGTCCAGGACCGACGGCCCGGCCAGAATGCCCACGGCGATGAAGCTGACGATCAGCGGTTGTCGCAACAGCAGGCCGACGAACCCGCCGGCCGCCGCCAGGACCAACAGCGCCGCCACTTCGTAGAACACGTTACCAGCGATCACATCCAACATGCCCGTCCCCCTTCAGGATCCGCGGCGCTCCCCCGCGCCGGTGTCAGCCGGATCCTGGATTGCATTTGTCAATGAAAATCATTGATGACTTTCATCCCGAGATCCGAGTAAAACCTCCTAGCGGTGGTTCTTGTCGAAAGAATCGACCGCGCATGATCTAGATCACTTGCGGAGCGACCCACCCGATCTTTTATAGCATGTGGAGCAATTTTCTGCCTGCGGAAGGGCCCATAGGCCGATCGTGTCAAGAAACCGTCACGTGATCTGCCGGATTCCCACGCGGTTGAATCATCGCCCCCACCTGCACCAAGGAACCCTGCCATGGACACTGTGACGCCGGCCAACTCGGCCATCCGCTTTTCGCTGCCGCCGCATGTGGCTGCCGTGATCGCCAACTCGCCGAAAGTCATCGTCCCGGAAACCCGCGCCGAACTGATCGAACTGGCCTGCGGCGGCCCCGGATGCGATGTATTCGAAGTCGGCTACGAAGTACCCGGCCGCGGCTATGTGAAGGAAGCCGAAGTCGTCCGGGGCAAGAACGGCGCCGCCATCAACTATGTCGATGTCTATATGCGCCGGCGCGACCCGGACAGCATGGTCGTCGCCGACGACGCGCCGTCGGACAAGCCCCGGTTCAAGGACCGGTTCGGCAAGCCGTTCAGCGACGTGCGCCAGGACGTCCTGGACTGGATGGCCGGCCAGGAACTGATCGCCGTGCCGTTCAAGTCCGGGCATGAAGACCACGGCTACGACAGCCTGTTCATCGGCCCCGCCAATGCCGGGTTCTTCGCCGGCGGCCTGGCCGACCTGCAGGGCTACATCGCCGGGTCCAAGGTGGCGGAGGACTTCAGCCCCCGCGCCTTCATCTTCCTGGCACCGCCGTTCCGCCACACTCTGTGCGACGGCAAGCAGGTCGTGGTGCACAATCGCGTCGACCACGTGCACGAGATCTACTCGCTGAACCTGTATCCCGGCCCCAGCGCCAAGAAGGGCGTCTATGGCGTGCTGCTGAACATCGGCGAGGAGGAAGGCTGGGTGACCAACCACGCCTCCACCGTCCAGGTGGTCACGCCCTACGACTATACCTTCACCATCATGCACGAAGGCGCGTCGGGCGGCGGCAAGAGCGAGATGCTGGAGTACCCGCACCGCCAGCATGACGGCCGCCTGCTGCTGGGCACCAATGTGGAAACCGGGGAAAACCGGCATCTGGTGCTGCCGCATGCCTGCCAGCTGCATCCGGTCACCGACGACATGGCCCAGTGCCAGCCGGACCTGCAGAAGGAGGGCGGCAAGCTGGTGGCCACCGATGCGGAGAACGCGTGGTTCGTGCGCGTCGACCACATCAAGCATTACGGCACCGACCCGCATCTGGAGCGGATCTGCACCCAGCCGTCCAAGCCGCTGATCTTCATCAACGTGCAGGGCACGCCGAAGTCCACCTGCCTGATCTGGGAGCATATCGAAGACGAGCCGGGCAAGCGGTGCCCGAACCCGCGGGTGATCCTGCCGCGGGATGAGGTGCCGAATATCGAAAACGAACCGGTCGAAGTCGATATCCGCACCCTGGGCGTGCGCACGCCGCCCTGCACCGCGGACAAGCCGACCTACGGCATCTTCGGCATGATGCACATCCTGCCGCCGGCGCTGGGCTGGCTGTGGCGTCTGGCGGCCCCGCGCGGGCATGCCAACCCCAGCATCGTCGACACCCAGGGCCTGCAGAGCGAAGGCGTCGGGTCGTTCTGGCCGTTCGCCACCGGCCGGGTGGTGGACTTCGCCAACATCCTGCTGCGGCAGATCCGCGAAACGCCGGAGACCGATTTCGCCATCTTCCCCAACAGCCATATCGGGGCGTGGCGGGTCGGCTTCATGCCGCAGTGGATCGGCCGGGAATACCTGGCCCGCCGCGGTGGCGCCCGGTTCAAGCGCGGCCAGTTGCAGCGCGCCCGCACCCCGCTGGCCGGATATGTGCTGCAGCAGATGCACGTGGAAGGGGCCACCATTCCGGACTGGTTCCTGCGCGTGCATATGCAGCCGGAAGTGGGCGACGAGGCCTACGACCTCGGCGCGGAACAGCTCAAGGCGTTCTTCCGGCGCGAGCTGGAGCCGCTCCGCAAGGACCCGATCCTGGACCCGCTGGGCCGGCGCCTGATCGAGGTCTTCTACGACGGCGGCAGCCAGGGCCAGTTCAAGAACCATTGGGCGGATGCCGCGTAAAGCGACGACCCCGCGGCCGGCCAGCCAAAAAGGCGGCCGCGGGCACCCGTCATCAAAGACGTACGGATGGGCGGCGGCAGGAACACCTGCCGCCGCCTTCTTTTTCGTTGTCGACTTAAAAGGCTTTGACCCCTTTATTTGTTAGCTTAAAGAGATCCCACGTCTTAGCTGCTTCAAGGTTGGCTAGATGGGGGAAGCGTAACCAGCCAATCCGCGAGCGCTTCGCGGATGGCAACATCGGCATCTATAAAATTTTCTGGTGGCATGACGGTAATATCCACATTATAGTCAATATTAACGTTGTCATGGAGCTTATACATTACTTCACAGTGTCTAATAGGCAGGCTGGTTCTACAGCTTACTACAAACGGTTCGCCAGAAGGAATTGTATGGACTTCGGGGTTGGCAACGTAGCTGCCACTCCATTGAACCCTGTCGAATGCGCCGTTGGGCTCGATTAGGCACTCGCGCAAGTTCGGGGTGAGTGTCCGGACATCACCTGTTTCACAATGGCGTTCGGCCGCAGCCTGATGGGTGTCCTGTAGAGCAACATACCCACTACGGACTGCCCTGAGGGCCAGTCGCTGAACCGGAACAACAGCTTCTTCTAAGCTGCGACTCTGAACCGGCGATGCCAGGTGAGGCAGATCGTTGGGAAGAGGAACCGAGATTCGAAAGGTTGACCCTGGAAGCGGGTTGTCCGGGCAACCTAGAGGTTCGTCCGGATCATCTGCAGG
The DNA here is from genome assembly GCA_028281985.1 of Alphaproteobacteria bacterium. Taxonomy (GTDB): domain Bacteria; phylum Pseudomonadota; class Alphaproteobacteria; order DSM-16000; family Inquilinaceae; genus JANQIU01. The sequence goes on along the minus strand of JANQIU010000080.1, from coordinate 790 downwards.
TGGCACCAAGTGCATTCCAGACGGACCGACCGACGCGATTGAATGGAGGTTGCCCATAGGCAGTCGAAATACAGTGCCGTAGAGCGTAACGTAAATCGTTGCATGCGTATCCTCATGACAACTTCCTGAATCAAAGCTGAACACGCCGCGCGACTGACCCTTAACATCGCCGCTTTCAGAAAAGAAAGCAGTCAGTGCGACGGTGACGACAAAGAAGTTCCGGAGAACGGAACAGTTTTTCGATGGCCGCGCAAAAAGCAGTGCTCGCATTCATTCACCCCTACCGGAAGCTTCGGCGAAAGCTGTCGACCAGCGGGCCGGTCAGATAGTGCAGCGCCGCGAATGCCCCCATGCCTCCGAACCTTTAACTCGTCGCGTCAAGGCGCTCGACTGCGAGTGTGAAAACCGGGATGCCCATGCGATACCCGGTGGGTCGGTGACGGACCCGCACGCGCTCGTTTTCGCTTACCCCCAGGGTGTCGCCGTCCTTCAGGACCGGGCCGTTGGCCAGCAGGTAGACGACGGTGCCGAGTACCCGATCCCCGATCACCGCGGGCGGCAGGGCGGCGGGCTGGAACTCGATCTCCCGGCCGACGAAGGGCGCCAGGCCGGTGGTCGCGAGAGCAAGGGTGCGATCGCCCGACGGCGTCCTCGGCCCCTCCAGCCAAAGAAGCTGCAGCCAGATATCGACCGGCGGGTGGCCGCCGATCATGTCGATGGCGCCCTGGCGAAAGCGCGCGGCCTCGGTCACGGTGTCGCCGGCCGCCCAATGGACACCGATCGCCGGTGT
>JANQIU010000121.1 GCA_028281985.1 Alphaproteobacteria bacterium | reverse complement strand
GTCGCCGCGGGCGCCGGAGCCGACGGCCAGGATCTCGCCCTCCTGGGGCTTCTCCTTGGCGGTGTCGGGAATGATGATGCCGCCGGCCGTCTTCTCGTCGGCCTCGATGCGGCGCACCAGTACGCGATCATGCAAGGGCCTGAACCCCATGGTCCAACCTCCTTCGTTGAAGCGTTGAATGTCATTTCGTTCGCACCCCCGAAACCAGGCGGTGCTAGCACTCACCCCAGGTGAGTGCCAAGCGCATGGATAATCTCAGCCCCAATCGACGTCAAGAGGGATTTTCGTCAAACATTTCAGCAGATTGCGCGCCCGGGGAAGGGCTTTCCGGACGCCACACCGCTGTTGAGGGGCGACACCTCCGCGACGGCCGCCGCCGGGCTGCGCGGTCGATCAGCGGTCGGCCACAGGTACCCAGAGCACGTCTTCGATCCGCGATGCCCCGACCGCCAGCATCACCAGGCGGTCGACCCCCAGCGCGATGCCAGCGGCCGGCGGCATGCCGTGCTCCAGGGCCGCCAAGAAATCCTCATCGACCGGATAGCTGCGATCGTAGAGCCGCCCGCGCAGGGTTTCGGCGGCAGCAAACCGCTCCCGCTGTTCGGCCGGATCGGTCAGCTCGCCGAAGGCATTGGCCAGTTCCAGGCCGCAGACATAAAGCTCCCAGCGTTCCGCCAACCGCCGGTCGTCCGGCTTGCGCCGGGACAACGCCGCCATCTCCGCCGGATAGTCGGTCAGCACGGTGGGCGCGCCGAAACCGAGCCGCGGCTCGACCCGGTCCAGCATCACCCGGAAGAACAGGTCCTCATAGGCATCGCCGGGCCGCGCCCCGTGGCCGAGATGACCGACCCGTGCGTCCAGCGCCGCCAGATCGCCCCGACCGTCCGGCGTCAGGGTCGCCACGAGATCGACACCCGCATGCCGGTCGAAAGCCTCCGCCACGGTCAGCCGTTCCCAGGGGCCTGCCGGATCGCAGGTCGATCCCTGCCAAGACAACCGGTCATCTGCCACCGACGCGGCGGCGGTCAGCAGCGCGGATACATCATCGATCAGGTCCAGATACCCGGCACCCGCCCGATACCACTCCAGCATGGTGAATTCGGGGTGATGGGTGTGGGCGGCCTCGCCATTGCGGAACACGCGGGCCAGCTGGAAGATCCGCGGCATGCCGGCCACCAGCAGCTTCTTCATGGCCAGCTCCGGCGAGGTGTGTAGATAGCGCGTGGCCGCCTGGCCCGGCCGCGGCCCCGACAGTTCGGTGGCGAAGGCCATTAAATGCGGCTCGGCGCCGGGGCTGACCTGCAGGGCCGGGGTTTCCACCTCGACAAGTCCGCGGCCCGACAGCGTCGCCCGCACCGCCGCCAAGATGCGGGCCCTGGCCTCGAGAAACGGGCGCCGCCGGGCGAACACGTCCGGCCGCCAGAAAGGTACGGTCGTCGCCACACTACCCGACATTGCCACCCCGAATCTCCGCTGCTAGGGTCCGCGCCGCTTCGCAACACCCAGAAATCGAACGGTTCTCAGGGCATGAAAGTCAACGCCATCACCATTCGCCAGGGCAATGTCCTGGAGCACAACGACAAGCTCTGGGTGGTGCTGAAGAGCGACATCATCCAGCCCGGCAAGGGCGCGGCCGTGGTTCAGGTGGAGATGCGCGACCTGCGCAGCGGGATCAAGACCAACGAGCGGTTCCGGACCCAGGAAACGGTGGAGCGGGCGCGCCTGGACGAGCACGACATGCAGTTCCTGTATGCCGAAGACGATCTGTTGACCTTCATGGACAACGAAAGCTTCGAGCAGGTCACGGTGAACCGCGACCTGATCGGGGAGCCGGTGCGCTTCCTGCAGGAGGGCATGGTGTGCACGGTCACCAGCCACGAAGGATCGCCGGTCGGCGTGGAGCTGCCGCCGTCCGTCGCCCTGGAGGTGGTTGAGGCCGAGCCGGTGGTGAAAGGCCAGACCGCCTCGTCGTCCTACAAGCCGGCGATCGTCGAGAACGGCGTGAAAGTCATGGTGCCGCCGCATATCGAGGTTGGCACCCGCATCGTCGTCAACACGGCCGACGCCAGCTACATGGAGCGGGCCAAGGCCTGACCCCGCTTCCCCATCCCGCCGCCTTCACGCCATTGAAGGACGCGAACAGCCATGCCCGCGACCCGATCGCCGTTGATCAATGTGATGGCCGCCGCCGCGCAGAAAGCCGGGCGGGCGCTGGTCCGCGACTTCGGCGAAGTCGAACAGTTGCAGGTTTCCCGTAAAGGACCGGCCGATTTCGTCAGCACCGCCGACCACCGGTCCGAAGGCATCCTGCGCACCGAACTGACCAAAGCCCGCCCGCAATACGGGCTGCTGCTGGAGGAAAGCGGCGGCAAGGACAGCACCGACCAGATGCGCCGCCGCTGGATCGTCGATCCGCTCGACGGTACGACCAACTTCCTGCATGGCGTGCCGCATTGGTCGATTTCCATCGCCGTGGAGCAGCAGGGCGAAGCCATCGCCGGGGTCGTATACAATCCCGTTTCCGACGAGCTGTTCTGGGCCGAACGGGGCCTGGGCGCCTATCTGAACGACCGCAGGCTGCGGGTGTCGGCGCGCCGAAAACTGGCGGAAGCCCTGATCGCCACCGGTGCGCCGTTCCTGGGCCATGGCGACGTCGAGCGGTTCATGGGCGAGTTGTCGATCCTGATGCCGGCGGTCGCCGGGGTCCGGCGGTATGGATCGGCGGCACTGGATCTCGCCTATGTGGCGGCCGGCCGTTTCGACGGGTTCTGGGAGGTGGGGCTGAATGCCTGGGACGTCGCCGCCGGTATCATCCTCGTCCAGGAGGCGGGCGGCTACGCAACGGAGGTCGACGGCGGACGCGATCCACTGCACGGCCGGAACGTTCTGACCGCCAACCCAGCCATTCATGCGGCGATGCTGAAGGCCCTCAACGCCGGCAGGCCGAAGACGACCGCTTAGGCGGCCAGCGCGGATTGGGTCGGTAATACAATTGCCCGGAGCCGGGCCGTTCGTTTATCGTCGCGCAGCTTCCGGGTACTGCCGCGATTCGATGACAAGCCTGACACCGTCCGGTTCCCCACTGCCGACAATCGGCGCCCGCCATTGCCTGGGCGCGGTGGCAATCGTCGTTGCCGGCCTTGGCCTGGCCGCGCCAGCGGCCGGCCAGATCGTGATCGGCGGCAACGCCAGCCCCAGACAGGCGGTGGTCATCGATCTGGGCGCCCTGACCGGGTTGCCCGCGCCGGGCGCCCAGATCCAGACGCCGGGGCTGCGGTACGGGCCCGTGCCGCCGCCTTTCCCGGATTTCGTGCCGCCGCCGGAACTGTATCTGCCACTGGCCGTGGCGCCGCAACGTCGCCCTGCGGTGCCCGCCGTCACAAGCCTGCCGCCCGCCGGGTCGCCGGCCACGGTCGTGCAATCCCCGGGCGTGCAATCCCCGGGCGTGCCGGCCCAGGGTGTGCCGGCGCCCGAACTCAACCTGCCTCTCCGGCCGGCGCCGCAAACGGCGCCGCCACCGGTCGCAACCCCACCGGTCGCAACCCCACCGATCGCAGCCCCACCGGTCGTCGCGCCGGCCGCTACACCACCGCCGCCGACAACGCCCCCGGCGCGCCCCGCGGCCACCCCGCTCCAGCCACCGGTGCTGGCCCAGGCGCCCCCTGAACCGGTCGTCCCCGAACCGGCAGTCCCGGAGCTTTCGGTTCCCGAACTCTCGGTGCCCGAACTGACGCCCGCCGTTCCGCCGCCGCCGGAGCCGGTCGGCCAGCCGGCGCCGGTCACGCCCCTGCCCACACCGGCCGCGCCGCCGCCCCTGTCGGTCAGGACCCCGGGCCAGCCGCCGGCAACGCCGGAAATCGGTGATCTGACGCCGCCCGACCAGCCGGAGATCCTGCAGGAACGCCCACCGGCGCCGGCCGAAGGCGCCCCGGAACCGCGGATCCAGACCGTCGAACCGCCGGGGACCGATGTGGCGGCCCTTGATCCGAGCATGGTCGTGGTGGCACTGGAGGAAGGCGCGTTCCGCATCCGGTTCGCCGAGGGCAGCAGCGATCCCGGATCCGCGGCGGAGCCATTGCTCTCCTCAATGGTCCAGCAGATGTCCGATGACGGGGACATCCGGCTTGAGATCAAGGCCTATGCCGGCACCGGCACGGGCACGCCCGGCGACGCGCGACGGCTCTCCCTCAGACGCGCCCTGGCCATTCGGACGTTCCTGGTCGACCGGGGGATCGAAAGCACCCGGATCGACGTCAAGGCCCTGGGCGATACCGCCCCCGACGCGCCTTCCGACCGGGTCGACCTTCTGCTGTCCGGCTGAACGGCTGCCATTCCGCCGCCCTTGATCGGCATCGTCCCAATCGGCATGACAGCGCCGGCCAGCCACACGGGCGGCGGCAGAAAGCTGGCGCCGCCCAGCGCAAACATGGTCTAACGGACCCGAGGGTTCTCCTCGCAAATAAAGTAGAGGTGCGATCGCCATGTCGCCCGTGTCGCGCTACCTGACGCGCATGGTCTTGTTTCTGGTCGCCGTCGGGATGGTCGCCGCCGTCCTGGCGCCCGGCCTGTATGACGCGTTCATGGCCAACGCGCTGCTGAACGGCGTCATCCTGGCGCTGCTGGCGATCGGCATCGGCTATACTTTCCGATCCGTCATGACCCTGTCCCCGGAAGTCCGCTGGCTGCAGGGCGCACAGGCCCAGGTGGCTGGACAGCGAGTGTCCTCCACGCCGCTGGCGAACCCAAGGTTGCTGGGCACCCTGGCGCGCATGCTGTCGGACCAGCAGGGCCGCCCGATGATGAGCGCGCTGTCGCTGCGCTCGCTGCTCGACGGGATCGGCGCCCGCCTGGCGGAAAGCCGCGAGGTGTCCCGCTACCTCATCGGGCTGCTGGTGTTCATGGGGCTGCTGGGCACGTTCTGGGGCCTGCTGCGCACGATCGTCGCGGTGGGTGACGTGATCGGCAGCCTGAGCGTGGAGCAGGGTGATCTGGCGCTGATCTTCACCGATCTGAAGGATGGGCTGGAGGCGCCGCTGTCGGGTATGGGCACGGCTTTCAGCTCCTCTCTGTTCGGCCTGGGCGGATCCCTGATGCTTGGGTTCCTGGAATTGCAGGCGACCCAGGCGCAGAACCGATTCTTCAACGAGTTGGAGGACTGGCTTTCCGGCGCCGTCCGGCTGACCGGCGGTGAAGTCGGCCCCACCGGGGAGGGGTCGTCGAGCGAGCCGATGGTCCCGGCTTATGTGCTCAGCATGATGGAGCAGACGGGCGAGAACATCCGCGAGCTGCACACGGCGATGTCGACCGCCGAGGACAGCCGGCGGCAGACGGCAAACGCCCTGATCGGCTTGACCGAACGGCTGACCACCCTGAACGAGCATATGCGGACCCAGCAGTCGGTCATGGTTCGTCTGGCGGAGGCCCAGAGCGAGCTGCGGCCCATGCTGGAGCGGCTGTCCAGCACGGCGGAGGCGAACGGGTTCGGGATCGACGAGGGAACCCAGCAGGCGATCCGGTCGACCGAAGCGCATCTGCGGCATCTGATCGACGACCTGCCGGTCCAACGCGGCCAGACGGTCGCCGAGGTGCGCAGCGAAATCAAGCTGCTCGCCCGCACGATCGCCGCATTGGCAGAAGAGCCTCAAGGTTGAGACATTTGGGCCGCGCGCCCGGATCGGCTAAACGGCTTCCGTCTGGACTCGATCCGGCACAGGCTGCTCCTGGGGTTCGACGATGACCTGGAGAACACCGCACCGCGCCTCTTCCGCCCGCGCGGTCAACATCTGGCCGGGGTTCGTGGACGCGCTGTCGGCCCTGTTGATGGTGGTCATCTTCGTGCTGATGGTGTTCATGGTGGCCCAGTTCTACCTCTCGAACGTCCTGACCGGACGCGAGGATCTGCTAGGCCGGTTGAACGACCGCATCGCCGAGCTAAACGCCCAGGTCGATCTGGAGCGGCAGGAGAACGCCGACCTCCGCGCGCGGTTTGCCGAGCTCTCCGACGATCTGCAGATCACGGTTTCCGAGCGCGACGACCTGTCCGATTCGATGGCCGATCTGCGGGGCGAGCGCGATGACTTGTCCTCGCGCCTGTCGAGCGTGCTGGCCGCCAACGAAGACCTGCTGAGCGAGATCGACCTGCTGGATACCCGGCTGGCGACGGCGTCGCAGACCATCGATGCTGATCGCGAAACCATCGAACTGCAGCTTCGCGACATCGCCAGGCTGGAGGCCGATATCCGGGCGCTGACCCAGACCAAGGACGTCCTGGAGGCGGAGCTGGCATCGCTCGGGCTCGCCCTGCAGGCCAGCCGGGAGGAAGCGGAGGCGCTTGGCGTCTCCCTGGCCGATCAGACCTCGCTGGCGGCGCTGTTGCGCCAGGATCTGGCCACCGTCGAACAGGACAACCTCGCCTTGTCGGAAATCCTGCGCGACCGCGAGCTGGAACTCGGGGCCCTGCTGGAGGAACAGGCACGGCTCCAGGAAACGCTGACCGGGACCGAGGAGGCGCTGGCGCAAAGCGATCTGTCGGTCGAAGAGCTGACGGCCGCGGTCACCGACCAGCGCCAGCGCCTGGCCTTGCGCGCCGCCGCGTTGACGGCGCTGGAAGAGGCCTTAGCCGCGCGTGAGGCGACGGTCGCTGCGCAAAGCCAGGCGCTGTCGGAGCAGGAGCAGGCGATTGCCGCCCTCGACGGAACGGTGGAAACCCTGACCGGCCAGCTGCAGCTTTCCGGCGACGAGGTGATCGCGCTGCGGCAATTGCTCGACGAGCGCGGCGCGGACCTGGCCGCCCTTCGGGCCCGCCTGGACGAAAGCCAGGCCGCCGAAGTCGCCGTCGGCGAACAGGTCGAAGCGCTGACCCTGGAACTGCGCATTTCCGAGGAAGACCGCACGCGGATCCTGGATGAGCTGGGCGCCCTGCGCGACCGCAGCCAGATCCTGGAAACCCAGCTCAGCACCGCCGAGGAGCGCACCGTGCTGATGCAGGCGATGATCGATGATCAGGACGTGCAGATCACGGATCTGGCCGGCGCCCTGGCCGCATCGGAGCGGACACGCACATCCGATCAGGAAATCGCCGCCAGCCAGATCGACGCGCTGACCGAACAGTTGGACGGCCTGCGGGGCCAAATCCTGGAACTGCAGCAGGCGCTGTCGGATACGGAGTCCACCGTGACCGACCAGGACCTGGAGATCGCCAGCCTGACATCGCGCCTGAACCAGGCGCTGGTGCAGCGGGTCGAAGAGCTCGGCCGGTACCGATCGGAGTTCTTCGGCCGTCTGCGCGCGGTGCTGGGCAGCCGCAGCGATATCCGCGTGGTCGGCGACCGTTTCGTATTCCAGTCGGAGGTGCTGTTCGCCTCCGGATCGGCGACCCTGCAGCCCAGTGGCGCGGACGAACTGGGCGAGTTCGCCGATACCCTGCTGGACCTGACGTCGGAGTTCCCGCCCGAGGTCGACTGGATCCTGCGGGTGGACGGGCACACCGACATCCGGCCGATTTCCACGGCAGCCTTTCGTTCCAACTGGGAGCTGTCGACGGCCAGGGCGTTGGAAGTGGTCGAGTTCCTGGAGGGCCGCGGCATTCCCCCAGAACGTCTGGCCGCGGCCGGCTTCGGTGAATTCCAGCCGCTGGACCCGCGCCCGACCGAGTCGGCCTATCAGCGCAACCGGCGTATCGAGCTGAAGCTCGACCAGCGTTAACCTCATGGCGCTTGGCCAGGAATGGTCTGTCGGGCCATAGTGCTGCCGTGACAAATCAGAAGAAATCGAGGGGTTTGGACGGGATGATCCGCATTCTTGCCGGCGCTGCGGCGCTGATGCTGGCCGTCACGGCAAGCCCCGGTCCGGCTGCCGCCCAGGACGATGCCGCCTTGGGCGTCGGCCTGGCCTCGCTGGCGATCCTGGCCGGCGGCCTGCTTGGCCAGGAATTCGACGACGACATCTCCGTGGGCGCCGGCGACCGCCCCCTGAACGCGTTGATCGTCGGCGGGGCCGGATACTACGACGTCATCGGCGATAATGAAGGCGACGACGGCGCCGGCCTGTTCCGGGCCGAACTGCGGTTCCCGGTCGAACAGTGGGCAGTGCGGCCCTTCGTCGGCGTGGAAGCCACCACGTCCCAGTCGTTCTACGGATACACCGGCATCCTGGTGGACGTGTTCCTGGGCGACAACTTCGTCCTGTCCCCGAACTTCGCCGTCGGCCTGTATGCCCAGGGCGATGCCCGCGATCTTGGCAGCGTTGTCGAGTTCCGCTCCGGGGTGGAGGCCGCCTATCGCTGGGACAACGGCGCCCGTCTGGGGGTGGTGTTCCACCATATCTCCAACGCAGAGATCGGCGACCGCAACCCGGGCATCGAAACCCTGTCCCTGAACCTCTCCTGGCCGCTCTACTGACCAGCCGGGGACCGCGCCCACAGTCTTGTCGGCGTCCACCCAACGGCGGACGCTTCAGGCTGCAGCGTTGAACTGCAGGGCTGCCAGACGGGCATAAAGCCCGTCCTGGCGCACAAGGTCCTCATGGGCACCGACGCCCACCACTGTGCCACGGTCCATCACCACGATCCGGTCGACATGCTGGACCGTCGCCAGGCGGTGGGCGATCACCAATGTGGTCCGGTTACGCATGAGCGCCTCCAGCGCGGACTGGACGGCCTGTTCGCTTTCCGCATCCAGTGCACTGGTCGCTTCATCCAGCAGCAGGACCGCGGGATCGCGCAGCACCGCGCGGGCGATGGCGATACGCTGTCGCTGGCCGCCCGAAAGCCTGACGCCTTTTTCGCCCAGCGGCGTGTCCAACCCCGCCGGCAGCGCATCGATGAAGCCGAGCGCGTTGGCCGCGTCGGCCGCCGCCCGGACCTCGTCCGCCGACGCGTCCGGCCGGCCGTACCGGATGTTCTCTCCCGCACTGGCGGTGAACAGGACGGGGTCCTGGGGGACCAGGCCGATGCGGCTGCGGATGTCGGCCGGATCGGCCTGGCGCAGATCGACGCCGTCGATCCGGATGCCTCCCGATTGCGGGTCGTAGAACCGCAGCAGAAGCTGGAACACCGTGGTCTTCCCGGCGCCCGAGGGACCGACCAGAGCGATCCGCGTGCCGGGTTCGACGGTCAGGTCAAGCCCGTTCAAGGCCGGCTGGTCCGGTCGCGACGGATAGTGGAAGACGACCCGGTCAAACGCTATCGCCCCGCGCGCCGGCGTCGGCAGTGGCTGCGGATGCGCCGGTGCCGCGATCTGCGGCGGCGTATTCAGCAGCTCCAGCAGGCGCTCGGTGGCCCCGGCGGCGCGCTGAATCTCCCCTAGCACCTCGCTCAACGCGCCGGTCGCCCCGGCGACCAGCACCGAATAGAAGACGAAGGCGGACAGCTCTCCCCCGCTGATCCGTCCCGCCAGAACGTCCCGACCCCCGGCGTAGAGGATCGCGCCCACCGCACCGAACACGAGCACGATGACCGTGGCGATCAAGAAGGCGCGGGTGGCGATACGCCGCTTGGCTGTGGCGAAGGCGGACTCCGCGGCATCGCGCATTCGATTGCGTTCCAGGGTTTCGTGACCGAAGGCCTGGACGGTGCGGATGGCGAACAGGCTCTCCTCGACCTGCGCGCCGACATCGGCGATGCGGTCCTGGCTGTCGCGGCTGAGGCGGCGCACCCGCCGGCCGAACAGAATGATCGGCACGATCACCATCGGCACGACCAGGATCACCAGGCCGGTCAGCCGCGGACTGGTCACGACCAGTAGCGCCAGCCCCCCGACGAGCATCAGGGCGTTGCGCAGGAAAATCGAAACCGATGATCCGATGACGGTTTGCAGCACCGCGGTATCGGCGGTCAGGCGCGATGCCACCTCGGCCGTCCGCGTGGTTTCGAAGAATCCCGGCGAAAGCCTGACGACATGCCCGTAAACGACCCGTCGCAGGTCGGCCACGAGGCGCTCGCCGATCCAGGACACCAGAAAGAACCGGGCATAGGTGCTGACAGCAAGGACCACGACCGCCCCGACCAGAACCAGCAGCGCCCGGTCCAAGAGCGCCGCATCGCCCTCGCTGAACCCCTGATCGACCAGGGTTCGCAAGCCTTGCCCCAGCGACAGGACGGTGCCGGCCGACACCGTCAACGCGACGGACGCGCCGACGATCTGCAGGCCATAGGGCCGAAGATAGGGAAGCAGCTGCGCCAGCGGTCGCAGCGTCCGCCGGCCGGTCCGCTCGGCCGTATCCCGATCCCAGGCCAGGGCTTCGCCTTCTCGTCTGCGCATCATCGTCGTTATGAACCTATCGCCAGATCGCCAGGCACCCACCACGTCTGCCGCATAGCCCTGCCATGCAGTCACGACAAGGCGCGAGGGCGATCGGCCGCTTGCCATCGCGGTGCGTCCTCGTCTATAAGCCGCGCTCGTTTTCCCGGAGGACGGATAGATGAAAGACGGTATTCATCCCGATTACCACGAGATTACCGTGGTGATGACCGATGGAACCGAGTTCAAGACGCGATCCACCTATGGCAAGGAAGGGGATGTGCTGCGTCTTGATATCGATGCCAAGTCGCACCCGGCGTGGACCGGCGTCCAGCGGGTGGTCGACCGCGGCGGCCAGATGGCCAAGTTCCGCAAGCGCTTCGAGGGCTTTGGCCTGAAGTAACCGCCGCTCTTCGCGATCGGCTGCGTTTCCATCGGTATAGTCGCCTGCTCCCCATTTATGGGAGCGCGTATCTTTTTGGCCCATCCTGCATCCGAGATTTGCATTTCGTTCGATGTTGAGCCACTATTTGGAGAGGGCGCGGCTTCCTTGCGGTGTGTCGAGGATAGTGGGACACGCATACCGGTTTCGATGCCCGGTCGACTCGTCAGGTCACGGTACGCGCTCTAATGGCAGTCATGTTCGGGAAGCACCGGTTCTGACATCTGTGATGAAAAAAATTCGGCCGTTAACCATGTTTTAAGATGACGACTTTAAGCTCAGCATTATCGGTGATGGTGACTCACGATGCGTCATTGTTCCGATCCTTGTTGATGCCTCCCTGTTGAACCTGAGCCGCCCTTCTTGGGCGGCTCTTTGTTTTTCGGGTGCCGGTTCGGGACCCGATCTGAATCCGACTTGACCGGTCACAGCCGCCCTCGCTAGCTTCTCCCCCGCTCGGGTTGAGCGGGTGAGGCTACAAGAACAAGAGCGAGGGCCACCGACTCGGATGGCTCTCCTGCCGATCTCGACAAGGATCGCAAAAATGGGGCGCCCCAGATGGGGCGCCCCTTCCGATTCCGGCATCGAATGCCGTGATACGGCGCTAGAGCAGGTCGTCGGAGCGAGGCTCACAGGTGAGGCCGAAGCAGACTTGTTTCGGCCTCACCTGACTGCGCTCTAGGCTGCCGCCTTCTCGATCTGCACCGGCGTACCGGCGGCGATCTCGATGGTCCGCGGCTTCATCGCCTCCGGCACCTCCCGCACGAGATCGACATGCAGGAGACCGTTCGACAGGCTCGCGCCCGTGACCTTGATATAGTCCGCCAGTTGGAACCGGCGCTCGAACGCCCGCCGGGCGATGCCGCGGTGCAGGTAGGTGTTGGCGTCGCCCCCGTCGCCGAGTTTGCCGCGCACCGTCAGCGTGTTCTCGGCCTGCGTCACCTCCAGGTCCTTCTCGGCAAAGCCCGCGACGGCCATGGAGATGTGGTAGCGGTCCTCCGACACGCGCTCGATGTTGTAGGGGGGATAGCCCAGTGTCGATTCGTCGACCTTGGCAGCCGTATCAAGCAGCTGCGAAAGCCGATCGAAGCCGATAACCGAGCGGAAGAGTGGGGAAAAGTCGTACGTACGCATCTCTGATATCCTCCTTCCAAGCGATATCATGTTCTGTGGCGCACCGACCAACGGCTACGCCAATCCGTTTCGGTTCCGAACCCATTTACTGGCGTCCGAACCGCCCTACATGTAATAATGTCTTTTGACGCTTCAAGATGCGCACGAAAAGGGAACACGGGCTGATGGACAATCGACAGATCGGCGGGTCGAAGACCGCATCGTCCAGCCCGCAAACGACCGACCGGGACAGTCAGGAAATGTCGGCGACGGCGGCACCGAACGTTGTCGGCGGGGGGCTGTTCGTCGACCGGGCATACCGGAATGCCCTGGCGCTGGTGCACGAAGCGCGCAACTACATGGCGTATGGCGAGGCGGCCGATTCCGACACGGTGCCGGTATCGACACGTCTGCTGATCAGCCAGGAAAGCCTGCGCATCACCAGCCGGTTGACTCAGGCCATGGCGTGGCTGTTCGCCCAGAAGGCCGCAGCGGCGGGCGAGATGCCGATGAGCCGGGCGCTGTCGGAGGAGTTTGCGCCGGCCGCCGAGGCCGTTTGCCTGGAGGACGGTTGGGCCGACGACGCCGAGATCCCGCCGGCATTGCGCGACCTGATGCGGCGATCCCTGAGCCTCTATCGCCAGGTGCAACGCATGCACGCGACCGCCTGCGGCTGACCGGACGGCAGTTGCGTTTCTCGGCCCCAGGGGCTTCGGAGGCTGTCTTCGCCTAAACGAAACGGGCTTCGCGCCCGGGTTACTGCGCCGTCCAGCCGCCATCGACGCTGAGCGCGGCGCCCGTCATCTGGTCGGCCGCCGAGGAGCACAGGAACAGCGCCGCCCCGCCGATCTGCTCCGGTGTGACGAATTGCTTGCTGGGCTGCTTCGGCCCCAGGAGGTTGGCCACCGCTTCGTCGATGCTGGTGCCGTCGCGCGCCGCCAGAGCCTCGATCTGCTTTTCCACCAGCGGGGTCCGTACCCAGCCCGGGCAGATGGCGGTGCAGGTGATGCCGGTTTCCGCCGTCTCCAGCCCGACCACCTTGGTAAGGCCCAGGAGACCGTGCTTGGCCGCGACATAGGCCGCCTTGTTGATCGAGGCAGTCAGCGCGTGCGCCGAGGCGATGTTGATGATCCGGCCCCAGTTGCGCACCTTCATCCCCGGCAAGGCGGCCTGAATGGCATGGAACGCCGCCGACAGGTTGACGGCGATAACCGCGTCCCACCGCTCCTGGGGGAACCGCTCGACCGGGTCGGTGTGCTGGATACCGGCGTTGTTGACCAGGATGTCGAGCGATCCGAACGCCTGTTCGGTGGCGGCAACCAGGGCCGCGACCTGGTCGGGGTCGCCGACATCGGCGCCATGATAGGCCACCGGCATGCCGGACTGGGCCGCCAGTTCGGCGCGCAGGGCTTCGATTTGCGACGGATCGCCGAAGCCGTTGAGCATGACCGATACGCCCTGCCCGGCCAGCGCCCGGGCGACGCCAAGGCCGATACCGCTCGTCGAACCGGTGACGAGGGCGGCTTTCCCCTGCAGCATCGTGGTTTTCTCCCCTTCTCGTTTGCCGGTGCATCCCCCGCCGGCTTGCGCGGCTAGCCCTTGAACAGCGCCTCCGCACCGCTGCGGTGCGACTGCTTGCTTTCGATGATGGCGCGGGCGCGGGCGATCTCCGCCTCAAGATCGGCGATGTACTCCTCCAGTTCCGACACGCCCATGATTTCGAGGTTCTTCTTCTGCGGCGGTGCGTTGCGCGGCAGCAGATCGTCGGGTTCCATGCGCCAACCTCCCCTGTTCGGCCGCCTCGGCGGCGGCTTGTCACTCTGCTTTCGGCTTTCTACACCTGCAAGACCTGCCGAAGCCGCCTGGAGGCCGCGATGACCCAGCCCCTGCCGGAATCCATGGACGTCGTGGAGATCGCCGAACCCGGCGGCCCGGAAAACCTGCGGGCGACCACCGCCGCGGTGCCCAGGCCGGCCGCCGGCGAGGTCCTGATCAGGGTTGCGGCCGCCGGCGTGAACCGACCAGATGTTCTGCAGCGCCGGGGGGTCTACCCGCCACCGCCCGGTGCCAGTCCCCTGCCCGGCCTCGAAGTGGCCGGCACCGTTGTCGACAAGGCCGCCGACGTGGGTGCGCCGGGTATCGGCGATCGGGTTTGTGCGCTGGTCGCCGGCGGCGGATACGCGGCCTACTGCACAGCGCCGGCGGCGCAATGCCTGCCCATCCCCGACGGGATGGAGCTGGAGACGGCCGCCGCCCTGCCCGAAACATTCTTCACGGTTTGGGCCAACGTCTTCGACCGCGCCCGGCTGGGCCGCGGCGAAACGCTGCTGGTCCACGGCGGTACCAGCGGCATCGGCACGACGGCGATCCAACTGGCCAAGGCCTTCGGTGCCCGCGTTGCGACCACCGCGGGCAGCGACCGGAAATGTGCTGCCTGCCACGACCTGGGCGCGGATCTGGCGGTGAACTACCGCACGCAGGACTTCGTTCCGGCGGTCCTGGATTTGACCGACGGGGCCGGTGCCGACGTCATCCTCGATATGGTCGGCGGTGACTACGTACCCCGCAACCTGAAGGCGCTGGCCGAAGGTGGCCGGCATGTCAGCATCGCCTTCCTGTCCGGCCATAAGGTAACGGTCGACCTGTCCCTGGTGATGCGGCGACGCTTGGTCCTGACCGGCTCCACCCTGCGACCGCGCCCGGTGGCGGAAAAGGCCGCGATCGCCGATGCACTGCGCCGCCAAGTCTGGCCCATGCTGGCCGACGGCCGGATTCGGCCGGTGCTGGATCAGCGCTTTGCGCTAGCGGACGCCGCCGCCGCCCATGCCCGAATGGAATCGAGCGAACACATCGGCAAGATCCTGCTGACCGTTTGATGCCGTTGCACCGCCGACCGGCATCCCTATAGTCTGCGGTTCCCCTTCCCCAACGAGGCACCGGCCCTTTTGGGGGCGCGTTCGAGATACCGGGCGCGCGGCGGAACACTATTGCCCGGGACCGGTCGACGGAGCGAGGACAACATGGCCCAACCCTTAATGCCGAAGGCCACGGCCGTTTGGCTGGTAGAAAACACCGCACTCACCTTTCGCCAGATCGCCAAGTTCTGCGGCCTGCATGAGCTGGAGGTCACCGCGATCGCCGACGGCGAAGTCGCCACCGGCATGGTCGGCCTGGACCCGATCGCCAACGGGCAGTTGACCAAGGAGGAGCTGGCGCGCTGTTCCGCCGATCCGGCCGCCGACCTGCAATTGGCCGAACACGACGTGCCGGCCCCGGTGGCCCGCGCCAAGGGACCGAAGTACACCCCCGTCAACAAGCGCGGTGACAAGCCCGACGCCATTGCCTGGCTGTTGAAGGAGCATCCGGAACTACCGGACTCCGCGGTGATGAAACTCATCGGCACGACCAAGCCGACCATCGGCGCGGTGCGCGACCGGACGCACTGGAACACGCCGAACATCAAGCCGCGTCACCCGGTGCAGCTGGGCCTGTGCGGCCAGGCGGAACTGGACGAGGCCCTGGCCCGCGTGGTCCGGCATACG
>JANQIU010000060.1 GCA_028281985.1 Alphaproteobacteria bacterium | reverse complement strand
GGCGGCCGCAGCCCGGGCCGGCGTATCCGGGCTGATGATCGCGCCGGCATTGTCCTCCGTCCCATCGATGCCGTCGGTGTCGCAGGCGATGGCGTGGGTGCCGGGATGGCCCTCCAGCGCGACCGCCAGGGCCAGCAGAAACTCCGCATTGCGACCGCCGCGGCCGTTCCCGCGGACAGTCACTGTCGTCTCGCCGCCCGACAGGATCACGCAGGGCCTCGCCGCCGGCTGGTCATAGGTCGCCGCCTGTCGGGCGATGCCAGCGTGAACAAGAGCGACGTCGCGTGCCTCGCCCTCGATCGCATTGCCGAGGATGACGGGGGTTACGCCGGCGCGTCGCGCCGCGTCCGCGGCGGCTTCCAGGGCGTCCTGCGGGGTCGCGACGATCCGGTGTTCGGCCCCGGCCAGGCGTGGGTCGCCGGGCTTCGGTGTCTCCTCCGCGCCGGTCTCCAGGTGGGCGGCGACGGCCGGTGCCGGATCGATGGCGTATCTGGCCAGCACCTGTCGTGCGTCGGCGAAGGTCGCCGGGTCGGCGACGGTCGGTCCCGAGGCGATGACGGCCGGGTCGTCTCCGGGAACGTCCGACACCATCAGCGTCAGCACGCGGGCGGGGTGGGCGGCGACCGCCAGACGGCCGCCCTTGATCGCCGATAGGTGCTTTCGCACGGTGTTGATCTCGCCGATCGTGGCGCCGCTGCGCAAAAGGTCCCGGTTGACCGCCTGTTTGTCCTCCAGCGACAGGCCTGGGGCGGGCAGGGCCAGCAGCGAGGAGCCGCCACCGGAGATCAGGCACAGCAACAGGTCGTCGGCGTCCAGGCCTCCGGCCAGCGCCATGATCTCGAGTGCAGCCGCGCGACCCGCGGCATCGGGGGTGGGGTGGGCGGCCTCGACCACGCGGATACGGTCCGTCGGTGCGGTATGGCCGTAGCGCGTGACCACGACGCCTTCCAGCGGCCAGTCTGGCCGGGCCTGTTCGACAGCCTGGGCCATCGCCGCGGCGCCCTTGCCGGCGCCGACGACAACGACACGCCCCTTCGGCCGGTCGGGCAGGGCCGGGGCAACCACCAGATCAGCTGAAACGCTGGCCACCGCCGTGTCGAACAGACCCTTCAGGAAGGCGCGGGGATCGCCGATCGACGGGGCCGTTTCGGGCATGCTCAGCTATCCACGCGCCGTGCCGCCACCACTGCGTTCAGGCCGCCGAAGGCGAAGGCGTTGCTGACTGCCACGTCGATATCGGCTTTCCGGGCGGCATGGGGAATGTAGTCCAGGTCGCATTCCGGATCGGGTTCGTCCAGGCTGATGGTGGGCGGCAGAATGCCTTGGGTCAGCGCCATCAGGACGGCTGCGAACTCGATCCCCCCGGCACCGCCAAGGGCGTGGCCATGCATCGACTTGGTGGAACTGACGGCCAGCCGATCCGCCTGTGCGCCGAACACCTGGCGGATCGCCTTGGTCTCCGTGGCGTCGTTGGCCAGCGTTCCGGTTCCGTGGGCGTTGATGTACTGCACCTCCTCCGGCGAAAGGGCGGCGTCGTCCAGGGCGGATTGCATCGCGCGGGCGCAGCCGTCCACATCCGGGGCAACCAGATCCTTGGCGTCCGCCGACATGCCGAATCCGACGATCTCCCCGTAGATCCGGGCGCCGCGCGCCTTTGCGGCCTCCAACTCCTCCAGAAGGTAGGCGCCGCCGCCTTCGGCCAGGATCATCCCTGTCCGTGACTTGGCGAAGGGCCGGCAGACATCGCGGCCGACGACCCGCATTGCCGCCCAGGCCTTCAGTACGCCGTGGGCCAGCAACGCCTCGCAGCCGCCGGTCATGGCGGCATCCGCCACACCGCTGCGAACCGCCCAATAAGCCTGGCCGATGGCGTGGTTCGACGAGGCACAGGCGGTGGAGACCGTGTAGTTTGGGCCCTTGAACCCCAACTCCATGGCGATGCCGCTGGAGACCGCGTTGGGCATCGCCTTGGGGATCATCAGGGGATGAACGCGAGTTTTGCCGTCCTGGTACAAGCGTCTGTAGCTCTCATCCAGGATCACGTAGCCACCGCCGCCATTGCCGAAGATCGTGGCGATGCGCGGTGCGGATTCCGGGGTGACGGCCAACCCGGCATCGTCCAGGGCCTGCCTGGCCGCGGCGACGCCCATAACCGCGAACCGGTCCATTAGGCCGATCCGGCTTTCACTGACCCAGGGCGCCGGGTCGAAGTCCAGCGCATCCGCGACAATGGGGACCGGTGCGGGGTCGCCGTATTCCGTGCCGACGCGGCGCATGCCGGAGCGGCCGGATTTCAGGCTGTCCCAGAAAGTTTCCCTGTCGTTGCCTATGGAGGAAACGACGCCCATGCCGGTGACGACGACGCGGCGCATAGAAGTTCTCCGGGAATGCGAAAAGAATCGAGTACCGGACGAGATCGGCAAGCCGCAGAAACCTGCGTCTTCTCCGGCGTTGGATACCCTATGCCGTGTTTGCGTTCGACTGGAGCGTGTTTTCGACGGCTTCGACGATCTGACCCAGGCTCTGCAGGCCGGCGAGATCGTTGGCGCTGTAGGGAAGCTCGATGTTGAATCGCTCCTCGATGGCGAAGATGATCTCCATCACGCTCAGCGAAGAGGCTTCAAGCTCCGAGATCTTCGTGTCCACACGAAGTTCCGCAGCCTCGATCTTCAACTCGTTGGCAATCTCCTCGAAGACCCCGGCCTCGATTTCCTGTGGCGTGGACATCCCTTAATCCTCTGGACGATGCAATGTGATGGTGAAGGCGTGGCGCGCTATTCGGAATCCCGGTCGGCGCGACCCGCAGATTGCGCCTTCTTCAACATGTCGACATCCCGATAGAGCCGCTTGAGACGACGAAGATAGCGATGTTGCTCGAACATGTCTTCCTTCGGCATGGCTGGATAGCCAAGGACCACCGACCGGGGGGGCAGGTTTGAGGGAACGCCGGACCCGGCGCCAACGACGCTGTCGCTGCCGATGGTGATGTGATCGGCGACGCCGACCTGTCCGGCCAGCACCACGCGGTCGCCCACCGTGACGCTGCCGGCAAGTCCCACCTGGCCGCACAGCATGCATTCCTCGCCAATGACGCAGTTGTGGCCGATCATCACCAGGTCGTCGATCTTGGTGTTGCGGCCGATCCGGGTGCTGCGGAACGTGCCCCGGTCGATGGAGGTGTTCGCCCCCACTTCCACATCGTCGGCCAGTTCAACGGCGCCGAGCGAGTGGATCCGCATCAGGCTTTCCTGCTGCGCGGCCGCGGCGCCGGTCTGTTTGGCACTGTCGGAGTGGCCGGGGCGGGGCGGTAGGAAGCTGAACCCGTCGGCCCCCAGGCTGGCATTGTGGTGCAGGATCACCCGATCGCCGACCCGGACGTCGCGACCCAGCCGTGCGCCCGGGTGGAACAGGCAGTCGGACCCGACCTGCGCTGCGGGGCCGATGGTCACGTGCCCCACAAGATGGGTGCCCGGCCCGATCCGGGCGCCCGCGCCGACATGGCAGAATGGACCGATTGCGGCCGTCGGATCGATATCGGCGCCGGCTTCGACGACGCTGGACGGGTGGATGCCCGGCTTGGCCGGCAGCCCTGGATCGAATAGGCGGGTAATGCCGGCCAGGGCAATGCGGGGATTGCCGACGGTCACCGATCCCGCCAAGGGTCCCGCCGCGGTTTCCGAAATGTCCGCACCCTCCGGGATCAGGGCGATCCGCGCGCGGCTTTGCGGAAGCTGCCGGAGCACTTCCTTGGACAAGGCAACGCCCAGATCGGCATCGGCTGCGGCATCGCCCGGATGCACGGCGCGGTGGACCGGCAGCGCGCCGTCACCCTGCAGGCGCCCGTCCAGCAGCGCCGCCAACTCTTTCATCGTTACCATGGCCATGCACCCGGAGGTGTTCGGATCGACGCGGGCATCTAACCCCGTACGGAAGGTAGGGGCTTATCGGGCGGGGCGGCGGGGGGCAAGCCCCGAAGCACGCGGTCGTCACCCCCGTGTGAAATCCCGCTCGACAATCGTGAGTACGGGGCCGCGGCGGGTTTCCCACCTCCTGTGGAATGAGCGAACGCGAGAACGCCGACATGCTGTTGACGCCGGAGGAGGTGGCAAGTCACCCCGTCGAGCAGCCGGATGTGGGGCAGGCGCCGGCCATCGCGCGCATGCGCCGGCGGATGCAGGCGACGGGCCAGTGGCACCCGGCCCAGGTCGCCGGCAGGCGATGGGGCATCGGTTGCGTGGCGTTGGAGATCACCCAACGGTGCAACCTGGATTGCACCATCTGTTACCTGTCGGAGAACGCCGAGGCGGTTCAAGACTTGCCCCTGGCCGAAGTGAAGCGCCGGATCGATACCGTTTTCGCCCTCTATGGTCCTGGCACCAATCTGCAGATTACCGGCGGCGACCCAACGCTGCGCAAGTTGGACGAACTGGCGGCGATCGTCCGCTACGCGGCGGCATGCGGACTTCGGCCGGCTCTGTTCACCAACGGCATCCGGGCTACCCGGCCGTTCCTGCAGCGGCTCGTGGATGCCGGCCTGACCGAAGTCGCTTTCCATGTGGACCTGACCCAGGAGCGTAAGGGTTACGCCACCGAGCGCGACCTCAACGCGGTTCGGCTGAAGCTGATCGAGGCTGCACGGGGGCTGCCGCTGGCCATCTACTTCAATACGACCGTCTTCGCCGGCAACGTCGCCGAGGTGCCCGACCTCGTCCGCTTCTTCGTCAGCCAGGCAGACGCGGTCAACCTGGCCTCGTTCCAGGTTCAGGCGGAAACCGGGCGCGGTGTCGATCGCCGTCATGGCGGAGCCATTACGCTGGCGGGGCTGGAAGAGGCGATGAACCGGGCTGCCGATGGTGCCCTGCGGTTCGGCCAGTTCCAGCCGGGCCATGCCCGCTGCAACCGGTATGCCCTGGCCCTGGTGTGCGGTGGCCGTGCCTACCCGCTGGCCGATGACGACCGGCTGCCCGCCAGACTGCTTGCGGCGACGGGCGATCTGTCCCTGGACCGGCGCAGCGTGCGCCGGTCCCTGGCGCGTTCGGCAGGCTGGCTGGTGCGGCATCCCCAGTATCTTGGGGCCGCGGTCACCTGGGCCGCCGGCCGTACCTGGGCGATGCGGCGCAGCCTGCTGCGCTCGCGCGGCCGGGTCCACAAGCTGTCCTTCATGATCCATAACTTCATGGACGCCTGCTCGCTGGAGCGCGAGCGCATCGACGCCTGCATCTTCCACACGGCCACCGCCGACGGGACGCTGTCGATGTGCGTCCACAATGCCCGTCGGGACGACCTGATCCTGGAGCCGATCCGCACCGCCACGGGCTATTGGGACCCCTTGACCGGCCGGGAAACCGAGCAACCGCCGACGGATCGGTTCGTCCGGCACAGCCGAAAGACGGTGAAGGGCGTCCTGAAACGCGACTGGGCGCAAGGGGAAGGGGATACGCCATGAGAACGACCGTGCTGCTGTTCGCGCTGCTGCTGGGTGGCTGTTACGGCGTACCGGCGCGGCTCGATACCCTGGGACCGGCGATCACGCCCGAGCAGGCGTCGGCCGACTGGGCGGCGATCCTGGCGCGGCATGTCGACGACCGGGGTCGGGTGGGTTTTCGCGGCCTGTCCCAGGCGCGTGCCCGGCTCGACCGTTATGTGGCCTACATATACGCGGTCAGCCCCGACAGCCATCCGGCGCTGTTTCCCACCCGGGACCATGAACTGGCCTATCTGATCAACGCCTACAATGCCCTGGCGATGGTGAACGTGCTGGAGCAGGACTTCCCGCGAACCCTCGCGGGCACGACTCTGGTCGACTTCTTCATCCTGCCGCAGTTCCAACTGGGCGGCCGGTCGATCAACCTGTTCGACCTGGAACGGGCTTTGATCATCCCCCGGTATGCCGAGCCGCGCGCGCATTTCGCCCTGAACTGCATGGTTCGGGATTGCCCGCGCCTGCCGCAGCAGCCCTTCACCGGGGACAACCTGGAGGCGGAACTGGCGGCCGCGACACGCGAGTTCGTCACAGAACCGCAAAACGTGATCGTCGATCACCAGGCGCGGACCGTGACGCTGAACGAAATCTTCGGCTTCTATGAAGAGGAGTTCCTGGCCGCCGGTCCCGGCTTGCTGGCCTACGTCAACCGCTATCGGGCGGACGATCCGGTTCCGGAAGACTACACAGTCAGGTTTCGACCCTACAACTGGCAGGTGAACTTCCAACCGTCAGACGGCGCAAGCTGATCGCGGTCCAAGGGTTTGAATGTCGCATTCCTCGTCACAAATCGGCGCAGATTTGCACGGTATCCCGATTATAGTTTGACATCACCAAAGTCCGGCCTAGAGTCGCCATGAAATCGAGCCGCCTTCGCCCTGCCATCGCGAAATCGCTGACCCATACGCGGGCGACATAAATCAGGAAATGTTGAAATAATCGTTCTGGCGATTGCTTCAGATCCTGAACTTGCGGTTAACGGACAATGTGGGAGACTTCTATGGACCGGCAAAGCATGCAGCGCGTTCATTCTGCTATTCCGAAATTGGCCAAAGAGCTCGAGGAAGGCAGAGTTAGCCGTCGCGAGTTCCTGCGTGTGTCGACACTGCTCGGCCTGTCGGCAACGACCGCTTATGCCATGGCAGGACTGACGGCGCCGCAGGCCCGGGCACAGGAAGGCGTGCGTGAGGGCGGCGTGCTTCGCTGCTCGATGAACATCAAGGACGGTGCCGATCCGGCGGTCTACGACTGGTCGGAGGAGGGCAACGCCGCGCGCCAGGTGATCGAGCCGCTGGTCATGCTGGGTCCGGACAACGTCGCGCGTCCCTGGCTGGCGGAACGGTGGGAAGCCAATGAGGACCTGACCTCCTGGACCTTCTATCTGCGCCAAGGCGTGAAGTGGAACAACGGCGACGATTTCATCGCCGACGACGTGATCTTCAACTTCGAGCGGTGGCTCGATCCGACGACCGGTTCGTCGAATTACGGCCGCTTCGCCAGCCTGCGCGGGCCGAATGACGGCGACCCGATCCTGCCCAACGCATTGGAGAAGATCGACGACCACACGGTCCGGTTCAATCTGCGGGTGCCAGACCTGACCTTGCCGGAGAACATGACCGATTACCCCGCCCTCATCACCCATCGTCGGTTCCTGGAGGAAGGCGGCAACTTCGTCGAGAACCCGGTGGGCACCGGGCCGTTCCTGCTGGAGGAATTCTCCGTCGGGCAGCGGGCGGTCTATCGCCGCCGGAACCCGGAAGAGTATTGGGGGCCGGCAGTCCATCTCGACGGGCTGGAATTCATCGATCACGGCGATGATCCGGCGGCCACGCTGGCGGCGCTGGCATCCGGCCAGGTCGATCTCCTGTATCGGCTGTTCAGCATCGATCAGGTGCCGGCGGTCAACGACCGGGCGGACCTGGTTCTGTACGAGACGGTGACCGCCCAGACCGGCGTTGCCCGGATGAAGGTCACCGAGGCGCCGTTCGACAACCCGCTGGTGCGTCAGGCGGTTCAGGCCTGTATCAACCACGACGTCCTGCTGCAACTGGGGTACCAGTCGTTCGGCAGCGCGGGTGAGGACCACCATGTGGCGCCGGTGCACCCGGAATACGCCGATCTGCCGAAGCCGCAGCAGGACTACGAGCGTGCACGCGCGCTCCTGGCCGAGGCGGGGTACCCGAACGGCATTGACATCTCCATCGACTGCGTTGCCCAGCCGACCTGGGAGCCCAACACCTGTCAGGTGATCGCCCAGATGGTGCGGCCGGCCGGCATCAACCTGACGGTCAACATCCTGCCGGGCGGCAACTACTGGGACCGCTGGCTGACGGCGCCGTTGGGCTTCACGTCGTGGACCCATCGGCCGCTTGGCGTCACGGTGCTGAACCTGGCCTATCGGACCGGTGTGCCGTGGAACGAGTCGTCGTATTCCAACCCCGAGTTCGACGCGATGCTGGACCGGGCCAACGGCATCCTCGACGTCGAGGAACGTCGCGAGGTCGCCGCGGAACTGCAGCGCATGCTGCAAAGCGATGCGGTGATCATCCAGCCGTTCTGGCGGTCGATCCACACCGCCAGCTCGGACAAGGTGCAGGGATTCCAGATCCAGCCGGCCGAAGAGCACCACTACCACGGGGTCTGGCTGTCGGAGTGAGGGTCGTTCTTCATCCCAGTCGGCTGGCCGCGCCCGCGGGGCCGGCCGACCCCTTCGGTTGCCGGCGCCGGTGGGCCGTCGACAGCGGCAACGGGAGTTCGACCGCGTGATCTTCTTCCTGGCCAAACGCATCGTCCTGATGTTGCTGACGATGCTCGTCGTGTCGATCATCCTGTTCGCGGTGCTGGAAGTAAATGTCGAGAACCTGGCGACCCGGGTTCTCGGCCAGTTTGCCACGCCGATACAGCGCGAGGACTGGCTGCGGGACAACGGCTACCTTCGGCCGATCTATGTCCGGTACTTTGAGTGGATCACCGGCATGCTGCAGGGCGATTTCGGCCACTCCACCCGGTTCAACGTGCCGGTGTCCGAGATGCTCTGGGGCCGCCTCGCCAA
The DNA here is from genome assembly GCA_028281985.1 of Alphaproteobacteria bacterium. GTDB lineage: Bacteria > Pseudomonadota > Alphaproteobacteria > DSM-16000 > Inquilinaceae > JANQIU01. Next base: position 3,307 of record JANQIU010000060.1, on the reverse strand, counting down.
CACCGGCCTGTTGGGCCTGTGTGTCTTCGCCGTGATGATCCCCTTGGCGCTGACCCTCGGTATCCTGTCGGGCATGAAGGAAGGATCGTCGCTGGATCGCTCGATCACCTTCGTGTCGGTCATGACGACCTCGGTGCCGGAGTTTGCCAGCGCGGTGCTGATGTCGGCGGTCTTCGTCTTCGCTTTGGGCTGGCTGCCCGGCACGAGCGGCATGACCCAGGGTTTCAACTGGGCGGAGATGGTGCTGCCGGTGGCGGTGCTGGTGATGTACGGCTTCGGCTACATCGCCCGGATGATGCGCGCGTCCATGGCCGAGGTCATGCACAGCGCCTACATCCGCACCGCGGTTCTGAAGGGGCTGCCCTATCAGCGGGTGATCGTGCGCCATGCCCTGCGCAATGCGATGATCGCGCCGTTCACCGTGATCATCCTGCAGATCAACTGGCTGCTGTCGGGCGTGATCGTCGTCGAATACTTCTTTGCCTACCAGGGGTTCGGCGCGTTGCTGCTGGATGCGGCGCTGAATGTGGACATCGACCTGATCATGGCCTGCGCCATGGTCGCCACGGTCGTCGCGGTCGCCACCCAGACGATCGCCGACATCGGCTACACCTACCTGAACCCCCGTATCCGGTTTTCCTGACGGACGCCTTCCCCCATGGCCCAGATCGAAAACGACCTCTCCCCCGGAACTGCCGCCCGCTTAGCTGCCGGCTTGGCCGGCTTTGCTCGCGGCCTGGTCAGGGGCGTGCTGCTGTTGCGGGAGAGCTGGGTCGGCATGCTCGGTGCCGGCATCCTGGTATTCTGGGTGATGGTAGCGATCCTGGCCCCGGTTCTGGCGCCGTTTCCGCCGGATCAGCAGATCAGCCCACTGATCAACGCCCCGCCGATGTCCGTCGCCGATGCGGGCCACGCCTTCTTCACCGACGAAGAAATGCTGATCACCGACGGCACGGAACGCTACCTGCTCGGGGGCGACGGCCTGGGCCGCGATGTTCTGTCCCGGTTGATCTACGGCGCCCGGTCGGTGCTGATCTATGCGCCCATTGCTACCGGCTTCGCCTACGCCATCGGCATCCTGATGGGGCTGCTGGCTGGCTATAAGCGCGGCTGGATCGACGATGTGCTGAGCCGGATCAGCGACATGATCCTGGCCTTCCCCGTGCTGGTTCTCTACGTGGTCATCATCACCGTCATGGAACGGTCGGCGGTCAACATCGTCCTGGCGGTGACCTTCGCCAGCGCCCCGGGGATCATGCGGATCGTACGCGGACTGGTGCTGGACCTGCGCAATCGGGACTATGTGGCCGCCGCACAGACCCGCGGAGAAAGCTCCTGGTACATCATGTTCCGGGAGATCCTGCCGAACGCCCGGGGACCGCTGATCGTCGATGCCTGTCTCAGGCTGGGCTACACCACCATCACCATCGGCGTCCTGGGCTTCCTGGGCCTCGGGCTACCGCCACCGGACCCCAACTGGGGTAACCTGATCGCCGAGAACCGCAACATCGCGCTGACGGCGCCGCATTCGACCGTATTCCCGTGCCTGGCGATCTCATCGCTGGTGCTGGCCTTGAACCTGCTGGCCGATGGCCTGCGCGAAATCTCCCTGAAGGACTGACGGACCAGACCCATGGCATCGAGCGGACCAGAAACCGCAGATACGCCGATCCTGGAGATCGACCGTCTGGAGGTTTCCTATTTCACCCGCGCCGCCGAGATCCCGGCGGTGATGGACTTCTCGCTGACCGTGCGGCCCGGCGAGGCGGTCGGCCTGGTCGGCGAAAGCGGTTGCGGGAAATCGACGGTCGCCATGGCGATCATGCGTTATCTGGGGCGCAACGGAGCGATCACCGGCGGCAGCATCCGCTTCAAGGGGCGCGACATGGCCGACTTCTCCGACGCGGAGATACGCCAGGTCCGCGGGGCCGAGATCGCCATGGTCTATCAGGAGCCGATGGCGGCGCTGAACCCCAGCATGACCATCGGCCGGCAGCTGATGGAAGTCCCGCTGTTCCACGAGCCGGACTGTACGGAAGCGGAAGCCTTCGACCGGGCGTGCGCTTTGGTGGCGCGGGTCGGCCTGGCCGACCCCGAGCGGGTCATGGCCGCCTATCCGCATCAGATTTCCGGCGGCCAGCAGCAGCGGGCGGTCATCGCCATGGCGCTGCTGTCCAACCCATCGCTGCTGCTGCTCGATGAGCCGACCACCGCCCTTGACGTCACCGTCGAGGCCGGAATCGTCGACCTGATCGCCGAGATCAGCCGCGAACGCGGCACGGCGATGATCTACATCAGCCACAATCTGGGCCTGATTCTGGACACCTGCGACCGGGTCTGCGTGATGTATTCCGGCGAGGTGGCGGAGGACGGGCCGGTTCTGGACATCTTCAAGAACCCCCGGCACCCCTATACGCGCGGGCTGTTCGGCTGCATCCCCACGCCGGCCCGCGACAAGCACAGCCGGCCGCTGACGCCCATTCGCGGGCAGTTGCCCTTGCCCCACGAACGGCCGCGGGGCTGCAACTTCGGTCCGCGCTGCGACCATTTCCAATCGGGCACCTGCGATGCCGGCACCATCGGGCTGCAGACCGTGGACGACCGGGCCGGCGAGACCGGCCATCATGCCCGGTGCGTCCGCTGGTCGACGATCGACTGGGAGGCCGGCGACAACGACGCCACGGCCCACCCGCCGACGGAGCCGGGCGAAGTGGTCCTGCGCATCGACCGGATGCGCAAATACTACCCGGTCTACGACCGCTCGCTGGCGGCAGTCATCAGCGGCCGGGGCGTGCGGCATGTGAAGGCCAACGAGGAGCTGAGCTTCGAGGCCCGCAAGCGCCAGACCGTGGCCATCGTCGGCGAGAGCGGCTGTGGCAAGTCGACCTTCGCCCGTGTGCTGATGGGGCTGGAGACCGCCACCGAGGGCGAGCTGGTTTTCGAAGGCGACGAGGTGGGCCGGACGCCGGTGATGCGCCGGTCGCGCCAGCAGCTCGGCGCCTTGCAGATGGTGTTTCAGAACCCCAACGAGACGCTGAACCCCAGCATGACCGTCGGCTCGCAGATCGCCCGGGTGGTCCGCAAGCTGGGCGAAGAGCGGGAGCACACCAAGGTTCAGGAACGGGTGATGCGCCTGCTGGACCTGGTCAAACTACCCCGTGCCTTCGCCAAGCGGCGGCCGAGGCAGCTTTCCGGCGGGCAGAAGCAGCGTGTCGGGATCGCCCGGGCCTTCGCCGGCAATCCATCGGTGGTGGTGGCGGACGAACCGGTCTCGGCCCTTGACGTGTCGGTCCAGGCGGCGGTCACC